>DATAUR010000078.1:0-43490 GCA_036268175.1 Phenylobacterium sp. | reverse complement strand
CGGGACCATGGGCCTCTCCTACGCGGCCCACACGCAAGGGGCGCTGGCCTGCCTCAATCCGCCGGGTCTGAAGGCGATGTTCCTGGACTGCGGCGGCTTTGCCAACGCCTACCAGGACGGCATCCGCCAGGGCGGCGCGTTTGAGCTGAAGCAGGTGACATGGGCCTATAACCTCGGCCTTGAGAGCCCGGAAGCGCAGAAGAATCCCCGCCTGATGGCCGCTCTGAAGGGCGTCGACCTGAAGGCCTGGTTCGCCTCCATGCCCTGGAAGCCCGGCCACACGCCGCTGTCCCTGATCCCGGACTACGAGGCCTATGTGCTGGACCAGTGGCGGCACGGGACTTTCGACGCCTACTGGAAACAGGTCGGCATCTACGCCGAGGGCTTCTATGGCCAGTTCTCCGATGCGGCCATGGTGCACATGTCCGGCTGGTACGACGCCTATTCCCGCTCGACGACCGACAACTATGTGGCTCTGTCGAAGCTGAAGAAGGGGCCGGTGCGGCTGATCATGGGACCCTGGACCCATGGCGCGCGCTCGACCACCTATGCCGGCGACATCGAGTTCGGGCCGGGCTCGACGCTGGATGCCCTGGGCCACGCCGACTACGACGCCCAGCGGCTCGCCTGGTTCGAACGGCACCTGAAGCGCTCCAGCCTGACCGATCCCGAACCGCCGGTGCGGCTGTTCGTGATGGGCGGCGGCTCCGGTCGCAAGACGCCGCAGGGCCGATTGATGCACGGCGGGGCTTGGCGCACGGAATCGGCCTGGCCGATCGCCGACGCCCGGCTCACCGCCTTCCACCTGCACGCCGACGGTGGGCTTTCGGCCGACCAGCCCAAGGCCGACGCGCCGCCGATCAGCTACGACTTCGATCCGAACCATCCGGTCCCCAGCATCGGCGGCACCATCACCTCCGGCGAGCCCTTGATGCGCGGCGGCGGCTACGACCAGCGCGAGGGCCCCACGGTCTATGGCTCCCGCGCGCCCTACCTGCCGCTGGAAGCGCGGCCCGACGTGCTGGTCTTCCAGACCCCGCCGCTCACCGCCGACCTCGAGGTCACCGGCGCCATCGAGGCCAATCTCTGGATCGCTTCGGATGCGCCCGACACCGACTTCACCCTCAAGCTGATCGACGTCTATCCGCCCAGCGAGGACTATCCGGACGGCTATGCGCTGAACCTCACCGACGGGATCCTGCGCTGCCGCTACCGCGACAGTTGGGAGGCGCCGTCGCTGATGACGCCGGGCCAAGTCTACAAGGTCAAGGTCGCCGCCTTCCCGACCTCCAACCTGTTCAAGGCCGGCCACCGCATCCGCCTGGACATCTCGTCCAGCAATTTCCCACACTTCGACGTCAACCCGAACACCGGCGCGCCGGAAGCCACCGGCCTGACGCGGCGCGTGGCGAAGAACACCGTCTTCGTGGATGTCGGGCGACCGAGCCACGTCCTGCTGCCGGTGATCCCCAAGCGCACCTGAGGGCGGTTCGCCGCCCGGCCGCCCAGTGACTTGACGGCCTATGATAAACAAGTCTATATCATAAACCTAATTGAGACCGACCGGCGCTTTAGGAGGAGCATTCCATGCGCAAACTGATCATCGGCCTGGCCGCTTTGGCGATCGTCCCCGCCACCCTGGCCACGCCAGCCTTCGCCGACACCCTGGCCGAGGTGACCACCCACGGGATCGTCCTGACGGTGCAGGACATGGACATCGCGGTGACCTACACGCCGGACGGCAAGTTCACGGCCATGGACGGTCAGGTCACCGGGACCTGGAAGATCGACGGCGACAAGCTCTGCACCAGCTCGAACATGGACCCCAGCGTCACCTGCGTCGCCTATCCGAAGGACAAGAAGTCCGGCGACAGCTTCATCCTGGAGAGCCCGCAGGGCTCGGTGCAGGTCAAGATCCGCTAGCCGCGGCGGCGGTCAGCCGGTCGATCTGGCCGCGGATGTGGGCGGCTTCGGCGGCGGTGTTGGCGAGCGAGATGGCGCGGTCGAAGGCCTGCTTCGCCTCGGTCTCGCGGCCAAGCTGCAGCAGCAGCGCCCCCCGGGCGCCGAAGAAGTAGAAATAGCCGCCGAGCGCGCCTTCCAGCGGCTCGATCATCGCCAGCGCCTCGGCGGCTCCGCGCGCCTTGCTGACAGCCACCGCGCGGTTGAGGGTGACCACCGGCGAGGGCTGCATCACCTCCAGCGCGGCGTAGAGCGCCTCGATGTTCGCCCAGTCGGTGTCCTCGAAGCGGGCGGCGCGGGCGTGCAGGGCGGCGATCGCCGCCTGCGCCTGATAGGGGCCGGGCCGGCGGTGGCGCATGGCCTTGTCGATCAGCGCCAGGCCCTCGGCGATCTGATCGCGGTTCCACAGCGACCGGTCCTGGTCCTCCAGCAGCACGATCGCCCCCTCGGCGTCGAACCGCGCCGCGGCCCGGGCGTGCTGCAACAGCAGAAGCGCTGTCAGGCCCATGATTTCCGGCTCGGTCTGGAACAGCCGAAGCAACAGGCGGGCCAGGCGGATGGCTTCGCCGGAGAGCTCAGAGCGGGCCCGCGCGGCGTCGGAGCCGGCTGAATAGCCCTCGTTGAAGATCAGGTAGACCATCGCCGCCACCGCCGCGATCCGCTCGGACCGCTCGATGGGACCCGGCGCCTCGAAGGGCACCTCGGCCTTGGCGATGCGCGCCTTGGCGCGGGTGATGCGCTGCTCCATCGCCGCCTCGCCGACCAGGAAGGCCTTGGCGATCTGCTTGACCGAAAGGCCGGAGACGATGCGCAGCGCCAGCGCGATCTGCTGGGTCGCCGGCAGCTCCGGATGGCAGCAGATGAACATCAGCCGCAGGATGTCGTCGCGGTAGTGCGCCCCGTCGAGCCGTTCGGCCATCGGGGTCTCGACGTCGTCCACGTCGGAGATGGCGTCCTCCGCCGGCAGCTCGGTCAGCCGGCTGTTGCCCCGCACCCCGTCGAGCGCGGCGTTGCGCCCGACCATGATCAGCCAGGCGGCGGGATCGCGCGGCGGCCCCTTGTCCGGCCAGCTTTTCAGGGCCCGCAAGCAGGCCTCCTGATAGGCCTCCTCGGCGGTGTCGAGATCACGGAAATAGCGCAGCAGGGCGCCCACCGCCTGGGGGCGCGCCGAGGTCAGGGCGGCGTCGATCCAGGCGGGGTCGTTCATCCGGCGGCCTCAAGGGTCTCGAGCGGCAACACGCCGGGCTGGAACAGCAGCAGCGGGCGGATCTCGTAGGCGCCGCCGGGATTGGCGCGGCCCAGGTCGCGGGCCGTCTCCAGCGCCTCGTCGAGGCTGTCGAAGTCGATGATGTAGAAGCCGAGCAGCTGTTCCTTGGTCTCGGCGAAGGGACCGTCGATGACCATCGGCGGATCGCTCTTGCGCAGGGTGGTGGCCGCGGTGGTCGGCATCAGGCGCAGCGAAGGGCCAAGCTTGCCCTTCTCGGCCAGGCGGCCGTGCACTTCGCCGAGCCTCGCCATGACGGCGTCGTTCTCGGCCTTCGACCAGGAGAACACCATCTCCTCGGAATTGTAGCAGAGCAGGGCGTAGAGCATGACGTGGGGCTTTCCTGTCGTGGCCTAGGACGCCCCAGCCTAGCCGCCCCCGACAGGACACCGCAAAAATTCTCCGCTTCCCTCGAGGGTTTCGCCGGGCGAGTCAGAGCCCCGCGGGCGGCTGCTTGCGCAGCAGGCTCACCGGGGTCAGCACCGTCCGTTCGATCACCTCGGCCATGGTCGCCGTGCTGACCTCGTTCAGGTTGCGCAGCCACCAGGACAACAGGTTGAGGATCGCCGAGACCAGGTGGAACAGCATCAGGTCGTCGAGCGGTCCGTCGGGCTTGCGCTGGCGGGTGGCAGCCATGGTGATCATGGTCTGGCGCAGCATCTCGGCGCGCACCGTCTCGCCCGATCCGCCGGCCAGCAGGGCCTTGTAGATCGCTAGGTGCTCGAGGACGAAGTCGCACATGGAGCGCGCCGCGGCGGTCCGGTCCTTTTCCTGCAGCAGCGGGGCGACGCGCTGCAGGAACTCGCGGATCAATCGGTCGGCCACGTCGGCCAGCAGGGCGTCCTTGTCGGGATAGTGCCGGAAGAAGGTGGCGTAGCCGACGCCGGCCCGTGCGGCGATGGCGCGCACCGTGATGGCGTCCAGCGGGCTTTCCTCGGCGAGCGCGATCATCGCCTTGCGCAGCGCCTCGCGGGTGCGCACGATCCGGGCGTCGGAAACCATTGACATTTGGGGTGTAGAATCCACTATGATCCACTGTATATCGTAACTGAGGCCGAATATGGCCGACGCACGACGTTACGGCAATCGGACCGGCTGCGACACGGCCCCCGCGACAGGGGTCTGCGCCAGGGACTTGGGAGAGGGCGAATGAAGATCTCGACGAAAGCCACCATGGTGAGCCTGACGGCGTTGGCGGCGGCCCTGAGCGCGCTGGCGATCGGCGGCGCCTCGCACGGCGTCACCCAGGCCAAGGCCGAGGCGCCCAAGGTCGCCGGTCCCGCCCGCGTCGACGACTTCATGCTGGCCGACCAGAACCTGCTGGGCCGCCAGCTCTACCGGATGAGCGACGACAAGGCCGTGGTGCTGGTCACCTACGCCTCGGGCGACAAGCAGCTCCACGCCGACGCCAAGGCGCTGATGGCGCTAAAGGCCGACTACAAGGACCAGAAGGTCGACATGCTGGCGGTCGCCAGCCGCATCGGCGAGAAGCGCGATCCGGTCATGGCCGACGCCAAGGCCGCCGGCCTCGATATGCCGATCCTCTTCGACTACGAGCAACTGGTTGGAGAGGAACTGGGCGTGACCCGCGCCGCCGAGGTGATCGTCATCGATCCGCGCGGCTGGACCATCGCCTACCGGGGGCCGGTCGACGGCGCCAAGCCGACCATCGACGCCCTGGTCGCCGGTGAGAAGGTGACGCCCACCAGCCAGGAAGCCAAGGGAGAGCTGATCGCCTTCCCCGATCGGGCCAAGGCCGCGACCTACGCCCAGATCTCCTACGCCCACACCATCGCTCCGATCATCCAGGCCAAGTGCGCCACCTGCCACCAGCCGGGCGGGATCGGTCCGATGCCGCTGAACAACTATGAGCAGATCAAGGGCTTCTCGCCGATGATCCGCGAGGTGATCCGCACCCACCGCATGCCGCCCTACCTGGCCGACGAGACCGTGGGCGCCTTCCAGGACGACGACCGCCTGACGCCCGACCAGATGAAGACCCTGGTCCACTGGATCGACGCCGGCGCGCCGCGCGGCCAGGGCGAGGACCCACTGAAGAAGATCACGTTCCAGGCTCCCGCATGGCCGCTGGGCAAACCTGACGTGGTGCTCAACGTGCCGCCGGTGGACATCCCGGCGAGCGGGATCATGGACTATCAGCACCCGGTGGTGGCCAACCCCATGTCGGAAGGCCGCTGGATGAAGGCCACCACCTTCCGGGTCTCGGACCGCCAGGTGGTGCACCACATCCTCACCGGTGTGGTGCCGGCCAACTTCAAGGGCAACTCCTTCTCGGAGACCCAGTGGGGCGCCTCGCTGGGCGGCTACGGCCCCGGCCGCGGCTCGAACATCCAGCCCGTCGACACCGGCGTCTGGGTGCCGGCCTCCGGTGGCGTCGGCTTCCAGAACCACTATACGCCCTATGGCAAGGCGACGACCGAAAAGACCCAGATGGGCATCTACTTCTACCCGAAGGGGCAGGAGCCGAAGTACGTCCTGCGCACCTTCGGCATCTTCGACTTCTCGATCGAAATCCCGGCGGGCGAGGAGTTCCACCACGAGACCAGCTATATCGAGTTCCCGAAGGACGCGATCCTCTATGGGATCACCCCGCACGCCCACGTGCGCGGCGGTTCGACCCTGGTCTCGATCCTCTATCCGAACGGCAAGGAAGAGAAGCTGCTGGCCCTGCCGCGCTATAATTTCAACTGGCAGTACGAGTACTTCCTGAAGGACCCGCTGAAGGTGCCGGCCGGCTCGAAGATCATCGCGCGGTGGACCTATGACAACTCGACGCGCAACCCGAGCAACCCCGACCCGCACAAGACCGTCTACTGGGGCGAGCAGACCGCGGACGAGATGATGGCCACCTACCTGCATTACCGCTGGGTGGACGAAACCGTGCAGCACCAGACGCCCGAATATGAGAAACAATTGCAGGCCGGCCTGATGATGGGCGTGCTGGACGACAACATGGACGGCAAGATCGAGCTTTCCGAGCTGAAGGGCGGCCCGCAAGGCCCGGCCACCATGCTCAAGAAGTACTTCGCGCTGATCGACGCCAACCATGACGGCGCCTTGGACGCCCAGGAACTGGCGGCCGCCGCCAAGCTGATGCCCAGGCGCGGCCCGGCCAAGGCCGCGGCGGCGACGCCGGCGGCCCAGCCGGCCGCGGTCTCGACGCCCACGGCCTCGCGCTAGGCGAGGTTCCCGCGACAGAAACCTGCGTCCGGCGCCACGGACGCAGGTGACCGCTGTGCAGGTTGAGTGCAGAGTGCGGCAAGAATGAATCGGGAAGAATAGGAACTCGATTCAGCGAAGAAAAATAAGCACGCGGGGGAATTTCAAGTGTCGTCCATTCGTTCCTGGCTTTTCGGGGCCGCGCTCGCGGCCGCGTCGGCGATGTCCGTCTCCGCCCATGCGCAAGGCGCCCCGGACGGCGCCAACGTCTACGAGACCCGCTGCAAGGCCTGCCACGATGGCGGCAACCCCCGCGCGCCCAGCCGCGCCGACCTCGCCCAGCGCGCGCCCGCCGACATCGTCACCGCGCTGACCAGCGGCATCATGCAGCCGATGGCTCAGGGGCTCTCGGACGCCGACAAGCAGGCGGTGGCCGCCTATCTGACCTCCGCGCCGGGCGCGACGGCGTCCGCCGGCCGCACCTCCCGGCCCACCGGGACCGAGATGCCGCAGGTCGCCATCAAGGGCGGCGTGGTGGGAACCGATCCCATGTGCGCGACCAACCCGCCGATCCACGCCGGCCCCAGCGACTGGGCCAGCATGGGCGTCGACGACGCCTCGACCCGCTTCCAGCGCCATCCCGGCCTCAACCCCGCCGACGTGCCGAAGCTGAAGGTGAAGTGGGCCTTCTCGATGACCGGCGGCGGCCAGCCGGCGGTGGTCGGCGACTGGCTGTGGGTCACTAACCGCTCCGGCAAGTTCTACGCGCTGGACGCCAAGACCGGCTGCGTCCACTGGTCGGTGGACGACCTGGTCTCGCGCACCACGCCGATGATCGTCAAGTCGTCGATCGCGCCCTCCGGCTGGGCGACTTTCGTCAGCCAGAGCGACCGCATCGTCCGCGCCTTCGACGCCCAGACCGGCAAGGAGCTGTGGCGGAGCGCCCAGATCGAGACCCACCCGGTCTCGGTGCTGACCGGCTCGCCGGTGGTGGCGGGCGACCGTCTGATCGTGCCGATCTCCTCGATCGAGGAGGCCGCGGCGATGAGCAAGGCCTATAGCTGCTGCACCTTCCGCGGTTCCGTGGCGGCGCTGGACCTGAAGACCGGCAAGCTGCTGTGGAAGACACCGATGATCGACGGGCCGATGAAGACGATCCGCGACAAGGCGACCGGCGGCAAGGTGCAGGGTCCGGCCGGCGCTGCGGTCTGGGCCGCCCCGACGGTCGACAGGAAGCGCGGCCTCGTCTACGCGGTGACCGGCGACAGCTACACCGACATCGACACCAACGGCGACGACGCCATCGTGGCGCTGGACCTCAAGACCGGCGCGATCAAGTGGCGCCGCCAGGTGAGCGAGCACGACAACTTCGTCATGGGCTGCGGTCCCAGGTCGGAGTCGGGCAATTGTCCGACGCCGCTCGGCCCGGACTACGACTTTGGCGCCACCCCGGTGCTGATGACCCTGCACGGCGGCAAGCAGGTGCTGGTGGCCGGCCAGAAGTCCGGCATCGTCTACGGCCTGAACCCCGACACCGGCGCCCTGATCTGGAAGACCATCGTCGGCGCGGGCTCCGCCCTGGGCGGCGTCGAATGGGGTATCGGCGCCGACGACAGCCGCGTCTATGTGCCGATCTCCGACCTCGTCTACCTGTTCAACCCGGCGACGGCGTCGAAGGGCAAGGCCGGCGTCTACGCTCTGAACCCCGCCGATGGCGCGATCGTCTGGTCGGCCCCGGCGCCGGTCGCCCCCTGCGTCTACGCCAGCGACAAGGGCAAGCCCAGCCGATGCGCCCGCGCCCAGCCGGCCGCGCCGGCGGTGATCCCCGGCCTGGTGTTCGAAGGTGGCCTCGACGGCTGGTTCCGCGCCTATGACGCCAAGACCGGCAAGATCGTCTGGGAGGACTCCACGACCTCGCGCACCTACGACACGGTCAACGGCATCAAGGGCCAGCCCGGCGGCGGAATCGACGGCATGGGGCCGACGGTCGCGGACGGCATGGTGTTCATCACCAGCGGCAACAATGGCGCGGCCCGCGTCGGCTCGAACGGGGTCAACGTGCTCCTGGCCTATTCGGTCGACGGCAAGTAGCGGGCCGGCCATGCGGCGGACGACAGGAGTTCTCGCAGTCGCGGCGGGACTTCTGCTCGCCGCCTCCGCCGTGCTGGCCCAGCCGCCCGCGGGCGTGCGCCAGGCTCCTCCCAGGCCGACGCCCAAGCCGGGCTATGTCGTTCCGCCGGAGAACTCGGCCGGCCTCTATCCGGTCGCGGGCGAACCGATCTTCAAGGCCAAATGCGCCCAGTGCCATGAGCCCGCCATCGGCCGCGCGCCGTCGAAGGAGATGCTGGCCGGCCGGTCCCCGGAAGAGGTCTATGACGCCCTGACGCTGGGCGCCATGAAGCCCATGGCGGTGGGGCTCTCGGACGCCGAGCTCTATGGCGTGACCCGCTTCATCACCGGCAAGTCTCCGGTCCCCAACGCCCCGCAGCCACCCGACCCCAATCTTTGCAAGACCAACGGCCCGCTGCAGCCGAACGGGCCGCAATGGAACGGCTGGGGCCGCGACCTGGCCAACAGCCGCTACCAGCCCAAGCCCGGCTTCGCCGCCGCGGACATCGGCCGGCTGAAGGTCAAGTGGGCCTTCGCCTATCCGGGCACCAAGAACACCGAGCCCCTGGTGTTCGGCGACCGGGTGTTCGTCGCCAGCATGGGCGGCAAGGTCTATTCCCTCGACGCCAGGACCGGCTGCGTCCACTGGCGCTACGACTACCGGGGCGGCGGCCGGGCCTCGATGAGCCTGGGCAAGCTGGCCACGGCGCCCAGCGGCTACGTCCTCTACTTCGGCGACGACCGGATGATCGTTCACGCCTTCGACGCCGGCTCCGGCAAGGCGCTGTGGAGCGTGCAGGTTGGCCAGCACAAGGTGGGCCGCATCACCGGCTCTCCGGCGCTCTACGACGGCGTGCTCTATGTGCCGCTCTCCGCCTCGGAGGAGAGCCAGGGCAATGTGGCGGCCTACAACTGCTGCACTTTCATCGGCGCTGTCGTCGCGGTGGACGCCGCCAGGGGCAGGGTGCTGTGGACCCGGCCGATCCTCGACGAGGCGCCGCATCCGACGCGGAAGAACGCCGGCGGAACCCAGATGTACGGCCCGGCCGGCGGGGCGATCTGGTCGGCGCCGACCATCGATCCCAAGCGCGGCCAGCTCTATGTGGCGACCGGCGACAGCTACACCGAGGTGGCGCATCCGACCTCCGATGCGGTGATCGCCATGGACCTGAAGACCGGCAGGATCCGCTGGGCGAACCAGGTGCGGGCCGGCGACAACTATGTCTCCGGAACCATCAATGGCCCGTTGGGCGAGCGGGGGCCGGACTTCGACTTCGGATCATCGCCCGAGCTGGTGAGGCTGCCGGGCGGCAAGTCGCTGCTGATCACCGGCAACAAGTCCTCGATCGTCTACGCCATGGATCCGGACACCGGGAAGACCGTCTGGCAGACTCCCAAGCTTGGCAGCGGCGGCCCGCTCGGCGGGGTGGAATGGTCGACGGCGACCGACGGCAAGATCCTCTACGCGCCGCTGGCCGACTTCCCGGGCCGCGGGCGGCCGGGGCTGGCGGCGCTCAGCGTCATCGACGGCCACGAGCTCTGGCGGATCGCGGCGCCCACCGGCCTGCCGTGCAACGTCCCTTCGGGTCGCTGTTCGCCGAGCTTCTCGCAGGCCGCGACCGCCGTGCCGGGCGCGATCTTCGCCGGCGCGCTCGACGGTCGCCTCAGGGCCTACGCCGCCGCCGACGGCAAACTCTTGTGGGAGTACGACACCACGACTCCGCTGGACACGGTCAACGGGATCAAGGCTGCGCCTGGCGGTTCGTTGGACATGGGTGGGCCGGTTGTGGCCGGCGGCATGGTCTTCGTCCATTCCGGCTATGGCGGCAGCGCCGGCCCCGCCAACCTGCTGCTGGCCTTTTCGGTGGATGGCCGCTAGCTGGCGACCGGGCCGCCGCCGGTTGACCGCGCAAGCTCGCGCCCGCACACCGGCGCCGTGACGCCGAGCGCCGCCCATCCTTCGCACCACCGCAACGGCCTGGGCATCGCCTACCGGCTGATGGCCATGGCTTGCATGGCCTGTCTGTCGGCCTCGGTAAAGTGGACCGGCCATCGCGGCATTCCGGTGTTCGAGATCGTCTTCTTCCGCAACGCCTTCGCCTTCGTGCCGGTGGGCCTCTACATCTGGCGCAGGGCCGGGGTCTCGGTGCTGCGGACCCGGCGGCCGCTCGGCCACCTGCACCGATCGGTGGTCGGCCTGACCAGCATGTGTTGCAGCTTCTTCGCCCTGCAGCGCCTGGCGCTGACCGAGGCAACCGCCTTCACCTTCGCCGCCCCGCTGTTCATGACCGCGCTCTCGGCCCTGATGCTGCGGGAGGTGGTCGGCCGGCATCGCTGGGGCGCCGTGGTCGTGGGCTTCGTCGGCGTGCTGGTCATGGTGCGCCCGGAGCCGGGGCACATGAACCTCGGCGGCGTCGCCTTCGCGCTGGTCGCCGCGCTCGGCAGCGCGCTGGCCATGGTGCAGATCCGCCAGATCGCGGTCACCGAGAAGGGGCCGACCATCGTCTTCTATTTCACCCTGGCGGGCACGGTCCTGGGCCTGACGGTCTCGCTGTTCGACTGGGTGACGCCCGACCGCGCCACCCTGGCGGTTCTGATCCTGGGCGGCCTGGTGGGCGGGGTCGGCCAACTCTTCCTCACCGAGGCGATCCGGGTGGCGCCGGTGGGCGTGGTGGCGCCCTTCGACTACAGCCAGCTGATCTGGGCGACGATCCTGGGCTTCCTGATCTGGGGAGAGCTGCCGCAGGCCGCGACCCTGACCGGCGCGCTGGTGGTGGCGGCCAGCGGCCTCTACATCCTGCACCGCGAGCTGATGCGTTTTCGTCGCGCCAATGCGGCCGCTTGACGCAACGCCCGGCGGACAGCTTGCCCCTGCGTCAGCTTCGCGTTGACAGTCGTCAGTCGCAGGAGGAGTCTTCGCTCCGAACGCCGGTACGCGGGTATCGACCGCCGGCGGCGAAGGAGCGATCCAGATGAAGCGGTGGGTTGTGGGCGCAGCGGCGGTGGCCCTGGTGGCGGGCGTGGCCCTGGGGCCGCAGGCGCGGGCCTCGGTGACGGTGATCGGCGGTGGCCTGGCGGAGTCCTGCTCCAAGGCGGCGATGGCCGGAAAACCCGATCAACAGGCCGAGGCGACCTGCACGGAGTCGCTTGAGAAGGACATGCTGAACAGCCGCGACCGCGCCGGCACCTACGTCAATCGCGGTGTGCTGCGGATGCGCCGGCTGAACTGGGCCGGCGCCACTCAGGACTTCAACGAGGCGGTGCGCCTGCGGCCGGACATGGGCGAGGCCTACGTCAATCGCGGCGCCGTCTCGATCGGCGAGCACCACTACGCCGAGAGTTTGCCCGATCTGAACAAGGGCCTGGCGCTGGGTGTCGAGGAGCCGGCCAAGGTCTACTACAACCGCGCGCTCGCCTACGAAGGCATGGACGACGAGAAGTCCGCCTATTTCGACTACCAGAAGGCCATGGAGCTCAACCCCACCTGGGATGCGCCGAGGACCGAACTCGCTCGTTTCCATGTGGAGCGCCGGGAATAGGGCCTGCGACCCTCAATACGGCATCGGAGCGGACCCTCCGGCTCGTGCGTTTTAGGAGCCCGGTGAAAGGAGCCCGCCATGCGCGTGGCCATCGCAGTCTTCGCATTCCTCGTGGCCACGCCGGCCGCGGCTCAACCGATCGCGGGGCGGCCCTTCCAGGCCCTGACCTTCGCTCACGACGCCGACCGGTCCGCCGCCGCCCTGGCCGCGCGGGACCGCGATGTCGCTCTAAGCGCTCAGCTCAACCTGCTGCAGACGGAGAGCCAGACCGACCGGGCGCTCGGCAATATCGCCGCCGGCCGGGTCAATCCCGGCGTGCCGGCCATTCCGTTCAATCCCAAGGCGCCGCCGCCGCGCATCGATCCCAGCCAGCTCGCCGAGATGCCCGACGCGACCCTGGCGGCGTCCAACGCCCGCATTCGCGCCGCCTCGGACAATCGCAAATAGGCCAGGAGCCGCTAGGCGCGTCCGCCGTGCCGGGGGCCCAGGCCGTCGCCCAGCCGCCAGTCGCGCCGCTCGGCCTGGGCGAAGGCCTCCACCAGCCGCGTGGCGAAGGCGTGGGGCCGCAACAGCCAGCCGGTGTGGCCGCCGGGGAACTCGGCCAGCGGCCGCTCCAGCATATCGGACAGCGCCTCGGCGCAGCGGTGCAGCAGGGTGCGCCCGGTGGAACGCCCGGCCGCCGGGGTGATCTTGCCCGCCTGCACGTCGATCGCCGGGACGTCGAGCTGGTAGGCCATGATCTGCGGCGCGTCCGAGCCGAACAGGAAGGTCAGGTTCGCCTCCTCCGCCGGGCTCGTCGGCGGGGGGACGACGTCCGGCTCTCGGTCCTCGGGGTCGATGCCGGAAAGCTCGGCGCTGACCTGCAGGGCCGCGGCGACGCCTTCCCATTGGAAGGCGTCCAGCATCGCTTGCTGGCGGGCGGCCAGGGCGTCGCGCTCCGCCTGGGGTAGCAGCTGGCGGGTCGGCGCTTCGTGCACCACCAGCGCGCGCACCTGCTCGGGATGCTGGGTCAGCAACTCCAGGCCGATCAGACCGCCCAGGCTGGTCCCGAACACATAGGCCGGCTCGTCGGTGAGGGTCGCCAGCAGCAGGTGCGCGTCCTCGGCGTGGGTGGCCATGCTGGGCGCCGAGGCGCCGGGATCGATGCGGCTGCGCGACAAGCCCCGGCGGTCGTAGGTGATCACCCGGAAGCGCTCGGCCAGGGCGTCGCGCAGCGGGTCGGTGGCGTCCGCGTCGGCGGCCCCGCCGGCCAGGATCAACACCGGCGTCCCGCGCCCGCAGCTGCGGTAGAAGATCGAGGCGCCGGAGGCCCGCAAGGTGCCCTGCTGGACGGAGGTCATGTGCTTCTCCTCTGTACGGCGGCGAAATCAACCGAGGGCGGCGCCGACTCGTTCCCGAGCGCAACCCTAAGTCGCGACTGAGGCAGCCATGTGTTCGGGGTCTTTGTCCAGCCCATTCGAACGATCGTCGGTCTCGCGTTTAGCTCCGCATGCGGCTGGCGCCGCGCCCCTGATCGCCAGGACCTTCGCGATCCGCTAACACCGGCATGTCGAAGGTCGGCGCGGAAAGGGGCGTGGCGTGGACGCGTTTTCCTACCTCTCGGTTCTGCTCTCGATCATTCTTGGTCTGGCGATCACCCAGATCCTGATGGGCTACCGCGGCCTGCTGCTGGCGCGGGGACGGGTGCGATTCTATGCGCCGACGGTGATCTGGTCGGGGCTGCTACTGGTGATCGCCGCCCAGAACTGGTGGTCGAGCTTCAGCCTGGCGCAGCACCGTAACTGGACCTTCCTGCAGTTCAGCACCGTGCTGTTGCAGATGGTGCTGCTCTACATGATGGCGGGCCTGGTGCTGCCGGACGTTCCCGCCGACCAGCCCCTCGACCTTCGGGCGCACTACTACAAGGAGCGCCGGCCGTTCTTCGTGATCCTGCTGATGATGCTGCTGGTCAGCGTCTCCAAGGACGGCATCCTCCAGGGCCGCCTGACCAGTCTTGAGAATCTCGCCTTCCACGGGGTCTTCGTGACGCTTTCGCTGATCGGTGTCCTCAGCAAGCGGCCGCGGCTGCACGAGGTCATGGCGCCGCTGGGGGCGCTGATCATGGCGATCTACATCGCCATCCTTTACACGCGGCTGGCCTAGGGCTTCTGGGGCCTAGGTCCTCGGAAACGGCTTGCTGAGGAAGCGCGAGCCCTTTTCGCCGAACCGCCAGGGAACCTCGGCCGCCTTGCTGATGCCGATGCGGGGACCGAGGACCACCTCCGCCACGGGACCGGGCGTGAGGTCGAAGGGCGGCCGATCGATGCGCGCGCCGTTCTGATCGTGGGTGACGCCCATGGCCTGGCAAAGCCGGCCAGGACCCGAGCAGAGCAGGCGAGGGTCCTCCAGGCCGCGCCGAGCGATCATCACATCGAGCCCCTCGGTGGGCTCGATGGCCCGGATCAGCACCGCGCTGGCCGGTCCGGCGCACACCAGGTTCATGCACCAATGGATGCCGTAGGAGCGGTAGACGTAGATCACGCCCGTCGGCCCGAACATCACCGCGTTGCGAGGCGTGGGGCCGGAGAAGCTATGGGAGGCGGGATCCTCGTGATCATAGGCCTCGGTCTCGACGATGCGCCCGCCGACGCCGTCCATCGTCAGCGTCCAGCCGATCAGGGCCGGCGCGGCGAGCGTCGAGTGCGAGGCGAACAGCTCGGCTTGACGGCGTGCGACCTCAGAGCGCGAAATAGGGCCAACCATAAAGGGAGGACTTCGCATGCCGTACGTCGAGGGCCAAACCATCCACGACGCAGATTCCCACATCATGGAGCTGCCGGGCACGCTCAACCCCTACGTCGACCCGAAATTCCGCGACCGATTCATCGAACTGGCGGGTCCCAAGGCGCTGCTCCCGGAATGGTCGGCGAAGTTCGAGGCCAAGCAGGACGATCCCGAGTTCCGGGCCGGCGACGAGGCGAACCTCCTGTTGCGCAAGAACTACGAGGCTCTGGGCGCCTTCCGCTCGAGCGACCGGCCCAAGGCGCTGGATCACTTCGGCTTTGCGAGCCAGCTGGTGTTCACCACCGCCTGCCTCTCCAACTTCGGCCTGGAGCAGATGGGCGAGGTCGACCTCTCGCTGGAGACCGCCCGCGCCCACAATCGGATGATGACCGAGTTCTGTTCGGTCGACCGGCGCCTGTTGGCCACCGGCTATGTGCCGCTGGTCGACCGCAAGCGCGCGCCGCAGATCGCCCGCGAGGCCATCGCCATGGGCGCCAAGGCGTTGGTCATCCCGTCCCGCCATCCGCCGGGCTTCTCGCCGAGCCATGTGGAGCTCGATCCGCTCTGGGCGCTGGCGCAGGAGGCCGGCCTGCCGATCCTGTTCCACGTGGGCGGCGAGCAGAAGATGGCCCACGACTACATCGAAAACGGCCTGCCCTTCGTGAAGGACTTCCACGGGGGCGACGAGAACTTCACCTCGCTCACCTTCATGGCGATCCCACTCTCCATCTGGCAGACGCTCTCGGCCCTGGTGATCGACGGGGTGTTCGACCGTTTCCCACGGCTGAAGTGGGGCGCGATCGAGCTGGGCGCCTCATGGCTGCCCAGCCTGATGCAGTTCCTGGACTCCGGCACGGCGGCCTTCGGCAAGGAGGAGCGGTTGCAGAAACTCTCAGGCCGGCCCAGCGAGATCCTGCGCCGGCAGTTCCGCGCCACGCCCTATCCGCACGAGAACAGCCGCTGGATCATCGAGAATTCCGGCGAGGAGATGTGCCTGTTCTCGTCGGACTTCCCGCACATCGAGGGCGGCCGCAATCCGCTGAAGCGCTTCAACGACAGCCTGCAGGGCGTCTCCGATCAGGCGCGCGGCGCGTTCTTCCGCGACAACTTCATCGACCTGATGGGCGCTGGCCTCGACCCGGCTCTGCACGATATTCCGGAGCTGAGGGCGGCGTAAGGACGGAAGGCGTTCGCGGCGCCCCCTTTTTGCTCGTCATTCCCGGGCTTGTCCCGGGAACCCATAATCGCGATGTCTCAGGAAGAGGCTCGGCGCCGCCGCGCGCGCCCTTCATCTCGGAGTTCATAGGTTCCCGGGACAAGCCCGGGAATGACGATCGGATGGGGTGATCGGGGTTACGCCGCGGCGATCGTCTTGCCGGCTTCGGCGCCGACCGCCATGGCGCGGGTGATGGCGTCCATCAGTTCGCCGATCTGGATCGGCTTGGAGCTGTGCTCGGTGAAGCCCAGGTCGAGATAGCGCTGGCGTCCGCCCGAGGTGACGTCGGCGGTCAGGGCGACCACGGGCGCGGTGCGGTTGGGGCCGTCGGCGGCGCGCAGTTGCTGCAGCACCTCGACGCCGGTCATGCCGGGCATCTGGATGTCCAGCAGGACGAGATCGAAGGCCTGACCGGCCAGCGCGGTCAGGGCCTCGGCGCCGCTCGACGCCTTGGCGACATGGTGGCCGAAGCTGGAAAGCAGCTGGTCGAGGACCAGCAGGTTCACCGCATTGTCGTCGACGGCCAGCACCTGCAGGGCGGTGACGGGTGCGACCTCCTCGGTCTGGTTGGCGGCCTTGGGAAGCTCTGGGCCATCGGCGAGCGCCATCGGCAGCTTGATATGGAAGGTCGAGCCCTTGCCGAATTCGCTCTCCGCCCAGATCTGGCCGCCCATCAGCCCGACCAGTTGCTTGGCGATGGAGAGGCCCAGGCCCGTGCCCCCGAACTTACGCATCTCGGTCTCGTCGCCCTGGGTGAAGCGGGTGAAGAGCTGTGGCAGCAGATCCGGAGCGATCCCCATGCCGGTGTCGGTGACCGCGATGTGCAGCAGCACCGCGCCGTCGCCGTTGGGCGTCGCATGCGCGATCACCGAGACCGCGCCCTCGTCGGTGAACTTCAGCGCATTGCCCACCAGGTTGAACAACACCTGGCGCAGGCGCAGCGCATCCATCAGCACGAACGCCGGCAGGTTGGCCTTCAGATCGAGCACCAAGGCCACGCCCTTCTCGTCGGCGCGGGGTCCCCAGAACCCGACCAGGCGCTCGAGGAACAGGGGCAGGTCCTCGGCCACAGGCAGGATGTCGAGACGGCCCGCGTCGATCTTCGAGACGTCGAGGATGTCGTTCAGAATGGAGAGCAGGTACTCGCCGCTGTCGATCAGCACCTCCAGCCGCGCCTTCTGGGCGGGGTCGGCCTCGTCGCGCTGCAGCAGCTGCGCCATGCCGAGGACGCCGTTCATCGGAGTGCGGATCTCGTGGCTCATGGTGGCCAGGAAGTTGGCCTTGGCGCGGCCGGCCTGGCGCGCCTCCTCACGGGCTTCGTTGGCGGCGGCGCGCTCGGCGATCGCCTGGTCGCGCGCGGCCTCCAGTTCAGGGATCATCGCGACATTGTCGTTGAAGGCACGGTGCAGCACGTGGACCGTGCGGGTGATGCCCTCCATCATCATGCCCATCAGGGCCACCAGGCTCACCAGCGCCAGCGCCACGGCCGCGCCGTCCCGGGGGCCCAGGGTGGCGGCGGCGAGCACGCCCATCGCCACGAACACCGGCGTCACGAAGCTCCAGAAAGTGTGCCGCGCCATCATGCTGGCCGACATGCCGACCGCCAGCAGGGTCGCCGCCTGCACGAGGAACAGCATCACCTCGCCGCGATGGCCGTTCAGCGCCACCAGCAGGGTCGGCAGGACATAGACGCTCATGCGCAACATGCAGAGCGGCGCCAAGCGCCTGAAGCCATCCTTGTCGGACGTTTCCCCCGCCGTCAGCATCCAGCGACGGACCAGCGCCTGGCTGATCAGGTCGATGCCGCAATAGGCCATGAAGGTCGCAATGCCGGACAGCGGGTGTCCCAGCAGCATGACGCCGATGGCGATCAGGGCGTTGAAGAAGGCGTGGAAGGGCATCGGCTGCACGAGGCCGGAGAGCGTGAGCTGATAGGCGCTCAGCCCGATCTCGCCCATGGCCCGGGCCGCACGTTCGCGAGCGAATTCCCAAACCGATCGTTTCATCTGCCCCTCACCCTGAGGGCGAGAATGGGCGTCAAAAGTGAATCTTCGGAGAATCCACCTACGTATTTCTACCTACGAGGCCAGGGCTGCGGCCGGAGTGGCCTCCAGATCCTGGGCGCCCTCCATCAGGCCGTCGGCGAGGCCCGGCGCCTGGGCCAGCACCTGGCTCGCGAACAGCCGCGCCAGCGCCGCCTTGCCCTGCAGCCAGGGGTCGCTGCCGAACGCGGGATCGGCCGCGGCGGCCAGGGCCTGGCGGCCCAGCATGGCCCCGCCGATCACTTCGCCAGCCAGCTTCAGATAGGGCGTGGCGGCGGCGAGGCTCGGCGCGCCGCGGTTGGCCAGCAGCCAGTCGGTGGCCCGTTCCAGCGCCGCGACGCCCGCGGCCAGGCGGCGGCCGACGGAGACCAGGTCGGGAATCTCGCTCAGGCTCTCGGCGGTCAGCGCCAGTTCGCCGCACAGCGCCCGCATCACCGCCCCGTCGGCCATGCCAACCTTGCGGCCCACCAGGTCGATGGCCTGGATGCCGTTGGCGCCCTCGTAGATCGGGGCGATGCGGGCGTCGCGGTAGTGCTGCGCCGCGCCCGTCTCCTCGATGTAGCCCATGCCGCCGTGCACCTGGACGCCCAGCGAGGCCACCTCGACGCCGATGTCGGTCGACCAGGCCTTGGCGATGGGGGTCAGCAGTTCCTGCCGCGCCTTGGCGGCGGCGCGCTCGTCCTCGGTCTCCGCGAGGCGGCCGAGGTCGGAGAGCACCCCAGTGGTCAGGCAGATGGCCCGCGCCGCCTCGATCTTGGCCTTCATCAGCATCAGCATCCGGCGCACGTCGGGGTGGCCATAGATCGCGCCGCCCGCCTCCCAGGCCGTGCGGCCCTGCTTGCGCTCCTGCGAAAACGCCAATGCCTGCTGGAAGGCCCGCTCGGCGATGGCCACGCCCTGCACGCCCACCTGCAGGCGCGCGGCGTTCATCATCACGAACATATGCGGCAGGCCCTGGCCGAGTTCGCCGACCAACTCGGCCTGCGCGTCCTCATAGAGCATGACGCAGGTGGGCGAGCCGTGGATGCCCAGCTTGTGCTCGATGGAGGCCGGTCGGAAGCCGTTGCGGGAACCGAGGCTCCCATCGTCCTTCACCTCGAACTTGCTGGCCAGGAACAGGCTGATGCCCTTCACGCCGGGCGGCGCGTCGGGGGTGCGGGCGATCACCAGGTGGCAGATGTTCTCGGCCGCGTCATGGTCGCCCCAGGTGATGAAGATCTTCTGGCCCGACAGCAGCCAGCCGCCCTTGCCGTCCGGCCGGGCCATCGACGTCAGGGCGGCGAGGTCGGAGCCGGCCTGCGGCTCGGTCAGGCACATGGCGCCGGTCCATTCGCCGCTGACCAGCCTGGGCAGCACCAGGCGCTTCTGGCGTTCGGTCCCATGCAGGTCGAGCGCCTCGATGGCGCCCTGCGTCAGCATGGGGCAGAGGCCGAAGGCCATGTTCGCGGCGTGGACCATCTCGAACACCGCCAGCTCCATGGCTTTCGAGAGCCCCTGGCCGCCGTACTCGGGATCGGCACTGAGCGAGTTCCAGCCGCCCTCGACGAACTGCCGGTAGGCGTCGGCGAAGCCGGGCGCGGCGGTGACCTTGCCGTTCTCGTAATGCGCGCCCTCGGTGTCGCCCTTGCGGTTCAGCGGCGCCAGCACCTGCGCGGTGAACGATCCCGCCGCCTCCAGCACCGCGGCCACCGTGTCGGCGTCGAGCTCCGGATAGGCGCGGGCGATCAGGGCGTCATGGCCGACAGCCGACAGCGCGAAGGCGAGGTCGCGGACGGGTGCGCGAAAGGTCATGGACGGACTCCGATCAAACTTGTCCGTCTTTAGGCCGCGCTCCCGGCGAGGGCAAAGGCCGCTTGGCTCTTCGACCCTAGCTCCTGGGGGGCGTGAACCAGATCGGCGAGCTCCAGGCGCGTTCCTGGATGGTGGCCGGGACCTCGGTCGGGATCGGCAGGTGGTTGACGATCGCCAGGTGCGTGCTCCAGCGCGGCGTCGGGATTTCCAGCACCCTTGCGTAGTAGACCGCCGGCTTCTTCGGATCGAAGGTCGGGTCGGTCCATTCCGCCGTCAGCACCGGCGCGCCGATGGTGTTCGTATACTTGCCGGTCTTCAGGTCGACGGTGTTGCCCACCGCTGGCGCCTTGCCGGTCCTGGGGTCCTCCTTGCGGCGGCCGGACAGCGCGACATCGAAGATCTTCTCCTTATAGCCGGTCCCGTCCTGCCACATCTTGATCACCTGGACGCGGTCGAGGTTGGCGCCGTCCGGGTCCTTGCTGGCCTGCAGAATCAGCGTCGGCGCCCTGGCGGCGCCGCGCGCCGGCAGATCGGAGCCCATGGGCACGCCCTTGGCGTAGGCGGTTTTTACCCAGCCCGCCCGGGTCGGCAGGTTCGCCGGATAGGCCCAACCGCCGAACATCCGCACCTTGATGCGCGTGCCGGTGGTGGCGAAGGTCTCCTTGCGCTTCAGCGCCGCGTAGATCGAGTTGCGGGTGTTCTCTTCGGCCCAGACGCCGGTGACCCCGCCGGTGCCGACCTCCAGGGTCTTCTGGAGCGTGTGCGGCTTGCCGGCCGCGTCGGCGTCGCTGTCCAGGCGCGCGGGCACGCGGATGATCTGCAGGGCGCGCTTGGCCGCGTCGCCGGTCGGCAGGAAGGACGGCGTCACGCCGAAGGAGCCGCCGACCCCGTTCTCGTCGGTGGTGCTGAGGCCATTGTGGATGTCGGTCGCGCCGACCACCCCGTACTTGTAGGGATTGGCGCCGACCCGGTTCAGCAGCACCAGGCCGCGGCCGAGCGCCTGGCGAACATAGCTGCCGTTCACCTTGCTCTTCACCTCCGGGCGGGAAATCAGGTGGTCATAGCGCTCGAAGTTGGCGAACTCGTCGTTGGGCGAGATCTCCGGAACGGTGTCGGAAACACCCTTGTTCTGGGCGATCTCGGTCAGTGGCTCGTTCAGCGCCCGGCGCTGGGCGTAGGCCTCGCTGATCGGCCGGCCGTCGCTGTCGTTCCAGTCGTACATCAGCCCGTCGGAGGCGTCGGCGTTGTGCGGGATGGCGATCACGTCGATGCCGCCGGCGCGCACCTTCTCCAGGAAGGTCCACAGGTCCTCCGGGCGTTTGGACTGGGCCGAGGTGAAGGGCTCCGGGGCGTGGTCGGCGTTGAAGAAGACGTTGCGGTGCAGGTTCTTGCCTTCTGGCGCCGAGGTCCATTCATAGGCGATGAAGGTGGTGAACTTGCCCGGGACATAGTTATCGTTGGCCGCCTTCATCTGACGCGCCCAGGTGTCGCTCATCGCCTTTTCGGCGTTGAGGTCGACGGCGGGGCCGGCGGCCGACTTCTCGATCTGATGGGCCACGATCACGAACATCATGTGCGGGTCCTTGGCGATCTGGGCGGCGATCGACGACTTGGACAGCGGGTTGTTCGGGTCGTCGAACTGGTTGGCGACGCCCATGAATTCGGAGTGATCGGTGACCGCCAGGAAGTCGAGCGGCCACGCCCGCTTGGCCGGGATCATGCCGTCGACGTGCTCGGCCTCTTCACGATCGATCTGCGAGGCCGGGATCATCACCGTCTCGCCGCGGGCGAACTTATAGGCCTCGTCCGGCGTCGTCTTGGTGCCGAAGCTCCAGGCGTCGAAGCTCATGGCGGTGTGCAGGTGCAGGTCGCCGAAGTAGGCCCGGCGGTTGGCGGCCGGGATGTGGCTGACGTAGGTCGCGCCCGGCGGAGTGGGAGCCTCGGCCCGCGGCGGGGCGGTCGCCGCATCGGCGCGCCCTCCCGCATGGGTAAGGGCGCTGAACGCCAGGATCCCCAGGACCGGGACCGCTATCGCGCTCGCCAGCCAGACCGTCTTGTGGCCCATCGCCTCCCTCCCTTTGTTCTGTCCGCAGTTTATTTGGCTGGGATCGGGGCAAGTCCAGCGATGCCGGCGCCTTACCCGCACATCGGAGGGCATGGGCGCATACCCGATGGCTATGTGCGGTCAGGCCAGACCCCGGGCCATATCGGCCACCGCCTTGACCACCGGCAGCCGCCAGTTCTCCGGCGTGGTCAGCATCCAGCAGTGATAGGTCGCCTGCCATTCCACCGGCGCCTCCACCAGCTCCCCCGACGCCAGTTCGCGCTCGAAGACGAAGTGCGGTCCGCGCAGGACGTGGCTGTCCGGCAGGCAAATCTGCAGCAGTTCGAGGTCGTTGCAGACCAGGGCCTGCAGCGCGTCGGCCCGGCTGTCCGCCACGTCGCCCAGCCAGTTATCGAAGCCCGGGGTCGGGCCGATGCTGGCCAGGGGATAGCGCATCAGTTCTGCGGCGGTCAGCGGCCTGGCGGCCTGCGTCGCCGGATGGCCAGGGCGGGCGACGATCGCCAGCCGGTCCTCGAAGATTTTCACCCGGATCAGCTCGCCATAGGGCTCGGCGTATTCGCTGTAGCCAAAAGCGAGGTCATAGCGGCCCTGGTTGACGCCGCGCATGATGGACGGCGCGTCGTCTACCCGCAGGTCCAGCCGAAGGTCCGGGTAATGGGCCGCCAGCCCGCGGATCACCTGCGGCATCGGCCGATGCCGGGTGCTCGGGCCGATGCCGATCCGCAGCCGGCCGGTCACATGGCCGACCCGCTGCTCCAGCTCGCGGCTGAGCGCGGTGGCGGAGTCCAGCAAGGCGCGGCCGCGCTCGGCGATGAGTTCGCCGAATTCCGTGGGCCGCGCCGCCCCGCCGGCCCGCTTGAACAGCGGCACCCCGAGCTGCGCCTCCAGGCGCGAGACGCTCTTGCTCAGCGCCGGCTGGCTGAGATGCAGGCGGCGCGCGGCGGCGCTGAAACCGCCGGCGCGGCAGATCTCCACCACATGTTCCAACTGTTTCAGGTCGATGCGGTCAAGACTGGGTCGCGCGGCGGCTGGGACCGGAGTCGGGGGTGCGGATCGAGGGTCGGAATCCATGACAAAGGGTTATATGCCCTTGCCCTGGAGCTTGTACACACCGTCACCTAAGCCTGGGAAACGGACAAGCTTTGCCATGGGTGGAATGAATTTACGTCGTAGGTATATAACTGGAAGTTATGTCCGAAGCGGTTGATCCGAGGCTCCCGCGCGCCCACCCTGGAAGCAAGGCGACTTCAGAGCGCCTGAAACAAGGGGGAAACATGACGCCGTCCGTTGTCCGTGCACGCCGCAATCGCGAGTGGCTGGGGCGTGCCGCGCCCGCGGCGCTGGCCATGGCCGCCCTGGGCTGGGCCCCTTACGTCCACGCCCAGGCCGCCAACACCGGCAAGACCCAGAGCGCCACCCCCGCGCCCGCCGTCTCGTCCAACACCACCGTCCTCGACGAGATCGTGGTCACCGCCCGCAAGCGCGAGGAGCGCCTGCGCGATATCCCCACCGCCGGCACGGCGCTCGGCGCCGACCTGATCCGTGAGATCGGCGGCGTGGCCACCGCCCAGAGCCTGCTCACCAACACGCCCGGAGTGAACTTCGCCAACACCTCCAACCCGGTGACCTCGGAAGTCTCGATCCGGGGGTCGGGCACCTCGCGGGCGACGACGGCGGAGTCGGGCGTGGGCCTGTTCCGCGATGGGGCCTACATCGGCGGCGGCACGGTGCTGGGCCGCACCTTCACCGACATCGACCTCTTCGACGCCGAACGGATCGAGGTGCTGCGCGGCGTCCAGGGCGGCCTGAACGGTCGCAACGCCGAAGGCGGGGCGATCAACGTCATCTCCGCCCGCCCGACCCACAACTTCGAGGGCTATGCCTTCGGGGACATCGCCAACAACGACCACTACGAGGGGCAGCTGGTGGTCAATCTGCCGATCGACGATCACTGGGCCGCCCGCTTTGGCGCCGACCTGATGGATCAGGACAAGGGCTTCTACAAGATGCCCCTGCTGAACCGCTACGCCGACCAGCAGTACAAGCACTTCTATCGCGGTCAGCTCAATTTCAACGACGGTCCCTTCACCGCCAATCTCCTGGTCGATAGCGGGCAGGAAGAGCTGCCGGGCCTCGTCTACCAACTGAACACCTTCCCCAGCGCGACCTATCCCACCGGCGTCCACCAGGACCGTTTCAGCCTGCCCTGGAACTCCCCCTCGGAAGCCAAGATGCGGATGACCAACTACGAATTCACCACCAATACCGACTTCAGCCTCGGTAGCCTGGTCACCACCAGCATGTATCGCGACCGGTACGGCGAGAACGCCTATGACCGCGACGCCGAGTCGCCGCAGTTCGTGCAATCGCTGATCGCGGCGGGGAAGGTGGCGACCGCGGCGATCCCGACAGTCAGCGCCGCCGACACCGGCCTGGGCGGCAACCAGCTCGACCACGCCAAGATATTCTATCAGGACGTCCACTTCACCGGCGACAAGGTGGGGAACTTCACCTGGCTGATGGGCGCCGACTACTATCGGCTACAGGACCTGCCGCAGAGCATCCTGGCCAAGACGCCGACCGCGGCCAGCCCATCGACCGGCACTGACGACGTTGGCCACGAGACCTTCACCTCCTACGCGGCCTATGCCTCGCTCGGCTACGACCTCACCTCGAAGTTCAACATCTCCGGCGACATGCGCGAGACCCACGACGAGGACGAGTTCGTCACCAACCGGGTCGACTTCGGCACCGGCCTGCCTGCGGCCAATGGCGTGGCCTTCGACATCAACGGCGTGCAGAAGCAGGACAACTTCTCCTACACGGTGACAGGGACCTACAAGATCGCGCCGGAATGGATGGTCTACGCCAAGGTCGGCAGCGCGTTCAGGCCGGGCGGGTTCAACACCTCGCTGGGCGACGCGCGCCAGCCCACCCCGGTTCCGACCTCCTATCAGGCCGAGACGCTCACCTCCTATGAAGTGGGGACCAAGGGCAACCTGGCCAGCAATATCTATCTGACGGTCTCGGCCTACGACAACGAGTTCGACAACCTGATCATCCAGGGTCAGAACGGCTGCTTCGTCGGCAGCCCGGTTTGCCCGGTGCAGCAGACGGTGTTCGCCTTCAACGCCGGTCCGGCCTCGCTGTGGGGCGTGGAGTTCGAGGCCGACGCCAAGTTCGACGTCTTCGGCGGGCCGCTGCGCCTGACGCTCGGCGGCTCTCGCCAGGGCGGTAAGATCGGCGGCACGGTCTACAACGGCCTGCGCCAGCCGCAGCAGCCGGATTGGACGGCGACGATGGACGCCTACTACACCCATCCGATCACCGACACGGTCACCGGCTTCATCAACCTCAAGGGCAACGGCCGTTGGGGCGGCGTGCAGGAGGTGGCGCAGATCCCGCTGCTCGACGACTACACCGACTTCGACGCCCGCGCCGGCGTCCAGTGGGGCCGCTACGAACTGGCGGCTCATGCCGAGAACCTGTTCAACACCACCTATGTGGTGTTCGGCGCGCCCACGGCGCTGAACAACGTCCTGCGCTACAACTTCCCGCGCACCTACGGCGTCTCGCTCCGCTACACCTGGTAGGGGAGACCGGCTCTGGGGCGCGCCTTAAGCGCCCCAGATGTCGCGGGAATAGCGGACGAAGTTGCCGCCCAGAATCTTCTCGATCCTGGCGCTCTTGTGCCCGCGCGCGGCCAGCAGGCGGGCCAGCTTGCGGAACTGGTCGGGCCCGCGCAGGTCGTCGACGAAGGGATGGGTGTCGGCGCGCTCGCCGGGCGCGGAGATGCCGGCCTTCACGCGGTCTTCGTGCTCCTTGGTGAGCGCGGCCTTGTAGGCTTCCAGGTCGTCGATGGGCGTGGTCCCGCCGTCGGTGCCGATGCCGACGTGATCCTCGCCGCAGACCTGCAGCGCATGCTCGATGTGCGCCACCACGTCGGCCGCCGTGGCGTGGCCCGAAAGGTTCAGGAACGGCATGAAATAGATGCCGACGAAGCCGCCCTTTTCGGCCACCAGCCGCAGCTCCTCGTCGGTCTTGTTGCGCGGCAGGTCGGTCAGCGCCCGGCAGCCGGTGTGGTTGATCGAGATCGGCTGCGTCGAGGCCCGCGCCGCGTCGAGGCAGATCTGCCGGCCGGAATGCGACAGGTCGACCATGCAGCGGTTGGCGTTGATCCGCGCCACCACCTCGCGGCCGAAGGGGGTGAGGCCGCGGCCCTGCGGCGCCATGGAGCCGTCGCCGAGCTGGTTGGCGTCGTTGTAAGTGAGCTGGAAAACTCGCACGCCGGATTTCGCGAAACCGTCCACCCGGCCCGCGTCCTGGCCCATCATGGCGCAGTTCTGGAAGCCGTAGATCAGGCCAATCTTCTTCTCCGCCTTGGCGCGGGCGAAGTCGGCGGCGGTCAGCACTTTCAGCAGGTCGCCGGCATGGGCGCGGATGTCCGCGTCGCTGCGGGCGATGTCCTTCAGGGTCGTCTGGTACGGATCGCCGGGGCCGAAGACATAGCCCAGGGTGATGTTCACCGCTGTCTCGCCGGAGGCGTGAGCATCCGTCAGCATTCGCGGCGTGACCCCGGTGGCGCCCGGATGGTTCGGGTCGCTGAGGCCGCCGAGCGCGTTGATGACGATCCACCGGCCGATCGGATCGGCGGCGGCCAGCGCCGGCGACGCGGCGGCGGCGGCGGCGCTTAGGGCGAGCGCGGTGCGGCGGTTCATGATCATGGCGCGTCCTTCAGGTCTGCGGCTGTCGGCGGCCTGAAGTCGGCGCGGGGATAGGCGCGGCCGCGCTTCACGGTCAGCTCCAGGCTCTTCAGGTTGGCGACGTCGAGGGTGGGGTCCTTGGCCAGCACGATCAGGTTGGCGAGCTTGCCAGGCGCGACGGTCCCCATGTCCTTCGCCTGGGCGGCGGCGCGGGCCCCGACCTCGGTGGCCGCGTGGATCGCCTGGGCCGGCGTCAGGCCGGCTTCCCGCACCAGCAGTCCGATCTCGTCATAGACCGTCGGCCAAGGGTCGCTGGCCGGGGCGATCCCGTCGGTGCCGGTGGACAGCGCCACCCCGGCCTGGAAGGCCTGGCGGGTCAGGGCCGCGGCCAGGCTCAGGTCGCACATGGGAGGCCGGCTCTTCGGGTTTTTCGCGTACCGTTCCGCGTCCTCGGCATAGACCCGCAAGGTCGGATCGAGCAGCGTCCCCTGAGCCTTCATCCGCGCGAACAGCCCGGCCATGATCGGGTTCGGCCCACCGGCGAAGGCCTTGGGGTCGATGCGTCCCTTGGCTTGGTAGGAAGGCGGGACGCCGACCACCTGATAGGCCATGTAACATGTGTGCGAGACGGTGTCGGGTCGGGCGTCGAGCACCTGGGCCGGCGTCGCGGGGAAGATCGCGCTGTGGGTCCAGACGGCCATGCCCTGGCGGTGCGCCTCGTCGGCGATCTTCTTCACCAGGTCGCCCGGCAGGTTGGCATAGATCTTCACCGCCGTGGCCGAGGTGCCCTTGGCCAGGGTGACGGCGGTCCGAAGGTCGGTGGTCTCGTCGATCGCCTGCATCCACGGCGCGTGGCCGGGCGCGACGCCGAACGTCGCCGCATGGGTGCGCGGGTCGACGAAGAAGCTCGGCCCGGCCATCAGGGCGGCGTAGTAGATGTCCGGTCCCGGAACCTCGCCGGCCAGGCTCTCGCGCGCCAGCTCGCCCACCGAGCGCAGGTCGTCGGCCATGTCGCGGACCGCCGTCACCCCGCCATAGAGGTCGCGGCGCATGTTGGCCTCGGCGGCGCGGCGGTTGGGCGGCGTGGCCAGGTGCTCGTGGGAATCGATCAGGCCTGGCGCCAGGTACTTGCCGGTCAGGTCGACAATCTTCGCGCCCGCCGGCGCAGAGAGCTCCGCGTCGGGCGCCACGGCCTTGATCCGCTCGCCTTCCACCAGCACCGACATGCCGGGCCGAACCGGGCCGCCGGTTCCATCGATCAGTTTGGCGTTCCGATAGAGGGTGACGCCGGGGGCGTCCGTGGCCGCCAGGACCGGGGCGCCGGCCAGGATGGCGACGCAGGCCGCAAGCGCGGCGTTCAGGCCTGACCGGATCACGAAACTCTCCCCATTGACGCCGTAAGCGATAGGTCGCGCCTGCGCGCCGGGCAAGGGCAACGCCGCGTCATTCCGGGCGTTCATTCCGGGCGAACCTGAAGCGGAGCTTGCCCTTTCGATGTCGACCCCCGCGGGCCGCGGCCTTCTCGACGTCCTGGGCCTGCTGGCGGCTGGCATGCTGCTCGGCATGGGCGTGTCGCTTGCCGACCGGCGCTTCGCCGCCGCCCGCGCCGGCGCCGCCTCCACGGCCGGGCAGCCCAGGGAGCCCGCGCGCAGCCCCGTCCAGCTCAGCGGCCGTGGCTGGCGCCGCGCCTTGGTCGGCGCCTGGAAGGAGTTCAATGAGGACCGCATCCCGGCGGTGGCCGGCGGGGCGACCTTCTTCGCGCTGCTGGCCCTGTTCCCAGCTCTGGGCGTCTTCGTCTCGCTCTATGGCCTGTTCGCCCACGTTGAGGACGCGCGCCGCCAGATCCTGGCCCTGCATGGCCTCCTGCCGGAGGGCGCGATCAGCGTGCTGGGCGATGAGATGACCAGGCTCGCCACCCTGCCGCACGCCAGCCTCAGCACGACCTTCCTGGCCAGTCTGGTGTTTTCCGTCTGGAGCGCCAACGCCGGCGTCAAGGCGCTGATCGGCGGGCTGAACGTCGCCTATGAGGAACATGAGCGGCGCAACTTCCTGCGGCTCAACCTGATCTCGCTGACCTTCACCCTGGGCGCGATCCTGTTCGCCCTGGCGGCCACCGGCGCCCTGGTGCTGGCGCCCGAGACCCTGGCCCGGTTCGGCTTCACCTTCGACCGCGGCTTGAGCGTCCTGCGCTGGCCGCTGCTGTTCGCGGTGACGGTCGGCGCGCTGTCGCTGCTCTATCGCTATGCGCCGAACCGCGAGCACGCCCGCTGGCGATGGATCACGCCGGGCGGGGTGTTGGCGGCGGCGGGCTGGATGGCCATGTCGCTGGGTTTTTCCATCTACGTCAGAAATTTCGGCCACTACGACCGCACCTACGGCTCGCTCGGCGCGGTGATCGGTTTCATGACCTGGATCTGGCTGTCGCTGATCGTCGTCCTGCTGGGCGCGGAGCTGAACGCCGAGCTGGAACAGCAGACCTCGCTCGACACCACCACCGGGCCGCCGCAACCGCCCGGCCAGCGCGGCGCGGCGGTCTCCGACCGTCTCCGCCGCCGGCGGCCATAGGGCGACGAACAGCTCCGCCACACCCCATACGGCGTATATCCGCGCCGCCGGACTTTCAGCTAGGTTTCGCCCCCACCATCTTGGGGGCGACAAGCTGGAGTGTGCAGACCGATGATCCGTACCGTCGCCGCGGCGCTTTTCTTCACCATCGGATTGAGTGGCGCGGCCCTGGCCAATCCCTCGACCACCGATCCCGCCAAGGTGCCGGCGGGGACCTACGTCCTCGACAAGCAGCACGCCAGCCTGACGGCGAAGATCGTCCACATGGGCTTCTCGCACTACACCCTGCGGTTCGACAGCCTGGACGGCAGCTTCACCTACGACCCCACCAACTGGCAGGCGACCAAGCTCACCTTCACGGTGGACCCCACGTCGGTGGACACTCACGACGGGGCCTTTGACAAGCAGATCTCCGGCTACTTCGAGCCCGACAAGTACCCAACCATCACCTTCGTCTCGTCCGCCGTGCAGGGCGGCGCGGACGGCAAGGGAACCGTGACCGGCGACCTGACATTCCATGGGGTCACCAAGCCGGTGACGCTGGATGTGACCTTCGACGGCGCGGGGCACGGGATCGGCCCGCTCGGCACCCGGCTGGGCTTCTCCGGGTCGACGCAGATCAAGCGCTCGGACTTTGGGCTCAACGGCATGATCCTGAACCAGTTCACCTCCGACCAGATCGACCTGATCTTCGAGGTCGAGTTCGAGAAGAAGTAAGGCCCTTAATGACCGCTGTCCGTTTCCGACCCGGCGGCTGCGGCCGCTACGCCACCGTGGCGATCGTTCTGCACTGGCTGATCGCGCTGGCCATCGTGGCGCAGGTCAGCCTCGCCTGGCGGTTCAAGGGCGACCACAGCCCGACCGGCTTCGCGCTGACCCAACTGCACAAGTCGATCGGGGTCACCATCCTGTTGCTCAGCCTTCTGCGGCTGGGCTGGCGCCTGGTGAATCCGCCACCGCCGGAGCCGGCGGGCTTGGCCGGCTGGGAGAAGCTGGCCTCCCAGATCGTCCACTGGGCGTTCTATGTGATCATGATCGGCATGCCGCTGACCGGCTGGATCATGGTCTCAGCCAGCAAGACGCTGATTCCGACCGTGCTGTTCGGCGTGGTCCCCTGGCCGGACATTCCGGGCATGGCCGGCCTCGCGCCGGGCGCCAAACAGGCCTGGCACGCCATCGGCGAGAACGGCCACGGCCTGCTGGCCTACGGCTTCTACGGCCTCTTCGTGCTGCACGTCGCCGGCGCCTTGAAGCACCAGTTTTTCGACCGCAACGCCCCGATCCTGGCGCGCATGGCGCCGGGCGCGCAGGCCGGGCGCTGGTGGGATCCAAGGCTGGTGCTGATCGTGCTGGCGGTGGCGGGCGCCTTCCTCTTCGGCAAGCTGGTGAACCCGCCGCACCCGGCGTCGGGACCGCCGCCGGCGGCCCCGGCCCAGCCCTTCCTGCCACCCAGCCCGGCGGTCCCGCAGGCGATGGCCGAGAACCCGGCCGGCCTGGACGTCGAAGCGCCCGCCCCGCCGGCCGCGCCCCCCGCGTTGGCGGCGTCAGGTCCGGTCGCCTGGAAGGTCGCCCCTGGCTCCAGCCTCAACTTCCAGACCAGCTGGAGCGGCGACGCCGTGCAGGGCCGCTTCGACAACTGGAAGGCCGACATCGCGTTCAGCCCCGACGCGCTCGATAGATCCAGGGTCGCCGTCACCGTCGACATGACCTCGGCCAAGACCGGCGACGGCCAGCGCGACGCCTCGCTCCCGGCGCCCGACTGGTTCGACGCCGGCACCCATCCCAAGGCGGTGTTCACCGCCATCAGGTTCGAGAAGAAGGGCGACGGCGCCTATGTCGCCCACGGGACGCTGGACCTGCGCGGGGTGAAGAAGCCGATCGACCTGCCGTTCAAGCTGAAGATCGTCGGCGGAAAGGCCCAGATGAGCGGCGAAACCAGCCTCGACCGCACCGTCTTCGGGGTCGGCCAGGGCGAGTTCACCGCCACCGACCAGGTGCCCGCCAAGGTCACGATCCGCGTGCAGGTGAACGCCACCCGCGACAAGCGGTAGCGCTCGGGCGACCGGCGGCCGGTGCCCTTCATTGACAGGACCGGGACCCAGGCCAAGCTGGCGTCAGCTTTGCAACCACCGGGACCGACACCATGAGATCCTTGCTCGTAGCCGCCTGCGTGGCGGCCAGCCTGGGCGCCGCGGCGACCATCGCCGTCGCCGCGCCGGCCGTGCCCGCCTATGTCGCCGCCGCCGTGGCCGATCACGGCCGCGACGCCGACCGCGACGCCGATGCGCCCCGCCACCTCGCCGAGGTGATCGCCTTTTCCGGGGTCAAGCCCGGCGACAAGGTCGTCGATCTAATCCCGGGCTCCGGCTACTTCACCAAGGTGTTCTCGAAGATCGTCGGCCCCAAGGGCCACGTCTACATGATCTGGCCCACCGAATACGCCAAGGAGGCCCAGCCCGACCCGGTGAAGAACGAGGCGCTCGCCAAGAGCGGCTATCCCAACACCTCGGTGATCCTGCAGCCCGGCGCGGCCTTCGCGACGCCCGAGCCGGTGGACCTGGTGTTCACCGTCCAGAACTACCACGACTACCCGGACAAGTTCATGGGCAAGATCGACCCGATGGTCCTGAACCGGGAGGTCTTCAAGGCGCTGAAGCCGGGCGGCGTCTTCCTGGTGGTCGACCACACCGCCGAGGCGGGCTCGGGCCTGCGCGACACCGACACCCTGCACCGCATCGATCCGGCCATCGTCAAGAAACAGGTCACCGAGGCGGGCTTCGTCTTCGAGGGCGAGAGCCAGGCGCTGCGCAATCCGGCCGACGACCTGAAGAAGTCGGTGTTCGACAAGGCCATCCGCCACCATACCGATCAGTTCATCTTCAAGTTCCGCAAACCGAAGAGGTAGGACAGCGGCGGCCACGGCGGTGTAACCAGCCGCCGTGGACTCAACCGCCGACATCGCCGAGGCCGCCGCCGCGCTGAAGGCCGGCGGTCTGGTCATCCTGCCCACCGAGACGGTCTATGGCCTGGCGGCGGACGCCGGCGACGCGCACGCGGTCGCCAAGGTCTACGAGGCCAAGGGGCGGCCCGCTTTCAACCCGCTGATCGCCCATGTGGGTGAGGTCGCCGCCGCCCGGCGGGTCGCGGTGTTCGATGATCGCGCCGAACAACTGGCCGCCGCCTTCTGGCCCGGGCCGCTGACCCTGGTGCTGCCGGTCGCCGACACCGCCGCGGTCTGCGACCTGGCCCGCGCGGGCCTCGACACCGTCGCCGTGCGCGCGCCCGCCCATCCGGTCGCCCACGCCCTGCTGACCGCGTTCGGCGGGCCGCTGGTGGCGCCCTCGGCCAACCGCTCCGGCCGTCCCAGCCCTACGACCTTCGCCGACGCCATGGCGGAGACGGGCGCCGCGGCGGCCGCGGCTCTCGACGGCGGTCCCTGCCAGATCGGCCTGGAGTCCACCGTCGTCGCCCTGCTGGACCGGCCCCGCCTGCTGCGGCCGGGCGCGGTGACGCGCAGCCAGATCGAGACGCTGATCGGGCCCTTGGCGGAAGCGGAGGCCGACACCAGGCGCTCGCCGGGCCGCCTCGCCCGCCACTATGCGCCGAACCTGCCCCTGCGCCTGAACGTCGAGGATCCGCGCGCCGACGAGGTTTGGCTGGGCTTCGGGCGCAACGGCGGCGCGGGCTTCAATCTCAGCGCGGACGGCGACCTGGCTGAAGCCGCCGCCAACCTCTTCGCCTACCTCCGTGCCGCCGACCTCAGCCTGGGCGCTGCCGGCATCGCCGTGGCCCCGATCCCGGACACCGGCCTGGGCGAAGCGATCAACGACCGCCTCCGGCGCGCGGCGGGCTTTGTCGGCTAGCCTTCCTTTCCCGCATAGCGGGAGAGAGGGGGACCATTCGCCGAAGAGCGAATGGTGGAGAGGGCTAACGGCAAGCTCTGAGCCTGAGGGTTTCCCTTTCCACCCTCGGCTCTTCCCCCGGCCTTCGCCGGGGTCGGCCGACGGTCCCCCTTTCCCGCAAACGGGAAAGGAAGGATATTTCGCCCCATGACCGCGCCCGTGCCCGCCGATGTGCTCTCCCGCCTCAAGGCCGTGCTGGGCGAGGGCGGCTGGAGCCAGGACCCGCAGCAGCTGGCGCCCAAGCTGTTGGAATGGCGCGACCGCTGGAGCGGCGAGACGCCGTTGCTGGCGCTGCCCAAGACCACGGCGGACGTGGCGGCCATTGTCGGGATTTGCCGGGAATCCAAAACGCCGATCACCGTCCAGGGCGGCAACACCGGCCTGGTCGGCGGCCAGATTCCGCAGGGCGAGGTGCTACTTTCCACCGAGCGGATGCGCGCCATCCGCGAGACCGACGGCTTCGACGACGTGCTGGTGGCCGAGGCGGGCGTGACGCTGAGCGCGGTGCATGAGGCCGCCACGGCCATGCGCCGGCGCTTTCCCTTGGGCCTGGCCTCGGAAGGCTCGGCGACGGTCGGCGGCTTCGTCTCCACCAACGCCGGCGGCACCCAGGTGCTGCGCTATGGCATGACGCGCCAACTGGTGCTGGGCCTGGAGGCGGTGCTGCCGAACGGCGAGGTCTGGAATGGGCTGAAGCACCTGCGCAAGGACAACACCGGCTATGACCTCAAGCAGCTGCTGATCGGGGCGGAGGGCACGCTCGGCGTGGTCACCGCCGCGGCCTTGAAGCTGTTCCCGGTGATGGTTTCCCGCGCCGTCGCCATGATCGGGGTCGAGAGCCCGGAGGTGGCGCTCAAGCTGCTGGTCCGCGCCAAGGACGAGACCGGCGGGGCCGTGGAGGCCTTCGAGCTGATGGGGCGGCTGGGCGTCGACTTCGCGCTGAAGAACATCGCCGGCACGCGCGATCCGCTGGTGGAAATCCACCCCTGGTACGTGCTGGCGGAATTCTCCTCCGGCGAGCCCGGATCGGCCGAGGCGGCGATGGAGCGGTTCCTGGCGTCGGGCCTGGAGGACGGGCTGATCCGCGACGCCGTCGTCGCCCAGACCGACGCCCAGGCCAAGGCGCTCTGGGCGATCCGCGAGAACCAATCCCCGGCCCAGAAGCCCGAGGGCGCCACCTGGAAGCACGACGTCTCGGTGCCGGTCAGCCGCGTCGCGGACTTCCTGCGCGAGGCCGACGCCGCCATGCGCGCCTTTGCGCCAGGCTGCCGCATCGCCGCCTTCGGCCACATGGGCGACGGCAATATCCACTATGACGTGATCCGGGGCGAGGGCGCGCCGGATGCCCCACACGCGGCCCGCCGCGACGAGGGCAGCCGCATCGTCCACGACATCGTCGCCTCCATGGGCGGCTCGATCAGCGCCGAGCACGGCCTGGGGTCGATGAAGACGGAAGACGCCCGGCGCTACAAATCGCCCGTCGAGATCGAGGCGCTGGAAGCCATCCGCCGGGCGCTGGACCCCTTGAGGATCATGAACCCGCGGGTGCTGTTCTAGCCTCAGAATTTGTGAGGTTGGCGCCGCCGCCAAGACGCGGCAAAGCAACAGCCATGCTCATCGTGCTCTCCCCGGCCAAGGCGCTCGATTTCACCGCGGCGCCTGGGGCCGCGCCACTGACCGCGCCGGAGCTCACTGAGCACACCGCCGAGCTCGCCAAGGTCACGAAGAAGCTGCGGGTCATCGACCTGAAGCGGATGATGGATCTCTCCGACGCGCTGGCGAAACTCAATCGTGAACGCTTCCAGGCTTTCGATCCGGAAAGCGAGGACGGGCTGCAGGCGGCCTTCGCCTTCAACGGCGACGTCTATCTGGGCCTGAAGGCGCGCGAGCTCGACAAGAAGGCGCTCGCCTGGGCGCAGGACCGTGTGCGGATCCTGTCGGGCCTCTATGGCGTGCTGCGGCCGCTCGACGCGATCCAGCCCTACCGGCTGGAGATGGGCGTGCGGATCAAGACCAAGCGCGGTCAGAGCCTCTATGACTTCTGGGGTCCCAAGGTGTCGGAGACCCTCGACGCCGCGCTGGCTGGCCACAAGCAGCGCACCATCGTCAATTGCGCCAGCCAGGAATATTTCGGCGCCGTCGACCGCGCCGCCCTGAAGGCCCCGGTGATCCACTGCAGGTTCCTGGAGGAGAAGGACGGCGAAGCCCGCATCATGTCCTTCTTCGCCAAGCGGGCGCGGGGCGCCATGGCCCGCTTCGCCATCGACAACCGCATCGAGCGCGCCGCCGACCTGAAGGCCTTCGACCGCGACGGCTACCGGTTCGATCCCGCCCGCTCCACCGACGACGAGTTCACCTTCGCCCGGCCGCAACCGCCGCCGGTCGCCCAAATCCGCGCCGCCGCGAAAGCCCGGCAGACAGAGGAGGCCTGACCATGGCCGTGGACTATCACCTCGAAGGCCAGGTGGCGGTGATTACCGGCTCCACCTCCGGCATCGGCCAGGCGCTGGCCACCGCGCTCGCCGAGCAGGGCGTCAATGTGGTGCTCAATGGCTTCGGCGACCCCGCCAAGATCGAGGCCGACCGGCTGGCGATCCAGGCCAGGACCAACGCCGCCGTCCGCTACCACGGCGCCGACATGACCAAGCCCGCCGAGATCGCCGACCTCATCGCCTATGCCCACAACGAATTCGGCCTCCTGGACATCCTGGTGAACAACGCCGGCATCCAGCACGTGGAGGCGGTCGAGACCTATCCGGAGGAGAAGTGGGACGCCCTGATCGCGGTGATCCTGTCCTCGACCTTCCACGCCACCAAGGCGGCGATCCCGATCATGAAGGCCCAGGGCCGCGGGCGGATCGTCAACATCGCCTCGGCCCACGGGCTGGTGGCCTCGGCGTTCAAGGCGCCCTATTGCGCGGCGAAGTTTGGGGTGGTCGGGTTCACTAAGTCCTGTGCGGTGGAGCTGGCGCGGACCGGGATCACCGTCAACGCCATCTGCCCGGGCTATGTGAAGACGCCTCTAATCGAGGCGCAGATCGTCGACCAGGCCAAGACCCGCGGCATTCCGGAAGACCGGGTGATGGAGGACGTGATCCTCGCGGCCCAACCCACCAAGACCTTCGTCAAGTACGAGAACCTGGCGGGCATGCTGCTCTATCTGGTCTCCGACATGGGTTCGGCCGCCACCGGCGCGGCGCTCAGCGTCGACGGCGCCTGGACCGCGACCTGAACAAGCCAACTCAACACCGAGGGAGGATGCGGTCATGGCTTACAAGCCGTTCGACCTGACAGGGAAGGTGGCGCTGGTCACCGGCGGCAACGGCGGCATTGGCCTGGGCATGGCCGAGGGCCTGGCCGCGGCCGGCGCCAAGGTCGCCGTCTGGGGCCAGAACCCGGAGAAGAACGCCACGGCCGAGGCCGCGCTCAAGGCGCGTGGCGTCGAGGTGCTGGTCCAGAAGATCGACGTGGCCGACGAGGGCGCGGTGGTCAGCGGCGTCGCCGAGGTGATCAAGACCTTCGGCCGGCTGGACTTCTGCGCCGCCAACGCCGGCATCGGCGGCGGCGCGCCGTTCGACCAGATGACCACCGAAAAGTGGCGCCGCGTCACGACGGTGAACCTCGACGCCGTCTTCTGGACGTTCCGCGAGGCCGTGCGCCATATGAAAGACCGCGCCGAGGCCGGCGACGCCGGCGGCTCGCTGGTGGTGACCTCATCGACCAGCGCCATCCACGGCGCGCCGCGCAACGAGGCCTACGCCTCCACCAAGGGCGGGGTGCTTTCCATGGTCCGCGGCCTGGCGGTGGAGTACGCCCGCTATGGCGTGCGCGCCAATTCCATCCTGCCGGGCTGGATCGCCACCGACATGACCGCCGGCGCCCAGGGCAACGACAAGTTCAACGACCAGGTCATCCGCCGCGTGCCCATGCGGCGCTGGGGTGAATGGGCGGACTTCGCAGGCATCGCGGTCTACCTGGCGTCGGACGCGTCCCGCTTCCACACCGGCGACAGCTTCGTCATCGACGGCGGCTACACGATCTTCTGAGGTTTACTCCGCTCCTTCAGCGTCATCCCGGTTTTGCGGCACGCAAAGACCGGGACCCATACGCGCCGATAGACAGCGGTTCTGCGGAGGGCGTCGTATCCATGGGTCCCGGACACGGCTGCGCCGTTCCGGGATGACGCGGGAGGTGAATGCCCCTGCGTTACGGTTTCCATCCCCGAGCGCCGGCGCCATCCTGCGGAAAACGAGGAAACGCGCCCATGACCCTGCACACCAAGCTCTGTGACCTGCTCGGCGTGACGCACCCGATCATGCTGGCTGGCATGGGCGGGGTCTCCTACGCCGAGTTGGTGGCGGCGGTCTCCAACGCCGGCGGCTACGGCGTGCTCGGCATGGCCGGCCGCTCGCCGGACTTCATCCGCGATGAGATGCGCAAGGTGAAGGCGCTCACCGACAAGCCGTTCGGCGTCGATCTCTTGGCCGCCAGCCCCGACAGCCTGACCGCCTCGGTGGAGATCATCATCGAGGAAGGCGCGTCGGCCTTCGTGGCGGGCCTGGGCATCCCCATGCCGATCATGGCGCGCCTGAAGGCCAGCGGCCTGAAGGTCATGGTGGTCTGTGGGGCGGTGAAGCATGCGGTGAAGGCCGAGCAGGCCGGCTGCGACGCGGTGATCTGCCAGGGCGGCGAGGGCGGTGGTCACACGGGCCTGGTCGGCACCCTGCCGCTGGTCGCCCAGGCCGTGGAGGCGGTGAAGATTCCGGTGGTCGCCGCGGGCGGGCTCTACGATGGCCGGGGCCTCGCCGCGGCGCTCAGCCTGGGCGCCGTGGGCGTCTGGATGGGCACTCGCTTCATCGCCTCGGAAGAGGCCCACGCCGGCCAGATGTATCGCGAGGTGATCGTCGAGGCGTCGGACGAGGACACCGTCCGCACGCGCTCCTATTCCGGCAAACCCATGCGGGTGAAGAAGAACGCCTGGGTGGCGGACTGGGAGGGCCGCGCCTCCGAAATCCAGCCGTTCCCGCAACAGGCCATCCTCTCCAGCCGCGCCGGCGCCATGGGCGGCATCGGCGGCCAGATCGAGGGTCTCGACATCGACAAGTCCGCCTTCGCCATGGGCCAGTCGGCCGGCGGCGTGCGCGACGTGCTGCCGGCCGGCGAGATCGTGCGTCGGATCATGGCCGAGGCGGAAACGGCGATCGATGGGGTGGCGAAGCTGCGGGCCAAGGCGGTGGCCTAGAAATCCAACTTCGAACCTACGGCTATTTGGCGGGTTCGGCTGGTGTGGAAGAAGGCCCTGGATGACGCTCGGCGGGATTTCAGCTAGGCTTTCTCCGCGGAGCGCGCTGGTCGACCTTTAAGGTCGTGGGCGCCGTTCCGCGATCCAGCAAAATCCAGGAGATCAGACGTGTCACGAGACATGCCTTATCGTGTCGGCGAATTGGTGCGCGTCACCGACGGACCGTTCACCGACTTCGAGGCCGTCGTGCAGGACGTGGATTCTGGTGGAGGCAAAATCTCGGTCGTGGTTACCGTTGCGCAGCGTTCAGTGCCAATTCGAACGGAGCCGTGGCAGCTCTCCAAGCTTAACTAGTTGCCGAGGCCGGAAGGCTCGCATCCAGCGTGAGATCTAAGCCGGGGGTCGCGCCGGGGCGGGCGCTGTCCTTCTACTCGTTTGCGAGGACGCTCAGGCGCGACGCCCACCCTACGGCGCGCTCGCCAGGAAGCCGTTCGGGTCTTTCAGGAAGTTGCGGAAGTCGCCGATGCAGCCCGTCCAGGCCAGCGTCTGCGTCCGGAAATGCTCGTAGGGATCGTCGTCGAACAGCAGGGTCGAATAGACCACGTGCGCCTTGCCGGTCTTGTCCTCATAGCTGCGGCACAGCGCCGAGGTCTGGTTGAAGGCGTTGAGCTGCGGGAAGGTCGGGCCCGGCTTGTCGTCCATATAGTCGAACTGCACCGCCTTGCAGGCGCGCCCCTGGGTGTTGCAGGAGGCGAACAGCAGGGTGAAGTTGGCCGCCACCGAGGTGACGCTCACCAGCACGGTGTCGGCGTCCTTGCCGGCGATCTCCGACTTGGCGCCGCCAAGCTTCAGGAGCGCCATGACGCTGGCCGGATTGCGCGCGTCGAAGTCGGCCAGCGGCGCAACGGCCTTGGGGGCCGCGGGCGGCTTGGCGGGCGCCGGCGCGGGCGTGGCGGCCGGCGACTTGGGCGCGGCGGGCTTCGGCGCGAACCCCATGGCGAGCGCCGCGCAGGCGAGGAGGGCGGTGGTCTTCCAGAACATGGCCCGAGCGCTATCAGACCTGGCGTTTGGGCGCGAGCGTGGGCTTGGCCGGTTTCCATGGCGTCCCCATCTGGGGGTGGCTAAGCTTCGCTCAAAGATCGGGGAGGATCTGATGGCTATCCTTATCGTCGCCGGCGTCTTCGTGGTGCTGGCGTTGGTGGTCGCCCTGGGCGCCATCAAGATCGTCCCGCAGGGGCGCGAGTACACCGTCGAGCGGTTCGGCCGCTACACCCGCACGCTGAAACCCGGCATCAGCTTCCTGACCCCCTTCGTCGAGGGCATCGGCCAGCGCATCAACCTGATGGAGGAGGTGCTGGAGGTCCCGCAGCAGGAGGTGATCACCAAGGACAACGTCACCGTCCAGGTGGACGCCATCGTGTTCATCCAGGTGATGGACGCGGCCGCGGCCGCCTACCGCGTCACCAACCTGCACTTCGCCATCACCCAGCTCACCATGACCAACCTGCGCACCGTGGTCGGCAACATGGAGTTGGACGAGGTGCTGTCGCAGCGTGACCACATCAACTCGCGCCTGCTGGAAGTCATCGACGCGGCCACCAACCCCTGGGGCGTCAAGGTCGCGCGGATCGAGATCAAGGACCTGCAGCCGCCGCCGGACATCACCAACGCCATGGCCCGCCAGATGAAGGCCGAGCGCGAGCGCCGCGCGGTGATCACCGAGGCCGATGGCGAGAAGTCCGCCGCCATCGCCCGCGCCGAGGGTTCCAAGCAGTCGGCGATCCTCGAGGCCGAGGGCCGCAAGGAGGCCGCCTTCCGCGACGCCGAAGCCCGCGAACGCTCCGCCCAGGCCGAGGCCAAGGCCACCGAGATGGTCTCCAACGCCATCGCCCAGGGCGACGTCAACGCCATCAACTATTTCATCGCCCAGAAGTACGTGGAGGCCTTCGGCAAGCTGGCCGAGAGCCCGCAGCAGAAGACGGTGATCGTGCCCGCCGACATGGGCTCGCTGGTGGGCTCCATCGCCGGCATCGCCGAGCTGGTGAAGACCGCCCAGGCCGAGCAGCCGGCGATCCCGCCGCAGCGGCCGCCGCCGGCCACGCGCCCGGCCGCGCGCGGCGGCCCCGCCGTTCCGCCGACCGGGGGCTGAGCCATGTTCGATCCCATGAGTCTCTATCTCGCCCATCCCTTCTGGGTGTGGATCGCGCTGGCCGCGGTGCTGCTGGCCATCGAGGTCATGACCGGCTCCGGCTGGCTGCTGTGGCCGGCGGCCTCGGCCGCGATCGTCGGCGTGCTGGCGGTCTATGCGGGCCTCGACCCCGGCCAGGCGCTGCTGGTGTTCGCGCTCTTGACCATCTCCCTGGTGCTGCTGGCGCGGCGCTATCTGCCCAAGTCGCTGCTGCGCCACGCGGGCGCGGACATCAACGACAACGTCGCCCGCCTGGTGGGCCACCAGGGCCGGGTGGTCGCCGACTTCCGTGACCGCAGCGGCCGGGTGTTCGTCGACGGCAAGGAGTGGCCAGCCGACGCCGACGACGGCCAGGCGCTGACCGCCGGCTCACGGGTCGAGGTCACCGGGGTGACCGGCGCGCGCCTGCGGGTTCGTCCCGCTTGAGACAACCGCCTGCGATTTGAGCCGCTGTGCATTCGGAACGTCCAACGGCGTTCGCTAAGCCCTTGGAAGTGCGTCGAACTTTTGACGTTTCGCACCGTCATCTTGACCCCTGCGGCCTTCCTGGCGCTTATGTGCGCCGAACGGGCCGAACGCCCGACCAAACGTCCAGGAGATTCCGAAGTCATGAGGCCAATGAGATTGGGGCTGCTCGCCGCCCTTATCGTCGCGGTGATGGCGCCTGCCACGGCAATGGCGGCGGCCAAGACTCCCACCGTCGATTCCGGCATGCGCAAGCAAGGCATGGCCGAGGCGCCGGCGCTGGTCCAGGCGGCCGGCGTCAATTGCCAGGTGACCGACGCGCGCTTCATCGGCAAGTCGCCGCCGGACAAGAAGACCGGCTCGCTCGGCTCCAGCCTCTATGAAGTCGCCTGCGGCCAGGGCATGGGCTACCTGGTGCAGACCTCGGCCGCGGGCGGGGCGCCGTCCCTGTTCAGCTGCCTGGAGGCCAACTATCCAGCCGACCCAACCAAGCCGCCGGCCAACCCCTGCATCCTGCCGGCCAACCTGAACCCGATGGCGTCGCTGGCGCCCCTGCTGACCAAGGCCAAGGTCAACTGCATGCCCGACAAGGTGCGCGGCATCGGCCAGACCAAGACCGTCACCCTGATCGAGATCTCCTGTCCCGGCGGCTCCGGCTACATCCTCACGGCGTCCGTGCCGCTGGACCTCACCAAGGACGCCACGGCCACCAATTGCCTCGCCTACGACGCGGCCCAGGGCAATGTGAAGTGCATCCTCAACCCGCCCGCCGCGCGGCTGGCGGTGATCGACCACTACGCCCAGCTCGCCAACAACGGCTGCGCGGTGAAGGATAAGCGTTTCGTCGGCGTCTTCACAGACGGGACCGAGGGCTATGAGGTCTCCTGCAACGACGGCAAGGGCTACATCTACAAGGTCAACGCCCAGGGCGCCGTGGCCGAAACGCTGGATTGCGCCAAGGTCCCCGGCGGCACCTGCACGCTCACCGACACCCGCGCCGCCACCGCCGAACAGGCCGGTCTCTACACCAAGCTCGCCAAGTCGGCCGGCTCCAACTGCAACGTCAGCCGCTATGCCGTCTTCCCCTCGCAGGGCGACAAGGAAGTGGTGGAACTGGTCTGCAGCGACGGCACCGGCGCGATCGGCATGTTCCCGGCCACCGGCAAGGGCACCGTGCTCGACTGCGGCCACGCCCCGCTGGCCGGCTACAAGTGCACCCTCACCAAGGTCGACTACGCCGGCCTGACCGCTGAACTGCGCAAGTTCGGCAAGAAGGAATGCACGGTCTCCGGCGTCGGCCAGCCGCTGAAGGCGCCCGACGGCACCATGCGCCTGGAGGTCGCCTGCTCCGACGGCCTGCCGGGCTACATGATCCAGTTCTCGGATCCGTCGACATCCAAGGGTGTCGACGCCTGCAGCATCACCGGCAACTGCGTGCTGCCGACCAACAAGATCAAGAAGAGCTAAGGCGCTTCCGTCCTTGATCGAGATCAAGAAGAGGCCCGCGGGTTCGCCCCGCGGGCCTTTTTCTTACCTCCCGCCGCTGCGCGGGGGAGGTGATGGCGCGGAGGGTCTTAGAGCACCGCTTCGATGAACGTCGGGCCGCGTTGGGCCATGGCGCCGCCGAAGGCCGCTTCGAACTCGTCGGCGTTGGTGCAGCGGACGGCGGGCAGGCCCAGGCCCTTGGCCAGCGGAACCCAGTCGAGCGAGGGCTCGCCCAGGCCTAGCAGCTTGGCGGCCTGCGGCCCGGCCTCGCCGGCGCCGGTGCGGGCCATCTCGATGTTGAGGATGCGATAGCTGTTGTTGGCGAACACCACGACGGTGACGTCGAGGTTCTCCCGCGCCAGGGTCCATAGGGCCTGGATGGTGTACATCGCCGCCCCGTCGCCGTTCAGGGAGATGACCTTGCGGTCCGGCGCGGCCACCGCGGCGCCGACCGCCAGCGGCAGGCCGGCGCCGATGGCCCCGCCGGTCAGCGCCAGCACCTCGTGCGGCCGCGCGGTCATGGCGCCCGCCGCGACGCCGGCGCCCGAGGTCACCGCGTCGTCGCAGACGATGGCGCCCTCCGGCATGTGGCGGGCGATGGACGCGCCGACGGTGTAGGCGGTCTGCTTGCCGCTGGGCGCCGCGTCGGGCAGCGCCAGCGGCTGGCTCGGCCCCTGCGCCGGCGCGCCCAGCGCGTCGGCGAGCGCGGCCAGCCCCGCCACCGCGTCTTCGCTGCGCGCCGCCAGGGTCATCGTCGCACAGCCCTCGGGGACCAGGACGCTCGGCCGGTTGGGATAGGCGAAGAAGGCCACCGGCTGGGTCGTCCCGGCGAAGACCATCAGGTCGACGCCCTCCAGCTCGGCCAGGGCCATCTCGCCGAAATATTGCATCTTCTTCGGCTGGAAGGCGCCCGCGCCACGCGGCTGGCGGGCGACGAAGGTGTCGCAATAGACGGTGACGCCGGCGGCCTGCAGTCGCGCGGCCTGGGCCAGGCCCTCGGCGCGGCAGGCCT
>DATAUR010000077.1:0-1787 GCA_036268175.1 Phenylobacterium sp. | reverse complement strand
TCGTCGCCCGTAACTCGCCTCAGCGGGCCGCCGCGCTGATGAAGGCCTACGACATCCATCCAGCCCACCTCACCGATTGCTCGGTCTGTCACCGATGAGGCGCTATGAACTCATTCGCGGCCGCCAGCCGCTGGCCACGGTGTCGTCGCCCAGCCGCCGGGAGGCCTTGCGGCTGTTGGCCGCGGGATCCGCCGCCGCCCTTGCCGGATGCCACAGGCCCCGGGAGACCATAACGCCCTTTGTCGACATGGCTGGCAGCGTGTCCGCGGGCGAAGCGGTTCGCTATGCGACCGCGCTGGAGCTGTCCGGATACGGCCGCGGTGTCGTCGGCGTGGTCGTGAACGGTCGGCCCATCAAGGTCGACGGCAATGTGCATCATCCAGCGACGCTGGGGGCCACCGACCCGTTCATCGAGGCGGCGGTGCTTGATCTCTTTGACCCTCAGCGTTCCAAGGCGCCGATGCGCGGGGCTGTCCCGACCGACTGGCGCACCCTTGGCGAAGTCATGCGCGGCAGGCTGTCGGCTCACGCCGCTGACCGCGGAGCCGGTATCGCGCTGCTCACAGGGCGCGTGCTCTCCCCCACGGTTCTGAAGCAACTCGAGGCCCTGACCGAGGCTTATCCGGACCTCCAGCGGTTCCGATGGGAGCCGCTCCACGACGACGCCCAACGCATGGGCGCGCGCCTCGCCTTCGGTCGCGCGCTGGACCTTCAGCCGCGCCTCGAGCGGGTGGACGTAATTGTCAGCCTGGGGGCCGACGTCCTGGGTCCCGGGCCTCACCAGATTCACCTGGCCCGAGCGTTCGCTCAGCGCCGGCGCCCTCAGAGCGGGCCGATGTCGCGGCTCTATACGATCGAGTCTTCGCTGACGCCGACCGGGGTGATGTCCGACCGGCGCGAGGCGGCGCGGCCCGAACTGATCCATAACGCCGCGATCGCTCTTGCGGCCGCGCTCGGCGCGCCGCTGACGCCGCCGCCGCTGCCGTCGTCGGTCGAGCGGCTCGTCGCACAAGCGGCGCGAGATCTGAAAATCGCCGGGCCCAGGGGCCTCGTCCTCGCGGGTCCTGCGCAGGCCCCTGAGATCCACGCCCTGGCCCACTGGATGAACGGGCGGGCGAAGGCGCCGGTCGACGTCTACGCGCCGTTTGACCCTGTCGAGCAGGACCATGCGGATGCCCTGGCGGCGCTGGCGCAGTCCATGCGGGCCGGCGTCGTCAAGACCCTGATCGTCCTCGACAGCGATCCAGTTTTCGCGGCGCCGCCTGAACTCGGCTTTCGCGAAGCGATGCGGCAGGTCGCTTTCACGCTGCACGCGGGCCTTTATCGCGGCGCGACCGGCCGGGCGGCGATGTGGCATGCGCCACTCTCCCATCCCTTCGAGAGCTGGTCCGACACCCGAGCCTTCGATGGAACGGCCAGCCTGGTCCAACCGCTGATCGCCCCACTGTACGACACCCGCACCGCCCACGATCTTCTGGCCATCCTGCTTGCGGCAGGCGAGGGCGGCGACCTGGAGCGCGTGCAGGCGACCTGGAAAGGGGCGGGCGAGCCTGACTTCGCTCAGTGGTGGACTGACGCCCTGGCGAACGGAACCGTTCCGCAGAGCGCCCCCAGCGCCATGGCCGCGCCCGCCGCTAGACTGCCGACCGTGGCGCCGACCAGGGTCGGACCTGGCCTCGCCCTGGTGCTGGCCCCATCCCCCAGGGTTTGGGACGGCCGCTTCGCGGCCAACGCCTGGCTCCAGGAAACCCCCGACCCGATCAGCAAGGAAACCTGGGGCTCCAGCC
>DATAUR010000076.1:0-14216 GCA_036268175.1 Phenylobacterium sp. | reverse complement strand
TACCGGGCCGACGGCGAGGCCGCCCGCCAGGCGGTCAACCAGTGGATCCGCGCCCAGCGCGAGGCCGACGGCGTGGTCGATTTCGAAGCCGCGATCCGCGACCCGGACAGGCCCAGCCGCATGCGCCCCGACCTGCAGTCCGGCGACTGGCTGCACCCCAACGACGCCGGCTACCGCGTGATGGGCGACGCCGTCCCGCTGGCCCTGTTCCGCTGAGCCGCCCGGCGTCCGCTCATCGCTCGCCCAACGGAACGAACGGCCTGCCGAAGGTCGCATTGGTCACCAGGCCGAAGCTTCCGTACATCGCCAGGGCTCCGCAAAGCAGGCCGACCAAACCTCCAACCCGGGTGACGACGGGCAGGCCAAGGATGGCCCCCACCCCGAGGAAGCCAAAGGTCACCCATAGGGTCAGGAAAACCAGGAACACCACCCGCGAGAGGCGGAAGGTGCTGATCCAGAGACAGAAGGTCAGGACGCCCCACAGGATGAGCGCCGCGCCGACCGAGGGACCCGCCGTGCTGAGGTCGATGAGGTGGGTGTGGTTGAACAGCAGCAGCAGGGCGAACCAGAGCCAGAAGGCGCCATAGCTCAGGAAGGCCGTGGTCCCGAAGGTGTTGTTGAGCCGGAACTCGAAGGCGCCGGCGACGATCTGCATCAGGCCGCCGAACGTCAGCGCGAGCGGGATCACCACGCCCTCCCCGCCGGGCGGCAGAATGCCCGCGTTCACCAGGCTCAGCAGGACGGTGGTGAGGCCGAAGGCGACCAGCCCGAGGGCGGCGGGATTCGCGGGCGGCGCAGCTTGCGGTTCAGCCATTTTGGATTCCTCCCCATTTCATTGATCAGGACCGTGCTGGCCGCCGGCCGGATGGGCCGGCGTTTTGCTTCCACACGCCTGCGTGCTCTTCCCCCGAAGCAATCCGGACGCAGATGGAAGCAGATGGACGCAAGCTTCGCCAGCACTCAGCAACCCGGGTTCGCCGATCATGGAGGCGCCGGGCGGGCCCCTCAGACGCAGGGCGCAGAGGCGCGACATTCAGCCGATCGCTATCCGGTCGGGTAGATCTTCACCGACATGGCGACAGAGTCGGCGACGTGCTCCTTGGTGATGACGCCTGCCACGTCCTCGCCGCGAGGGACGCCGCGACCGCGGATGACCACGGCCATGATGGAATCCCGGCGCCACATGCGATTGATCACGTCGAAGACGATGGCGTCCTCGCCGACCACGGTGAAGTTGCGGCTGGCGACGTCGCCCAGGGTGACGTTGGTGTTGGCCCCGGTGAGGCCTCGCCTGAGGCCGGTGTTCACCCGGATGATGCCGAAGAGGCGCCCGTTATCTGTGACCACGACGTGGCGCAGGCGGCCCTCGGCCCCGTGATCGCGCAGGAACTGATCGAAACTCGTCTCGCGGGGAAGGACGAGCACGTCGGAATCCATGACGTCGCGCGCGCGACGGACCAGGAACATGTTGGCGTGCCGCACCTTGGGGATCGCCTGGCCGCGGCGGACCAGCTTGAGGGTGTAGATCGTCTCGACCGACAGCACCCGGCGCACCCCGACGCTCATCGCCACGGCCACGATCATCGGCATGATGATGTCGTAGCTGAGGGTCATCTCGAAGATCATCACCACAGCGGTCATCACCGCACCCGTGCCGCCGCCCACCATGGCGCCCATGCCCACCATGGCGAACGCGGGAACGCTGAGGGGGACGGGGAAGCCCAGGTGGTTGAAAGCTGAGGCGAAGGCGCCGCCGAGCGTCGCGCCCATGAACAGCGACGGCGAGAAGATGCCCCCCGAGGAGCCCGCGCCCAGGCTGAGCGAGGTGGCCACGAGCTTGGCCAGGAACAGCACCACCAGCAACCAGAGGGTGGGCATGCGCCCGGTCAGGATGGCCTCGACCGTGCCGTAGCCGACCCCATCGACGAAGTACTGACCGAACGCCTTCAGCAGGCCGTACATCAGGAGGCCCAGCAGCAGCATGCCGAGGATGTGGCGCAGGTAGCGCGACTTGATCTTGTCGAACATGTCCTCGAACAGGTGCAGGCCGTGGACGAAGCCGGCCGCCGCCACGCCGGTGATCGCGCCCAGCACGGCGTAGAGGATGAGCACGGCCAGGCCGCTGGCGTCCGCCGCCATCGGCATCAGGGGCGGCACCTGGAAGGCGGGCTGATCGCCGATGAACCAGCGGCCGACGAAGGTCGCGGCGCCCGTGGCGATCGCCACCGGAAGGAAGGTGGAGACACCCACCTCCGGCAGCATCAGCTCGATGGCGAAGAGCACGCCGCCGATCGGCGTGTTGAAGGTGGCGGCGATGCCCGCCCCGGCGCCCGCGGCCACCAGCGCGATCCGCTGGCCCACCGGCATGCGGATCACCTGACCCAACGTGGAGCCCAGGGCCGAGCCGATCTGGATGATCGGCCCCTCGCGGCCGACCGAGGCGCCCGTCCCGATCGCCACCGCCGAGGCCAGCGACTTCACGACCGCGACCACGGGCCGGATGGCGCCGCCCTTGTAGAAGATGGCGTCCATGACCTCCGGCACGCCGTGGCCTTTGGCCTCCGGGGCGAAGTTGCTGACCAGGAAGGTCACGATGATCCCGCCGACCACCGGGATCAGGATCACCCAAGGGCCCCATGGCGAAGCGCCTGTGAACACATTGGCGTCGTAGTGGAAGTCCGGCCGCCCCGAGAAAGCGATGTTGTGCACCAGCCCGATCAGGTCGCGGAACCCGATCGCGCCGAATCCGGTGACGACCCCCACCACCAAGGCGGCCAGCGACAGTTGGCTCAGGCTAAGCCGGCGATGGACCTCCTCCTTGGCGGCGCTCGGCTGCTCGGCCGTCGCCGGGCGGTCGTGCTTCTCTTTACGGCTTGCGAGCACCGTCACTCCATCCTTATCGAGTTCGAGTTGCCGCATCGTCTGACACAAGACGGCTCGCGTCCGAACCCCCGCCGGACGAATTTCCTCGCAGCACGATGCAACGCGTCGGCAATATACCCCGCAGCGCTCCGCAGCCTTGCGATCGCCAGCCGCAGGATCCGGATCGCCGTCGCTGGTGGGCCCGGCAGGACTCGAACCTGCAACCAGACCGTTATGAGCGGCCGGCTCTAACCATTGAGCTACGGGCCCCGCAGCGCTGACCTCGGGCGGTTAGCATGGGCGGCCCTGGGCCGGAAGCCGCGCCTAGAGCCCGACGTCCTTGAGGCGGGGTTCCAGGCGGTCGGCCATCATCCGGGCCGGGAAGGTGCGGGTCCCCTCCATCACCGCGGCGTAGACCAGACCCTTGCCGGGGATCGGGGCGGCCAGCCAGCTGACGCCGCGCGAGGCGTCGGCCGTGGTCAGGCAGCTGAGCTCGCGGCGCTGGCCGTCCTTGGCCGCGGCGGCCAGCAGGTCCTTCAGCTTCTGCTGGCCCGCGCCCTGGCAGGACGGCAGCTTGCGGTCGCAGGTGCTGGCGGTGTTGTAGCGATAGACGACCTTGCCGCTCGGCTGCTCGGCGATCATCAGGCAGGTGTCGGGATCCCCGATCGCGTCGGAGACGGCCGCATCGAGCCTGTCCTTGTCGACGCCCTTCGGCGCGCCGGGCGAGCAGGCGGCCAGACCGAGCGCGATCAGCGCGAGGGCCGGGGCGGCGCGCATCAGGCCGCCTGCTTGATCTCGTTGGCGTCGTTCAGGAGGACGACGCTCGGCGCGTAGTTGCGCGCCTCCTCTGCCGGCAACAGGCCGTAGGTGACCACGATCACCTTGTCGCCCTTCTGCACCAGGCGCGCGGCCGCGCCGTTGACGCCGATCACCTTCGAGCCGCGGGGCGCTTCGATCGCGTAGGTGGTGAAGCGGGCGCCGCTGGTGATGTTGAGCACGTCCACCTGCTCGTGCGGCAGGATGCCGGAGGCGTCCAGCAGGTCGCGGTCGATGGCGATGGAGCCTTCGTAGTCGAGGTCGGCCTGGGTCACCGTGGCGCGGTGCAGCTTGGCCTTCATCAGGGTGACGAGCATGTGGCCTCCAACCGCCGCCCCCAGGCGCCGGCCGCGATATACGCACGTCGGGGGACGGGTTCAATCCGCCGCGGCCGGGAAATTGCCCCAGCGTCAACCGCGACCGCGAGGAATCCCGCGAAACCATCGCGCCGAGCGCCGGGTTAGGCCTTGGGGGCCCATACGGAGACCGCCATGCCCGAGCATTCCCCGCAGCATTCCGGCGAAGCCATCACGATCCTGAAGGTCGATCCGATCCTGCCCACCGGGATCACCCTCACCACCCCTGCCCAGGACGCCGACGGGCGGCTCGCCGACGAGTGTTCGGCCTATCACGACAACCGATCGCCGCCACTGCACTGGAGCAACGTGCCCGACGTGAAGGCCTGGGCGATCATCGTCGAGGACCCCGACGCGCCGCGCGAGACGCCCTTCATCCACTGGATGATCTGGAACATCGAGGGCGGGATCACCCACCTCGAGCCCGGCCTGCCGAACACGGAGCTGCTGGTCACCCCGCAGGCCGCGGTGCAGGGCAGGAACGACATGGGCGGCCACGGCTACTTCGGCCCGCGCCCCCCGGCCGGGCACGGCCTGCACCACTACTACTTCCAGATCTTCGCCCTCGACGACTTCCTGGAGATGGGCGCCGACACCCCGCTCAAGGAACTGCTCAACGCGCTGAAGGGCCACACCATCGCCAAGGGCGAGATGGTCGCCACCTACGAAGCGCCCACCCGGCAGTAGGCGCCGCTTGACGGGCGAGGTTTCCGACGGCGGAATGCGTGCCTGAACGCCGATAACCGGCGCGGGAGGATTTGGGCATGTATGGCGATCCCGGAACGGGCGGGCTTTCCGCCGAGGGCTTGGCGCTGATCGCGCCGGCGCTGCAGGCGGTGGTGGACGCGGGCGACCTCTCGGGCTTCGTGACGCTGGTCTGGCGCAAGGGCGAGATCGCCCAGGTGAACACGCTCGGCCTGCGCGACATCGAAGGCGGCAAGCCGATGACGCGCGACACCCTGTTCCGCATCGCCTCGATGACCAAGCCGGTGACCTCGATCGCGGCCCTGATGCTGATGGAGGAGGGCAAGCTGCGGCTCGAGGACCCGGTCACCAAGTGGCTGCCGGAGCTTGCCGACCTGCAGGTGCTGAAGGACGCGCAGGGTCCGCTCGATCAGACCTATCCCTCGCCGCGCAACATCACCGTCGAGGACCTGATGACCCACCGCGCGGGCCTGGCCTATGGCTTCACCTCGATCGGGCCGATCGCCCACGCCTACGAGGCGCGGCTGAGCTCGCCGCTGGTGAACGCCAAGAGCCCGGACGAGTGGCTGAAGGCGCTGGGCACGCTGCCCCTCTCCTATCCGCCGGGCGAGCGGTTCCACTACAGCCACGCCACCGATGTGCTGGGCTTCCTCCTCGCCCGGATCGAAGGCAAGCCGCTGGGTGAGGTGCTGCGCGAACGGATCTTCGCCCCGCTCGGCATGGACGACACCTTCTTCTGGTGTCCGCCCGAGAAGCGCGAGCGGCTGGCCAAGCTCTACAAGGCGCCCCCGGAAGGCGGCCCGCTGGAGGACGCCTCCCTGCCGCTCACCGACCGGCCGCCGGCTTTCGAGGGCGGCGGCGGGGGGCTGATCTCGACCGCCGACGACTACCTGAAGTTCGCCCGCATGATGCTGGGCGGGGGCGAGGTGGACGGCGTTCGGCTGGTGAAGCCCGAGACCATCGCCCTGATGACCGCCAACCGCCTGACGCCGGCCCAGCGCGAGATCCCGTTCATGGGAATCCCCTTCTGGGGCGGCCAGGGCTTCGGCCTGGGCGTGTCGGTGATCACCGACCCCGCCAAGCAGGAATGGATGGGCGCGGGCTCGCAAGGCGCGTTCGGCTGGCCCGGCGCCTTCGGCACCTGGTGGCAGGCCGATCCGGCGCAGGACATGGTGCTGATCTACCTGATCCAGAACTCCATGCCGCTCGACCCCGGCTCGGCGGCCCAGCTGGCGACCGGCCAGAGGATGGGCGGACGCGTCGCCCTGCCGGCGTTCCAGAAGCTGGTCTACGCCGCGCTCGGCGGCTAGCCGCTGATCCCGCGGTGCGGGGCCACGCAGATCGGCCGCCCGCGCCAGTTCGCCCCGACCAGGCTGCCGTGCTGCACGGCGGCGTAGCGCTCATGCTCGTAGGCCGCGCTTTCGCCCGGCGGGGTCACGCCGGATGGACACAGGGCGACGGTGATCGGCTGGCCGCCCTTGAGGCACTGGCAGATGTCCTCCCGGTGATCCAGCCGGCTGGCTGAGCCGTAGTGGCAGGTGGCCGGCCGCTGATGGCCGGCGACATCGAGGCAGATGGTGGTGGTGTTGGGGCCGGTCGGCTGGGCTGCGGCTGCCCCTCCCAGCAGGGCGGCCGCGGCGGCGAGGGCGATCGTGGCCTTCATGGCGCGTCTCCGAGTTCGTCCCCCGAGCGCACAAGGTAACGCCGCTCGCGCCGGCTTTCTATGCTTTACGACTGTTCACCTATCTTGCTCGCCAAGCCTTAAGCCTGATGCGGCTAGTCTTCCGCCTGAACGCGAGGACTCCGCATGGATCCGCTCAATATCGCCCGCGCCGGCCTGATGGCCGCCTCGAACCGCTTCCAGATCTCGGCCGTGCGCACCGCCAGCATGGACGCCGATCCGTCCGTCGATCCCGCCGAGGAGGCGGTCGAGCAGATCTCGGCCAAGCAGCAGTTCAGCGCCAACCTCGGGGTGATCCGGGTCTCCGACCAGATGTGGCGCTCGCTGATGCAGGTCCAGGAAGCGTCGGATCAATCGGCCTAGATCCCGATCGGATCAGGTCCGGTCGCTTGCCCTCACTCGAAGGCGATCCAGCGTCCCGCGGCCGCCCCGGTGATCCATACGAGGATGGTCGACCAGGCTATCAGCTTGGCGAGCGCCGGCGTCGTCTTGTCCCTGGCGGCGACGTAGGCCTGGGCCAGCGCCACCCCGGCGATCCAGACCACGTAGATCCAGGTGAAGGTCTTGTTCACGGGATCGAGGTGCTTCAGGTCGAACGGGTCGGCGTAGGTCACGTGCGTGATCCACTGGTGGACCGCGATGATCAGCAGCAGGCCGATGAGGTAGATCCACCGCAGCCGCGCCCGCGTGGCGATCAGCACCACCAGGGCCGCGGCGGTGATGATGTGATAGACGCCGACGTTGACCAGGGTCCCGGTGGCCATGATCGCCAGGCCGGCCAGCCAGATCAGCGCGCCCACCATGAACCATAGCCTGGCGGGCACAGGCACCGCGCCGTCGGCGCGCGCCACCGGACGGCTCGCGCCGTAGGTCAGGATGATGCCGCCCAGCAGCGCGCACATCTTCACCACGAAGGCGGTCGAGTCGTAGAGCTTCTCGGCGTTGGCCATGCCGATCAGCACGCCGGAGACGACGATGCCGATGACGCCGAGGTCCTGCCATCGCCGCAGGTTCCGGTAGACCTCCGAGGGCGGCTCGTCGACGATGCCGACGTTCAGCAGTCGCAGGTTCATCAGGATCGCGGTCCCGCCCAGGAGCGTCAGCGACAGGATGTGCAGCACCTCCCAGTTCGCGTACTGCGGCTTGATGATGTAGGCCGGCCAGACGTTGACCAGGTTCATCACCCAGGGCCGGATATGCGGCAGCAGGAGCTCGAAATTGATCTTGGTCATGAGTGGGCGCCCTTGATCGTGACCTGGGCGGACTTCTCATAGGCGCCCGTCTCGGAGGTTTTGCAGTCCTGCAGCACGTTGGCCCAGTGCGGGATCGGCTTGCCGCATTGGATGAAATCGTAGGGGATGAAGCGGCCGAGCGCGATCACCAGAAACCACGAGATGAGCGACACGATCGCCGAGATCCGCGCCGGCCCGGGAGGGGTGGGCGCGTTGTCCCACTCCGACTGGCCGCGCTGCACCTGGGAGTGGAAGACCGCGATGTTGATCATCGCCAGGACGAGGAAGATCATCTTCGCCCGGAACCACAGATTGTGGTAATAAAACATGGGCTTGGCGAAGAACAGGGCAAGGCCCGTCGCCAGCAGGATGAGGAACCCCGCCACCGTCAGCGGCAGGATCCGGTCGCTCACCACCGAGACCGGGGTCTTGCGGAAGGTGACGCCGAGGAGCCGCAGGTCCACCACGAAGATCGTGCCGGCGAACAGCACCAGGGTCAGCAGGTGGGTGCCTTCCAGCAGGCTCCAGAAGTTCAGCGAGCCCAGCAGCGCCTCGCTCCAGGACTGGGCGGTGTCGCCGGCGCCCTTGCCCAGCCCGTGCTGCAGCCAGGTCAGGAACTGGTTGATCAACGCGGCGTCCCCCTTATTTCTCTATTGAAATCAATGTGGCGAAGCAGGCTTGTGCTCTTCCTCTTACCTGAGCCGGTTCGGGAAAGCGAACGCTGAGACCTTGCGAATCTTCACGCCCCGCCCAGGCGCAGCACGCGCACCTTCTCCAGCGTCGCCAGCCCCGCGCCCATGGCCTGCAGGGTCGGCAGGAAGGCCTCGATGCGGGCTTCGGCGTCGACGATCTCGACCACCACCGGCAGGTCGTCGGAGAGGTCGAGGATCTTGGCGCTCTCGATGCGGCCGCCGCGGCCGTAGCCCATCGCGCCGCGCAGCACCGTCGCGCCGCTCAAGCCCGCCTCGCGCGCCGCCCGCACGATGGCCTCGTAAAGCGGATGATGCCCGTGGCGGGCCCGCTCGCTGAGGAACACCCGAAGCAGCACAGCCTCGTCCGCAGCCGCCATCTCAGCCTCCCTTGGCCTGGTTGATCAGCGCGCCGGCGACATAGCCCGCCCAGACGCCGATGAGGCACAGCGCCACCGACCCGACGATGTTGCCGAAGGCGGCGGCGAGCTCGCCGGTGCGCACCAGATTGAGCGTCTGCAGGCTGAAGCTGGAGAAGGTGGTGTAGCCGCCGCAGACGCCGATCGTGACGAACAGCCGGGCGTCCGGCGGCAGGATCCAGCGGCCGTCGGGACCGGTCAGGGTGGCGAAGATGCCGATCAGGAACGAGCCCGCCACGTTGACCGCCAGCGTACCCCACGGGAAGGTCTCGCCCACCGCATGCGCCGCCAGGCTGGAGCAGGCGTAGCGCGCCACGCTGCCCAAGGCGCCGCCGATGGCGATCCACAGATAGGTGAGCAAGGACCAGGCCCTCCGCGCCCCGCGGGGACGTCATAGCAAAAGGGGAGCCCGGAGGCTCCCCTTCAACGTGGTGCGGCCTTGGCCTACTTCTCGGTGGGGTCGGAGCCGTCCTTCGGCGCGCCGGTGCCGGACGAGCCCATGAACACCTTGCGGCCGTCGGGGAAGGTCACGTCGCGACCGTTCGCCTTGCAGACCGGGGTGCAGCTCTTGTCCTTCGACTGGTAGCCGCGGACGATGATCTCGGTGCCGACCTTCAGCGTGTTGCGGTCGATGCCGGCGCGCAGCAGGGTGTTGGGCGTGCCGCCCTCCACCATCCACTCTTCCATCTTGCCATCGGGGCCGACGGCGTCCAGGTGCACCCAGGCGTGCGGGTTGATCCATTCGACCTTGGTGACCTTGCCGCGCAGCAGCACGGGGGCCTTGCCGTCGAACTCGGCGGAGAAGGCGTGGTGGGCCGAAGCCTGACCCACGCCCAGCGTCACCGCGGCCAGGATGCCCGCGCCGACCAGGGGGATTAAACGACGAGAATTCATTGTGCGCCTCCAGCGCCGGATGCTGACGTCTTCACTTCCGATACCGCGCCCGACTGGACGCCGGCGCGGGCGAAATGGCCCGCGAGACAGCCGTATTGGTACATCACCTCGAGGGTCAGGTACATGCGGCCGATCACTTGAGCGGCACCTTGCGCAGGCTGCCGTACATGAGTTCTTCCACGAACTCGACACACTTGAACTGGTTGAGCCGCGCGTCGTCGCCAACGTGCTTGTAGAGGTTCATGCTCATCTTCCAGGGCCGCGTGAAGGTCGAGGGATCGGTGACCTCCGCCTCATAGCGCATGACCCCGGGGCCGGTCGGCGTATAGCGCTCGACCACCTTCATATCCGCGGAATGGAAGTTGCCCGCCCGGTCGAACCAGGTGGAGTCGTTCTGGCCGGTCACCACCACCACCAGAGTGTCGCCGTCCCAGTGCGCCACCGACTGGCCCATCCAGGAATCCACCGGCGCCGGGCCCGGGTCCTTGAACATGATGTTCCGGACCGCGCCCGCGTATTCGTAGGCGAACAGCATCTGCTTCTCGGACTGGAAGATCTGGAACGGCAGCGCCATGTAGTTGGCCCGCGGCACGCCCGGCAGGTAGCACTTGATCTCCGGGTCCTTGTGGATCCAGTCGGCGTGGTTGGCGTCGCGCTGCTTCAGGGCATCGGCGGTGTAGGGGATCGAGCCGCCTTCCACCACGCCAAGCCCGGCCGGCACCGCGCCCACTGCGCCCAGCGCCAGGACCTCCTTGGCCGGCACCGGTCCGTAAGGCCCGGGCCGCATCTGCAGGGCCGCACTGGCGGCATGCGGTTCGACGTTCCAGTTGGCGGTGTTCATCACCTGCCAGACGCCGTTCAGGTCGGGATGGATGCGATCCGGCCCGCGTGGGGCCCGATAGGCCACCGCCCGCATGGTCCGCGTCGCCGCAGGTCTCGCCTTGGCCGGCGCGGCTTGCGCCTGGCCGCCGATCATCACGCCCGCCGCAATAAGGGCCGCCGCAATCCGTATCATCTTCGAATTCCCCCCAGATCCTCCGCCCTTAACCGGACGAAGCTGTCTCTTGAAACCATGATCTAACGGAGCTTCGCCGCAAGCGCCAGCGGCCCCGGTCTTTGACAATTCATCACGGGCCGTCTAGCGCCGAGGCATGGCGCTGCGCCCCCTATTCGCGACTCCGATATATGAGGCGACGCTTAGCACGCACCCTGATTTCGAAAATTTCAACGCCGAATTAGAGGCCGCCTGCCGCATGCTGGCCAAGGAAGACCGGGCGGGCCGCGCCTGGTCCAAGGCCCACGCCTACGGCGGCTATACCTCCTACGCCTCGCTCACCGACCTGCCGCAACGGGCCAGCGCATTCGCAGAGCTGAAGCGGCGGCTGGACGCCCATGCCAAGGCCTTCGCGGCCGAGCTGGCGTTCGATCTGGGCCGCGGCCGGCTGAAGCTCGACAGCCTGTGGGTCAATGTCCTGAAGCCCGGCGCCGGCCACTCCGGCCACATCCATCCGCACAGCGTGATCTCCGGGACCGTCTACGTCCGCACGCCCAAGGGGGCCTCGGCGCTGAAACTCGAGGATCCGCGCCTGCCGCTGATGATGGCCGCGCCGCCCCGCCGCGCCGATGCGCCGCAGGCCCAGCAGAGCTTCGTCTACCTGACGCCGGCGCCGGGGACGGTGCTGATGTGGGAGAGCTTCCTGCGCCACGAGGTGGCGCCCAACGCCGCGAAATCCGAGCGCATCTCGATCAGCTTCAACTACGGCTGGCGCTAGGCGGGTCATCGCAGGCGAGCCTAACCCGTCCAGCATGCCTCGCCATGATCCCCGGCGCCAATCTCATGATCGAAGGCGACTATCCCTCCCCATGAAGGGGAGGGAAAGCGTCCTAGCTGTCGAGGAAGCTGCGGAGCTTGCGGCTACGGCTCGGGTGCTTGAGCTTGCGGAGCGCCTTGGCCTCGATCTGGCGGATGCGTTCGCGGGTGACGCTGAACTGCTGGCCGACCTCTTCCAGGGTGTGGTCGGTGTTCATGCCGATGCCGAAGCGCATGCGCAGCACTCTTTCCTCGCGCGGGGTCAATGACGCGAGAACTCGCGTCGTTGTTTCGCGAAGATTGCTCTGGATGGCCGCATCGATCGGAAGGACCGCGTTCTTGTCCTCGATGAAGTCGCCCAGGTGGCTGTCTTCCTCGTCGCCGATCGGGGTCTCGAGGCTGATCGGCTCCTTGGCGATCTTCAGCACCTTGCGCACCTTCTCGAGCGGCATGGCGAGCTTCTCGGCCAGTTCCTCGGGCGTGGGTTCCCGGCCGATCTCGTGCAGCATCTGGCGCGAGGTGCGGACGATCTTGTTGATCGTCTCGATCATGTGCACCGGGATGCGGATGGTGCGGGCCTGGTCGGCGATCGAGCGGGTGATCGCCTGGCGGATCCACCAGGTGGCGTAGGTGGAGAACTTGTAGCCGCGGCGGTACTCGAACTTGTCGACCGCCTTCATCAGCCCGATGTTGCCTTCCTGGATCAGGTCCAGGAACTGCAGGCCGCGGTTGGTGTACTTCTTGGCGATCGAGATCACGAGGCGCAGGTTGGCCTCGACCATCTCCTTCTTGGCCTGGCGGGCCTCGCGCTCACCCTTCTGCACGGTCTGGACGATGCGGCGATAGTCGTCGATCGGCAGGCCCGACTCGGTAGCCAGCGCGGCGATCTCGTGGCGGATGTCGCCGATCTGGCCGACATCCTTCTCGACGAACCTGGTCCAGCGCACGCCGAGCGGGGTGACCTTCTCGCACCACGCCGGATCGAGTTCTGCGCCGAGGTAGGCGCGCAGGAACTCGGCGCGGCTGATCCCGTAGCTGTCGGCAAGGCGCAGCAAGCGACCTTCCAATCCGACAAGTCGCCTGTTGATCGCATAGAGCTGGTCGACCAGCGCCTCGATCCGGTTGTTGTTCAGCTTCAGCGTCTTCAGGTGCTGGACGATGGCCGAGGTGGCCGTCTCGTAGGCGCGGCGCTCGTCCTCGGTCAGGTCCTCGCCGCGCAGGCGATGCTCGACCAGCTTCTCCTGCAGGCGGCGGAAGGCCTCGAACTCGCCGGCGATGGCGTCGAGGGTGACCATCACGCCTTCGCGCAGCTCGGCTTCCATGGCGCTGATGGTGGGCCCGGCGCCGTCGTCGAAGTCGTCGTCGTCGCCGGGCGCGGCGCCCTCGCCGCCCTGCGCGGTGATGTCGTCGTCGTCGCCGCGCGCCTTGGCCGGCTCGGCCTCGATCTGCTCGCCGGCCACCGCCTCGTCGCTGAGCGCCTGGGCGACCTGGCCGCCGTAGGTCTGCTCGAGGTCGATCACCTCACGCAGCAGGATGCGGCCGCCGGACAGTTCCTCGCGCCACACCATGATGGCTTCGAAGGTCAGCGCGCTTTCGCACAGGCCGCGGATCATCGTGTCGCGGCCGGCCTCGATGCGCTTGGCGATGGCGATCTCGCCCTCGCGGCTGAGCAGCTCGACGCTGCCCATTTCGCGCAGGTACATCCGCACCGGATCGTCGGTGCGGTCGTAGGCGCTTTCCTTGGTCGTCTCGATGACGGCCTGTTCTTCGCGCACCGCGACGTCGGTGGATTCCTGCTCGGGCGCGTCTTCCTCGGCCTCGACCACGTTGACGCCCATCTCGGAGAGCATGGCGAGCGTGTCCTCGATCGACTCGGAGGTCACCTCTTCGCTCGGCAGCACCTTGTTCAGCTCGTCCATGGTGACGTAGCCGCGCGCCTTCGCCTGCTTGATGAATTTCTTCACCCCGGCGTCGGTGAGGTCCAGCAGCGGGCCATCGGGCGCGGGCGGAGCCTCAGGCGCTTCCGTGGTCGTTGTTTCGCTCATCTAAGTCTCCGGAAAGCGGCGCTGCCGGCCATGCAAGGCCGGCGCCGAAGATGGTTTATGGAAAGCAAAATTGAAGGGTGGGCGTCATTTCGACCCAGCCTCCTCCCAAATTGATCCCGACTTGAGCGCCCGCCGCAGTGAATCGCGCTCCGCCTTCAGGGCCCTGTGCTCCTGGTCAGCGCTGTGAGTACCCGCGGCCTCCCTGGCTTGGGACACCGCCTCATCCAGCGCCGCCAGGCGGCACCTAGCCGCAAAGACGTGCGTCCACTGGGACCTGGCGTCTGCGAGGGTGACATCCGATCGATTGAAGGGCGCGCCCGATTTCGCGGCGGCCCGGTCGATGTCATTCAGCAGCGTGCTAAATCCGCTGAGCCCGAGATGGCGCTGCAGCGCGTCTCTGTCAAGATGCTCGGCTTCAAGGCGTAGACGGATGATTTCACTCGCCAAATCCGAGAGCCCCGGATCGCCGAAGCCGTGCGCCGTGAGTTCGTCGAGGTGCGACTCGAGTACGGGGGGATCGCCGACGGCATAGGCCGCCAGCGCGGCGCAGAGCGGATCGACGTCCTGGGCGAGGCGCTTGGCCGCAGCCCGCGCTGCGTCGGTGAGGCGCGGATCGGGACCGCGGAAGTCGCGGCGCCAACCGCGGCGCTCGCCCGGCTGGTACGGCGGGCGGGCCGCCGGCGCGGGGAAAAGCGCGTCGCAGCGGC
>DATAUR010000075.1:0-52315 GCA_036268175.1 Phenylobacterium sp. | reverse complement strand
ACATAGATGCCGCGGCCCATGGCCTTCGACGCCGAGACCGGCACGATGGTGCGGCGGTTGGCGGCGGTGATCTCGGTGCAGATCTGCTGGCCCCAGGGATCGTCGACCCCGATCACCGCGGTGTCGCCCTTGCCCTGGTTGGCGAGGATCCGGCGCTTGGCGGCGACGTAGCCCTCCATGGTCCCGTGCCGCTCGAGATGGTCCGGCGAGATGTTGAGGATGACGGTGACGTCGGCGTGCAGGCTGGAGGTCAGGTCGAGCTGGTAGGAGCTGAGCTCCAGCACGTAGACCGCGCCCCCGTGCATGTCCTCGAGGTCGAGGACGCCGACCCCGATGTTGCCGCCGATGCGCACGTCGCGGCCGGCCTGGGCGCAGACGTGGCCGATCAGCGCGGTGGTGGTCGACTTGCCGTTGGTGCCGGTGATGGCGACGATCTTGGGGCGCTTGTGCTCCGGCGCGGCGTTGACCGTGCGGGCGAAGAGCTCGATGTCGCCGACGATCTCGACGCCGGCGGCCCTGGCCTTCTCCACCGTCCAGTGCGGCGCCGGGTGGGTCAGCGGCACGCCGGGCGAGAGCATGATGGCCGCGAACTCCGACCAGTCGGCGGTGGAAAGGTCGACCAGCGGCAGGCCTTCGGCCTGCGCGGCGGCGCGGCGGTCGGGGTTCTCGTCCCACAGCGCCACCTCGGCGCCGCCGGCCACAAGCGCGCGCGCGGCGGCCAGGCCCGTGCGGGCCAGGCCGAACACGGCGACCGTCCTTCCCTCGAAGCCGCGGACCGGGATCATGGCTGAGCGCTCGCCCTCCCTACCGCAGTTTCAGGGTGGCCAGCCCCAGGAGGGCCAGCATGATCGAGACGATCCAGAAGCGGATCACGACGGTGGACTCCGACCAGCCGAGCTTCTCGAAATGGTGGTGGATCGGGGCCATCAGGAAGATCCGCCGGCCGGTCCGCTTGAACCAGGCCACCTGGATGATCACCGACAGGGTTTCGGCGACGAACAGGCCGCCGATCAGCGCCAGGATGATCTCCTGCCGGGTCGCCACGGCCACCGCGCCCAGGCCACCGCCCAGCGCCAGCGAGCCGGTGTCGCCCATGAAGATGCGGGCCGGCGGGGCGTTGTACCAGAGGAAGCCCACGCCGGCGCCGATCGTCGCGCCCAGATAGATGGCGATCTCGCCGACGCCCGGCACGAAGTGCAGTTGCAGGTAGTTGGCGTAGATGAAGTTGCCGACCAGGTAGGCGATCAGGCCATAGGCGGCGGCGGCGATCATCACCGGCACGGTGGCCAAGCCGTCCAGGCCGTCGGTGAAGTTCACCGCGTTGGCGGCGCCGACGATCACGAAGGCCCCGAACACCAGGTAGAACCAGCTAAGGTTCAGCACCGCGCCCTTGACGATCGGGAAGGCCACCGAGGTCAAAAGGTTCGGCGCCTCGGGCGGCTTGGCGGCGAAGAAGATGATCAGCAGGATCGCGGCCATGGCGATCGCGGTCTCCATGGCCAGGCGCGCCTTGCCGGAGATGCCGTCGGTGGAGCGCTTGGTAACCTTGGAATAGTCGTCGAGGAAGCCCAGGAAGCCATAGCCCGCGGTGACCAGCAGCAGCGCCCAGATATAGACGTTGGAGAGGTCCGCCCAGAGCAGGGTGCCGACGATCAGCCCGGCCAGGATCATCACCCCGCCCATGGTCGGCGTGCCGGCCTTTTCGACGATGTGGCGCTGGATGCCCTCGGCGCGGATCGGCTGGCCCTTGCCTTGCTTGGCCTGCATCCAGCGGATGAAGCGCGAGCCCATGGCCACCACGATCGCCTGGGCGGTCAGCACCGACATCAGGGTCCGGAAGGTGAGATAGCGCAGCAGGTTGAGCACGGTGACGTGGCTGTGGCCACCCATCGAGAAGTGCTCGTAGAGCCAGTAGAACATCAGCCGGCCTCCCCTGGCCGGACATCGAGCGAGCGCAGGGCCTGGGCGATCAGCCCCGCCTTCGATCCGTTCGAGCCCTTCACCATCACCACGTCGCCGGACTCTACGGTCCGGGCGACGAGCGGCGCCAGTTCCGCCGCTGTCTCGGCGTAGCCGCCGCGCCGAGTCGAAGGAAGCGCGTCCCAGAGGGATTTCATCAGCGGGCCGGCGGCGAACACCAGATCGGCCTTGGCCGCCTCCAGCGGCTCAGCCAAGGCGGCGTGGAAACCGCTCGCCTGCGGGCCCAGTTCGAGCATGTCGGTGAGCGCCACGAGCTTGCGGCCCGCCGTCTCGCGCGCGCCCAGAGTGGCGATCGCCGAGGCCATGGAGATCGGGTTGGCGTTGTAGCTCTCGTCGATCAGGGTGAAGCCGCCCGTGGCCAGGGCGACCTGCGTCTCCGCGCCCCGGCCCTGCAGCGGCTCGAAGGCGCCCAGGGCGGCCAGGCCATCGCTCAGGCTGACGTCCAGCGCCTCCAGCATCAGCAGCACGGCCATGGAATTGAGGCCCCAGTGAAAACCGGTCTGCAGGATCGGGAAGTCCAGGCCCTGGCCGTGGAAACGGGCCTGCACCACCGCGTGGCCATCGGCCCCTTGGAAGTCGATCAGGCGGGCGTCGCAGCCCTCGGCCCGGCCGAAGGTGCGCACCTCGGCGCCGACCTTTTCCGCCTCGCTCTTCAGCAGGCCGAACCAACGGTCGTCGGCGTTCAGCACCGCGATCCCGCCGGCTTGCAGGCCTTCGAAGATCTCCGCCTTGGCGTGGGCGACGCCGGTCTCGCCGTCCGGGAAGTTCTCGGTGTGCACCGGGCCCACGGTGGTCACCACCGCCGCGTGCGGCCGGACCATGCGGGTGAGCGGACCGATCTCGCCAGCGTGGTTCATGCCGATCTCGAAGATCGCGCGCTCGGTGGCGGCCGGCATCCGCGCCAGCGTCAGCGGCACGCCGATGTGGTTGTTGTAGGATTTGACCGACGAGTGCGCCGAACCTTGCCGACCCTGCCCGGCCAGCATCAGGCCCGCCATGATCGCTTGCGTCACGCTGGTCTTGCCGACCGAGCCGGTGACCGCGCCCCGCCTGGCCTTCGCAGCCCGCTCACGCGCCGCGACGCCAAGGCGTTCCAGCGCCCGCAGGGTGTCGCCGACCATCACCGCCGAGCCGAACACCTGCCGGGAGGCCAGCGCGCCGGCCGCGCCCTGCTCCATCGCCTGGCCGACGAACTCATGGCCGTCACGCACGCCGCCCAGGGCCACGAACAGGTCGCCGGGCTCGAGGCTGCGGGTGTCGATGGAAACGCCGGTGGCGGTGAAGGGCTTGCCCGCCAGCTTGCCGCCGGTGGCCTGGACGATCTCGTCAGAGGTCCAGAGCGTGTCAGGCATCTGGCGCGCCCAGAGCTTGCGCGGTCTCGGTGACGTCGTCGAACGGATGCACCACGCCGGCGACGGTCTGGCCCTGTTCATGGCCCTTGCCGGCCACCACCAGGATGTCGCCTTCGGCGAGCTGGGCCACGGCGGCGCGGATCGCCTCGCCGCGGTCGCCGATCTCCTTCAGACCGCGAGCGCCGGTCATGATCTCGGCGCGGATGGCGGCGGGGTTTTCGCTGCGCGGATTGTCGTCTGTGACGATGGCCACGTCGGCGAGGTCGGCGGCGATCCGGCCCATCAGCGGGCGCTTGGTGCGGTCGCGGTCGCCGCCGGCGCCAAATACCATGATCAGTTTGCCCTGTACGTGGGGCCTGAGCGCGTTCAGCACCGTCTCCAGGCCGTCCGGCGTGTGGGCGTAGTCGACGTAGGCCTCGCCGCCGTTGGGGCCGGTCCCGACGCGCTGCAGGCGGCCGGGCGCGCCCTCCAGGGTCTCCAGGCCCGCGAAGGCCTGCTCGGGCGAGAGGCCCGCGGCGATGCAAAGGCCGACGGCCACCAGCGCGTTGGAGGCCTGGAAGGCGCCCGCCAGCGGCAGGCGCACCTCGTAGGCGCGGCCCTGGTAGGCGACCTTCAGGGCCTGGCCCTTGGGCAACAGGGTGCGTTCCAGCAACGTCAGCCCCTGGCCCGCCTCGCCCACGCTCATCACGCTCTGGCCAGCGCTGACGGCGGTCCCGGCGAAGGCTGAGTAGGCGTCGCTGTCGGCGTTCAGGACGGCGGTCTTGCCCCGCGTCAGCAGAGTCTCGAACAGGCGCAGCTTGGCGGCGCGGTAGACGCCCATGGTGCCGTGGTAGTCCAGGTGGTCCTGAGTCAGATTGAGGAACCCAGCCGCCGTCAGCTTCACGCCATCCAGGCGCCGCTGGTCGATGCCGTGCGAAGAAGCCTCCAGCGCCAGGTGGGTGACGCCGGACTGCGCCACGCGGGCCATCAGCTCGGCCACGTCGGCGGCGTCGGGGGTGGTGAGGCCGGGCGGAGTGATCTGTTCGTCGCTGATCCCCGGCGCGCTGACGCGCACGCCCAGCGTCCCCATGCTGGCGGCCTTGAAGCCGGCGTGGGCGAACATCTGGCGGCAGAAGCCGGCCACCGAGGTCTTGCCGTTGGTCCCGGTGACCGCGACGCAGGTGGCCGGCTGCGCGCCCCAGAAGGCGGCGGCGGCCAGCGCATAGACCCGGCGCGGGTCGGACGCGATCACCAGGGGCGCGGAGACGCCCTCGATCTCGCGACCGGCCAGGATGGCGGCGGCGCCCTGCTCCAGCGCCTTGGGCGCGAAGCTGCGGCCGTCGACCTTGGCGCCGGGCAGCGCGGCGAACAGCCAGCCGGGCCTGACCTTGCGGCTGTCGGCGGTGACGCCTTCGATCTGCGGATCGACCGAGAGGTCGCGCTTCACCAGGTCGGACAGACGCATGTTCAATGCTCCTCTCCCACGTCGGCGGAGGCCTTGGCGTCGGGTGGCGCGAACGGATTGGTCTCGGGGCGCTTCTGCACGCCCAGGAACGGCGCGATCCGCTCGATGATGTGACCCACGGCGGGCGCGGCCACGATGCCGCCCGTGGGGTCGGCGCCGGTCTTGTCGCGCTGCGGCTCGTCCATGAGGATCAGCACGAAGTAGCGCGGGGCGCTGAGCGGCCCGTCGGTGGGGAAGACGGCGGCGAAGGACGACACCTGCTTGGTCTTCGAATAGTGCTTGATCGAGGGGTCCCACTTGTTGCCCGTGCCGGTCTTGCCGCCCACGTTCAGCCCGGTGACGTTGGCCGACTTGCCCGAGCCACAGGGGCAGGACACGTTCGAGCGCATGATCTGCAGCAGGGTCAGCGCGGTCTTCTCGGAGACCATGCGCGGCCCGTGGACCACGGTCCCCGGCGGCAGCTTGCGGATCGTCAGCGGCAGCAGCTCGCCGCCGTTGGCCAGGCCCGAATAGGCCCGCGCCACCGCCAGCGGCGTGACGTTGATCCCTTCTCCGAACGAGATCGAGGCGATGGCGTCGTCGTTCCAGATCCTGGGCGTCAGCGGCCGCGCGGTCTCGATCAGCTCGGTCTTCGCCGGCCGGGTCAGGCCGAAGCGGTCGAAGTAGGCGTGCAGCCGATCCGGCCCGAGCTCCTCGCCGAGCCGCGCGGTGCCGACGTTGGAGGAGTGCTGGAACACCTCCACAAGGGTCAGCATCGCATGGGTCGGGTGGTAGTCGTGGATGACCCGATAGCCGAGCTGGAATGGATGGGTCGCGTCGAAGGTGGACTGCGGCGTCGCGACCCCGGAGTCGAGGCCCGCGGCGACCGTGAAGCCCTTGAAGGTCGAGCCCATCTCGTAGATCGCGTTGGCGGCCTTGTTCTGGCGCGCGTCCAGGCTGTAGGCGCCCGGCTTGTTTGGGTCGTAGGTGGGATAGTCCGCCATCGCCAGGATTTCGCCGGTGTGGACGTTGACCACCATCCCGACCGCGCCCTTGGGGTGGAACTGGCTGACCGACTTGTAGAGCTCGTCTTCCACGGCGGCCTGGACACGAAGGTCGATGGAAAGCGGCACGGTCGCGCCCGTCCCCGCAGCCTGGCGCACCTGGTCGTTCAGCGCCGCCTCGGCGCCGGCCAGGCCCTGGCCGCCGGTGTCGGCGAAGCCCACGATGTGGGCGGCGGTGTAGCCCAGCGGATAGACCCGCTTCTGCTCGGGCTCGAAGCTGACTCCAGGCAGCCCCAGGTCGTGGATCTTGCCGCGGACGTCAGGCGTCAGCCCGCCGATCACGAAGGTGCGGCGCCCCGCCTTCAACGCCCGCGTCAACCGATCCGGCGTCAGTTCCGGCAGGTTGGCGCTCAGCACGCGGCGGGTTTCGCCGGTGTCCCAGATCTCGCGCGGGTCGATGTAGAGACCGTAGTGCAGGAGGTCCGCGGCCAGCATTTCGCCGTTGCGGTCGACCAGGTCGGCGCGCGCCGCGCCCATCGGCGGGGCGTAGGCGTCGCTCTCGCCGGCCTTGGAGAACAGCGCCGCGTGGGTGGCGCCGATGGCCAGCGTGATGAAGCCCAGGCTGAACAGGATCAGCACGAAGAAGATGCGAATGCGGGTGTCGTCCTCCGCCCGGCCCGACGCCCGCGCGCGCTCGAACGCATGCTCCAGCCGCCACATCAGGCCGCTGAGCCGGCGTGAGAACCACGAGGGTCCGAAGCTGAGCTGGCCGACACTCATCGGCCGTTCTCGGCCATCTGGGTCGGGACGGGCAGCGGCGACGGCGCCTGCGGCGGCGCGAGCGCGATGGGATCGGGCGTGACGTTCATCGGCTTGGTCGTGGCGGGCAACGGCTTGCGGGCCAGGTCCGGCAGGGCGTCGATGTCGGCGACCCGCTTCTCGGACACCGGCGCGAGGCCGAGGTAAGTCTCCGACAGCCGCTCGATGCGGGCCGGCTGCTCCAGGTGGCTGACCTCCGCCTGCAACAGGCGCACGCGGGCCTTCTCGGCGACGATCTGGCGCTCGACGGCGGCGATCTTGGCGCGCTCGCCCCCAGCCATGGTCTTGGCCAGGTAGACGCCCAGGATCAGCAGGGTCAGCACGGCCAGCGCGATCAGGTCGATCAGCTTGAAGCCGCGAACCCTGCGATTGAGCCACATCACGCCGCCGCCCTCCACACCGGGGCGTCGGTGCGCACCGCCGCCCGCAGTTTCGCCGACCGAGCCCGGGGGTTCGCCGCCAGCTCCGCGTCCGACGGCCCTTGCGCGCCATTGAACAGCAACTGGAAGCTCGGCGCCGCGACGGCTTCCACCGGCGGCGCATGGCGCGACCCCGCCGGGGTCTTCCCCGCCCGCACCGCGAAGAAGGTCTTCACGATTCTGTCCTCGAGCGAATGGAACGTGACGACGCAGAGCCGCCCGCCGGTCTTCAGCGCCCGCTCGGCGGCGGCGAGGCCGGCTTCCAGCTCGGCGAGCTCCTCGTTCACCGCGATGCGGATCGCCTGGAAGGAGCGGGTCGCGGGATGCACCTTCGCGCCGCGCCGCCCGCCCAGGGTCTTTTCGATGAACTCCGCCAGTTCCAGGGTGCGGGTGAAGGGCTGCTCGTCCCGGCGGCGCGCGATGGCGCGGGCGATCCGGCGGCTTTCCCGCTCCTCGCCATAGACGAACAGAATGCGGGCGATCTCGGCGGGATCGGCCTCGTTGACCAGGTCCGCGGCGGTGGGGCCGTCGGCCGCCATGCGCATGTCGAGCGGCCCGTCGCGCATGAAGGAAAAGCCGCGCTCGGCCTCGTCGAGCTGCATGGACGAGACGCCGATGTCGAGGACGACGCCGTCCAGGGCGGCCGGGCCGGTCTCCGCATCGAGCTCGGAGAAACGGCCCTCCACAAGGCGGAAGCGGTCGGCGGGGAGGCTCTCGGCGAATTTGCGGGCGCTGGGGTCGCGGTCGAAGGCGATGACCTGCGCGCCGCCGGCCAGCAGGGCGCGGCTGTAGCCGCCAGCGCCGAAGGTCCCGTCCACCAGGAGCTTGCCGGCGCGGGGTTGCATCGCATCCACGACCTCGTCGAGCAGGACGGGCAGGTGCGGTGCGGTCATCCGGCGGACCCCACGGCGGCAAGCTTGGCGGTGCGCTGTTGGGCGCGCATCGTCGCCAGGCCCTCGCGGGCGACTTCGCGCTGGGCGGCGCGGTGCGCCTGGAAGGCGTCCCGACTCCAGATCTGGAAGCGGTCACCCAGCCCCACCACCACGACCCAGTCGGTCAGGCCGAACTGCTGGCAGAGGACTTCCGGCAGGGTGATGCGGCCGGCGGTGTCATAGGAAAGCTGGGCCATGCCGCCCAGCACCGAGACCTCGAGCGCGCTGCGGATCGGGTCGCCGAACTCCAGCTCCTCGATCACACCCACGTAACGGTCGAACAAGGATTTGCCGCCACCTTCGATGCAATCGGCCTCGATGGAGGGAAAGCAGACGACGCCATCGAACGGCCCCGCGGTCTGGGCGCGGAATTCCTGCGGCACGACGATGCGCCGCTTCCCATCCAGCTGTTTCTCGAAGGTCGAGAGAAACACCGCCCAAGCCCCTGAACCAAGCCGCCCTACCAGCGGCTCCCACCCTCGCCTCCCGACCGCGGCCCCGGCTGCGAGGTTTGGTTAGCGAAGTACGAATGGGGTAACATGGGATGAATTGGGAGTAAATGACTCCAATTGACCTTTTGTTAGAGAAACCAAGGCTTCCCCGGCAAGTATGGTTAACCGACTATTGTTATCCACAGAACATACCGAGAACTTAAGCTCCGCTTGTTAACGAATTGGGGTTCTGAGCGGGCGCCGGTGTCATTCCGTCCCAGTTTCAGGACTCCGAAGCGCGGCCTCTCGCCGCCGAGCGATCAGCGCGGAGCCAACTCGAACACGCCGTTGGCGCTGCCACGGATCGTGAGTTCACCGGGATCGATCCGGGTTCCCGGCGCCATCGGCTCCTCGATCCGATGGGCGGTCACAACGATGCCTTGGTACGCCTGGGTGCTGACGCTGACCAGGCGGACCACCTTCTGCCCCATGATCCCGGCGACCTCGGCCGCATCGTGCTGCAGCGCCTTCAGCGCCAGATCACGGGCTTGCCGCTCCGCGATGGAGGGATCGTTCAAGCCGAACCTCACGCCCTGCACCTGGTTCGCGCCCGAGGCGACGCCGAGGTCGGTCAGAGCCCCGGCCCGCGCAATATCCCGCACCACCACCAAAACTAGCGTCGTCGCCCTGTATGCGACGATCGCGCGCGGAACGTTCGAACGGTCGGAATAGGTCGGAGTTAGATTCACCGACTGGGTCTGGATGTCGCGCTGCGCGACACCCGAATGCAGGAGGGCCTTGACCACGGCGTCGACCTTTTCGGCCGTCTGGGCGGAGGCGGCCTGTGCGGTGGCGGCCTCGCCGGTGACGCCCAGGCTTAAGGTGACAATGTCGGGCTCGGCGCGCACCTCGCCTTGGGCGGAGAGGTTGAGTGTCGTGGCGCGAAAGGCCGCATCGTTCTGTTGCGCCGCCGCCGAAGAGGAAAGGCCCAAGGTCGCCGCGACCACGGCGGTCGCCATGAAGAGGTTGGATGTTTTCTGTGTCATTGAAGCCTCCGGGGTTGCGGGACGGACTGACCCGGAGAGCCTATGGCGAGCGTGCCTAATGTTGGGTTCGCGCGCACGGACGCCGCCGCCTCTGTTTCGGAACGATGGACCAGACGGCCTGTAAGCCGGGTTCTGTGCCGCCAGCGCCTAGACGCCGGCATTGGCGATCATTCCTCTGGACCGCCCCTCGCGGGACGGTTCTCGCGACCTACCCGGACCGCTCAGGCCTACGACAGCCCTACCCTCCTTCGCCAAGGCTACGGAGGGCGCACGGTCCCTATTCGGTCTTGCTCCTGGCGGGGCTTGCCATGCCGTCCCTGTCACCAGCGACGCGGTGGGCTCTTACCCCACCCTTTCACCCTTCCCTGACCGGAGCCAGGAGGTTTGCTTTCTGTGGCGCTATCCCTGGGGTCGCCCCCGGCGGGCGTTACCCGCCGCCATGTCGTCGTGGAGCCCGGACTTTCCTCGACCCCCTTGCGAGAGCCGCGATCGCCCGGCCGTCTGGTCCGCGCGGAACCTGAGGGTTCGAGGTCTGAAGGTCAAGCCGAGGCCTTGCGGGCAAGCACCGCCTCGTAGGCGGCCCGCAACTGACCGAAGACGGACGTTCTGGGCGCGGGGTCCCCCAGATGCAGGTGGCGAAGCTCGTCCATGAACGCCGCCCACAGTTCAGGACCGCCCTCCTCCAGGATCTGGGCGCGGATGGAGAGCTCTTCCGACACCGGCCGGTGACGCCGGCCCCAGGCGCCCATCTGGACGATCAGCGGCACGAGTTGGATGGCCGGCTCGGTCAGGCTGTAGATCGCTTTCTGCTTGTGGGTCGGATCGTCGGCGCGGGTGATCAAGCCGGCGTCGGTCAGGCGTTTCAGCCGGTCGGCCAGGATGTTGGACGCGATCCCTTCCTGGGACTGGGTGAGCAGTTCGCGATAATGCCGACGGTTTCCGAACATCAGGTCGCGGATGACGATCAGGCTCCAGCGGTCGCCGAGCGTCTCCAGCGTCAGGTTGATCGGGCAGCCGGAGCGGATGGTCGCATCCATCGAAAAGCGGTCCTCGAAAGAAACTGGTTGCAAAATAGGATTAGTGAACCTAACAAGCAACTGATTGTGTTTTGCAACTGGTTTCAACGGCGGAGGAAACGGCGATGACGAACCTGGTGATGGCGATGTTCATGAGCCTGGACGGCTACATCGAGGGACCGGACGGCTTCGCCTCGCCGCCCTGGTCGGACGAGGTCTCGCAGGCCTGGGTGGCGGCGAACCTGCAACGCGCCGGCCATCTGCTCTACGGCCGGGCGAACTACGACTTCCAGAAGAGCTTCTGGCCGACCGACCAGGCCGCCGGGGCGCCGGAAGCCGCCACGATGAACGGTTTGCGGAAGACGGTGATCTCCCACACCGCCCGCGGCGATGCCGGCTGGAACGGCGCCTATGCCGATGCGCCACTGGCCGAGACCGTGGCGCGGCTGAAGCGCGAAACCGCGAGCGGCGAGGTCTACTGCTTCGGCGGCGCGGGGCTGGCCCAAAGCCTGCTGGCGCAGGACCTGGTCGACGAGTTCTACCTGATGGTCACGCCGGTGCTGCTGGGCGGCGGCAAGCGGCTCTTTGAGGCCGGCGCGGCGCCCGGCGGCTTGACCCTGCTCGAATGCCGGCCGCTGGATGTGGGATCGGTGATCCTGCGCTATCGCCGCGACCGCGCCGCCTGACGGAGGAACACCGATGGCCCTGCAGCTCTTCGCGCACCCCTTCTCGTCCTACAGCCAGAAAGCGCTGGTGGCGCTCTATGAGAACAAGACCCCGTTCACGCTGCGCATGCTCTCGCCAGACGATCCCTCCGCCGGCGAGGAACTCACGGCGCGCTGGCCGCTGCGGCGCTTCCCGATCCTGGCGGACGGCGACCGCACGATCCTGGAGGCCAGTATCATCATCGAGCACCTCCAGGGCCACTATCCCGGCCCGGTGCGATTGATCCCCATCAATGCCGATGAGGCGCTTGAGGTGCGGATGTTGGACCGGGTGTTCGACAACTACGTCTCCACGCCGCAGCTGACGATCGTCTTCGACGCGACCCGCGACGCCCAGGATCACGACACCATCGGCGTGGCCCAGGCGCGGGCGACGCTCGACAAGACCTACGCCTGGCTGGACGAGCGGATGGCGGATCGGGAATGGGCGGCGGCCGGCCGTTTCAGCCTGGCCGACTGCGCCGCCGCCCCGGCCCTGCTCTACGCCGATTGGACGCACCCGATCGACACGGGCCTGAAGAACCTGCTGGCCTATCGGCGCAGGCTGTTGGCGCGGCCGTCGTTCGCCCGCGCTGTCAACGAAGCTCGGCCCTATCGGCATTTCTTCCCGCTGGGGGCGCCGGACCGGGATTGAGGCGCAGGCGCCGGGCCGTCGCGGTCCGCAGGCAAGCGGCGCAACGGCCCGGCGGTCGCGGCCGCCTAGCTGTGGCGCTGCAGGCGGACTTCCTGGCGATGCAGGCGGTGGGCCTGGACGCGGGTCAGGTGGCCGCCATGCAGCCGGGCGCGCCGGGCGATGTGGCGGTCGACGACGCGCATGCGGTGCGCCTGGGCGTGGCTGATCTCGCCGCGACGCGCTTCGGTGCGGATCTGGGTGCGATGCGTGGCGATCGCGTGGCGGGCGGGCGGGGCGAGCGGCTGGGCCGCGGCCGCGGTGGCGGCGCCCAGGGCGGCCGCGCCGAGGATCAGGGCCAGGGCGGTGGTTTTGAGGGTCATGTCGCAGTTCCTTTGGGTCAGGTTCCGCTTGCGCGGCGGGCCGAAGCCGTCGCCAAGCCCGCACAGGATCGGCTTCCCGCGCTGAACCCGGTCTGAGGCGCGGCCGGCCGCGCCGTTCATCAACGTGGCGGGATTGCGGCGGCCATCATGCGGGCGATGGGATGGTCGCCCAGCGCGGCGATGACGCCGGCGCGGTCGGCCTCGTCCTTGTTCTGCGACAGCTTGAAGGTCCCCTCCAGCCGCTCGACGCTCATGCGGGCGCCGACGATGGAGCGGCGCATGGCGTCGAAGCGGCCGGGCGCCATCTTGGCCCGCGTCCAGGCGGGCTTGGGCGCGAGACGGGCCTCTTCCTGGACCGAGAGATCGTCCAGCAGGGCGATGAGGCCGGCGTCGTCCAGGGCCGCGACGGGGCCTTCGGCCTCGACGCTGGCGTAGTTCCAGGTCGGCACCGCACCCTGGCTTTCGTACCAGTCGGGGCTGACATAGGCGTCGGCGGCCAGGCTGACGGCCACGGCGCGGAAGCCCTCGGCCAGAAAGGGCGCGAGCGCGTTGCCGCGCGACAGATGGAAGTCGAGGACCAGGCCCTCGTCCAGCCGCCGGACCAGCACCGGCGCGTGCGCGACGAGCGGCCGGCCCGCCGGCGCTGCGGCCAAAGTCACGAACGAATGCCGGGCCAGGTGGGCCAACAGCACCGCCTCTTCCGTCTCCAGGAAACTGGACGCGGGATGCATCAGCCGGCGAGCCTCAAGAGCGCGATCAGCCGGGCGCGGGTCTCGCCGTCGGCGATTCCGTCCACCCGCTCCTGGCGCCAATGCCGCTGGAAGGCGGTGACCACCTGCTGGGTGGCCTCGTCGAATTTGCCCGACGGCGGCAGGTCGTAGCCGAGCCGCGTGAAGCCGGCCTGCAGCCCAAAGACCCCGACGCCCTCGTCGCCGAGCGCCAGCGGCGCGCCGGGCGCGGCGGGGACCTCGACCCACAGGCCATGGCCGGCCTCGGCGAGCCGCTTCCAGGGGAACAGTTCGCCCGGATCGTCCTTGCGGTCGGGCGCCACGTCGGAGTGGCCGACGATGCGGTCGTCGGGGATCTGCCAGCGGCTGCGGATGTCGGCGCACAGCGCGATCACCGCGGCGATCTGCGCGTCGGGGAACGGGCGGTAGCCGAACTCGTGGCCCGGATTGACGATCTCCACCCCGATGGAGGCGCCGTTGATGTTGCGCTCGCCCTTCCAGTAGGAGACGCCCGCGTGCCAGGCCCGCCGCTCCTCCGGCACCAGGCGGAAGATGCGGCCGTCCTCCTCGACCATGTAGTGCGAACTGACCCGCGGCGCGTTGGGGTCGCGCAGGCGCTCCAGCGCCTCCGGGCCAGTCTTCATGCCGGTGTAGTGCAGCACCAGAATGTCGGGCACGCCCACGCGGGCGTCGAAGTTGGGGCTGGGCGCGTCGATGAAGTCCAAGGTCATATCGAATCTGGGGTCATTGGGCGCGGTTCCGGATGGCGAGCAGCAGCGGCATGACGTGGTTCCTCCGCGCCGCGATGATCAGGACGCCGGTGAGCGCGATGGCCGAGCCGGCCGCCATCCGCGCCCCGAACGGATCGTGGAAGATCGCGACGCCCAGGGCAATCGTCGCCAGCGGCGTCATCAGGGTCAGGGGCGAGATGAGGTTGGCCTCATAGCGGCCGATCAGGAAGTAGTAGCAGGTATGAGCCCCGACCGAGACCGCCAGGCCGGAATAGAGCACGCCGGCCAGGAACGGCCAGCCGGCGGAAAGGCCCTGGGCCACCTGCCCCGGCTCCAGCCACGCCGAAAGGACCGCCAGCGGCCAGAAGGAGGCGAAGCCCACCCAGGCCTGGAACTGCAGCGGCGCCACGCCCTCGATTTGCTTCATCATCACCGCGCCCAGCGATCCGGTCAGCGCCGAGGCCGACACGTAGAGCAGGCCCGCCGAGATCGAGAACCCGCCCGGATTCCACATCACCGCCACCGCGCCTCCGAAGGTGAGCGCGATGCCCAGGCCCCGGCGCCAGTGGATCTTCTCGCCCAGCATGACCATGGAAAGCAGCGTGGTCATCGGCACGCCCAGCTGGCCGATCACCGCCGCCGCCGAGGGCGTCGAGGTCTTCAGCCCGACGAACAGCAGGGCGAAGTTGCCGCCGCCCATCAGCAGCGCCACCGCCAGCAGCCGCCAGCGCGGCCGAGGCATCGGCAGGAGCCACGGCGCCGTCGCGATGGCGACCACGGCGAACCTCAGCGTCGCATAGAACAGCGGCGGCACGCCCAGCTGGCTCACCACATACTTCGAGACGATATTGTTGGACGCCCAAACCAGGCAGACCAGCGTGAGCAGCCCGAAGTCGCGCAGGGACATGAAGCCTGGGCATAAGCTGCGTTGCCCATTCGGTCACTTGCTCACCTCGGGTCATCCCGGAAAGTCGCGCAGCGACTTGTCCGGGACCCATACGCGCGGCGCTCTCCAGGTTTCGCGCGGCGCCAGCTATCGGACCACGGAGTCTATGGGTCCCGGACATCCGCTGCGCGGTTTCCGGGATGACGCCCGCGAGGATCAGGCGGCCTGGCCGAGGCTCAGGAATTCGTAGCGGGCCAGGAAGTGGTCGGTGGAGCCGAAGGCGCTCTCGATCATCGTGGCGCGCTTGAAGTAGTGGCCGATGGCCATTTCGTCGGTCATGCCCATGCCGCCGTGCAGCTGGATGGCGTTCTGGCCGACGAACTTGCAGGCCTTGCCGATCTGCACCTTGGCGGCGGCGGCGGATTTCGAGCGCTGGCCGTCGTCGGCAAGCCTGATGGTCGCCATGTAGGTCATGGAGACCGCCTGCTCGACCTGGATGAACATGTCCACCATGCGGTGCTGCAGCACCTGGAAGGCGGAGATCGGCTGGCCGAACTGGCGGCGCTGGCGGGTGTATTCCAGCGTGCCTTCGTGCAGTTTGGCGAGCACCCCGCCGGCCTCGCCGCAGGTGGCGACCACCGCCTCGTCCACCACCTTTTCGATCAGCGGCATGGCCTGGCCTTCCGGGCCGATCAGGGCGTCCGCCCCCAGCTTGACGTTCTCGAAAGTGACCTCGGACGCGCGGAAGCCGTCGACGGTGGGATAGTCGCGGGTGGTGACGCCGGCCGCGCCCTTTTCGACGATGAAGACGCTGACGCCCTCCTGGTCGCGCTGGCCGCCGCCGGTGCGGGCGGTGACGATCAGGTGGGTGGCGTAGGGCGCGCCGATCACCACGGCCTTGTGGCCATTCAGCGTCCAGCCCGCGCCGTCCTTGGCCGCCGTGGTCTTCAGGTCGGCGAGATTATAGCGCCCTTGCGGCTCGGCGTAGGCGAAGGCGAAGATCGCCTTGCCCTCGATGATCTGGCCGATCAGGGCTTCCGCGCCGGCGTGGCCCGAATGCTTCAGGAACCCGCCGCCGATCACCACCGTGCCGAGATAGGGCTCGACGACGAGCGAGCGCCCCATCTCCTGCATGACGATCATGTTCTCGATCGGTCCGCCGCCCAGGCCGCCCAGTTCTTCCGAGAACGGCGCGCCCAGGATGCCCAGCTCCTCGGCGAACGCCTTCCAGACCTGCGGGCTCCAGCCAGGCTCCCTGGCCAGCATCGCGCGCCGCTGGTCGAACGAATAGTGGTCCGCCAGATAGCTCGCGACCGTATCGCGCAGCATCGACTGTTCGTCGGTGAAACTGAAATCCACGGCGGGTCTACTCCGGCAGAAACTGAGGTCGTTTGACGGTTTGAAGTGGCGGCTTAGAGCCCCAGGACCATCTTGGCGATGATGTTCCGCTGGATCTCGTTGGAGCCGCCGTAGATCGAGGTCTTGCGGCCGTTGAACATGTCGCCAGCCAGGCCCTCGGCGTAGTCGGGACCGATGTGGGCGTTGTGGCCGAGGTCGCGCAGGAACGGCGCGCCGTAGTGGCCGACGGCTTCCAGCGCGAGTTCCTGTAGACGCTGCTGGATCTCGGTGCCCTTGATCTTGAGGATCGAGCTTTCCGGGCCAGGCCCCTTTCCGCTGCTTTCGCCAGCCAGGGTGCGCAACTCCGTGAACTCCAGCGCCGTCAGGTCGATCTCCAGCTCGGCGACCTTGCGGCGGAAGAAGGGGTCGGAGAGCAGCGGGCCGCCGGCGTCGGAATGCTCGGTCGTGGCGATGGACCGCAGTTTTTCCAGATTGCGCTTCGACCGCGCCACGCCGGCGATGCCGGAGCGTTCGTGCGCCAGCAGCGCCTTGGCCAGGGTCCAGCCCTGGTTCTCGTGGAAGACGCGGTTTTCCACCGGCACCTTCACATTGTCGAGGAACACGTCGTTGACCTCGTGACCGCCTTCCAGGGTGATGATCGGCCGCACGCTGATCCCCGGCGTCTTCATGTCGATCAGCAGGAAGGAGATGCCGGCCTGCGGCTTGGCGTCGGGATCGGTGCGAACCAGGAAGAAGCCCCAGTCGGCATATTGGCCCAGCGTCGTCCACGTCTTTTGGCCGTTGACCAGGTAGTAGTCCTTGCCGTCGTCGCCGGTGATGCGCTCGGCCTTGGTCTTCAGGCTGGCCAGGTCGGATCCGGCGCCCGGCTCCGAATAGCCCTGACACCACCAGACATCGCCATTGTAGATGCCCGGCAGGAACTTCGCCTTCTGCTCGTCCGACCCGAAGGTATAGAGCACCGGCGCCAGCATGGAGACGCCGAACGGCAGCGGCGGCAGGGTCTCGGCCCGGGCGGATTCCTCCGACCAGATGTACTTCTGCGTGGGCGTCCAGTCCGTGCCGCCGAATTCCTTCGGCCACGACGGCGCGACCCAGCCCTTCTTGGCCAGCACCTTGTGCCACATCAGATACTCGGCCTTGGTCAAGGGCCGGCCGCTGTCCTGCGCCGCGCGCAGCTCGGCGGGATAGTTGTCCTTGATGAAGGCCCGGACCTCCTGGCGGAAGGCGTTCTCTGCGGGTGAGAAATCGAGGTTCATGACGGGCTCCCGGGGCGATGCGCTTACGACGTACCGCCGACGGCGCGACCATAGTCTGGAAGGCCGCCACGAGGGAAGATGACGCTTACGTCAACGTCATGGAAACGGGCCACGCCCGGGATCCTTTTCGGGCGGCCCCGACCCTGGCGGCAACTTGAAGCGGATCGGAACTTGTATCCTGACAGGCGGAGGCGCTGACCCATTTGCCCTCGGCTTCATATGGAAGAGCATCGCCAGTCGAAGCGCGGTCGGACCGAAGCCCCACCCAAGAGGATCTTCGGAAACGATCACGCAGTCTTTGAGGGCCCCGTCCGCGGCGATTCCGCAGTCCAAGACCGCAACGCCCTCGACGCGCTCAGCCTGCGCGCGTTCCGGGTAATATCGAAGGCCGGGGTCAGGCTTATGCGCCCAGTCCTTCGGTGCGGGCGGCGCCCCTTCGGCCGCAGCCGCTTGAATCAGCATCGCCGCCAAAACCCCCAGCATCGTCGGCCTTCCCCCAGTCAAGCTCGAGCATGGAGCGAACCGGCTGGCGGCTCAACCGTTCCCCTGTCTTGCCACCGCCCGAGAAGCGGCGCACGCCTCATCAGAAGCCATGCCCAGGATCGTCACCTACAACGTGCATCGCTGCGTCGGGAACGACCGGAAGCTGGACGTGGGCCGGGTGGCCGACGTGCTGGCCGGGCTGGACCCCGACATCGTCGCCCTGCAGGAACTCGACGTCGGACGCGCGCGGACCGGGCGCGTCGACCAGGCGCACGAGATCGGCCGCCGGCTCGGCATGGCCTGCCACTTTCACGCCGCCCTGACGGTCGAGGAGGAGCGCTATGGCGACGCCATCCTCACCGGCTTTCCTGAGCGGCTGGTGCAGGTCGGGCCGCTGCCCGGCCACCCGGGAATTCCGCAACTGGAGCCGCGCGGCGCCCTGTGGATCGAGGTGGAAATCGACGGCATGGCCGTGCAGGTGGTCAACACCCATCTGGGCCTGGTGCCGCGCGAGCAGCAGATCCAGGCGGCGTTCCTGGCGGGGCCGGCGTGGCTCGATCACCCCCACTGCCAGGGGCCGAAAATCCTGCTGGGGGACTTCAACGCGACGGCGACCTCGGTGGTCTATCGCACCTTCCTGAAGCAGCTTTCGGCGGCGCGCACGCTGTCGAAAATCAAGACGCCGACCGCGACCTTCCCCTCACCGCTTCCGGTGCTGCGCATCGACCACCTGTTCGTCAGCCCGGAGATCCAGGTGACCAAGGTCTTCGCGCCCTTCACGCCCCAGACCCGGGTCGCCTCCGACCACCTGCCGCTCGTGATGGACTTCGAGGTGGCGGCCTAAGGTCCCTGGAGCCGATCCACACTCACGGCGCGAGGGGATGTTCGTGCCTCCCTCCTCCTCGATGGAGGAGGGCCAGGGTGGTGGTGTGCGCACGATGGTGGTGTGAAAAGCGCTGGAGGCGTCTGAGCCGACCTGCGCCAGCCTGTCGATGTCGCGGCCACACCACCACCCAACCCTCCTCCATCGAGGAGGAGGGCTTATGAATCAGCAGCTTAGCTTTAATTTCAGGCCTTGCGGAGCAATCTGAATGTAGTTTGGCCCTAGTCGTCGAGGCTTTCGATGGCGGCGGGGGCGCCCAGAAGCTGCATCTCGCGCACTGCTTCGTAGAGCCGCTCGCGGCGGCGGATCGGGTTCCAGGAGTCGCGCGGGTCCTGCGGATCGCCCAGATGATACTGCGCCACGAACTCGCCGAAGGCGGTGACCTTGGGCGGCTCGATGGGGCGTAGGCGGTTGTCGCGGTTCAGCGCGTCGATGGCGCCCACCAGGCTGCCATAGTCGGCGCGGGCCTTGGCCACCGCATCGCCGGTGACGCCCATGAAGTGGCCGGCCAGCCGATCGCGGAAGGCCGCGACCGTGCGGCGCGCATCTTCGTCTTCCGCCAGCACGGTCAGTTCGCACTCGGTGTCGAAGCCGCCGGAGCGGTTGTTGAGGTTGGCCGAGCCGATGCGGACGACCTCGTCGTCGATGACGCTGGTCTTGGAATGCACGATCACCGTGTCGCCCTTGGCCGTCGCCGGCCAGAAGGCGCGGAAGCGGCCGAACACGTCGGCCGAGCGCAGCCGCCAGATCATCGCGCCCCGCGCCCGGTCCATGGTCAGGTGGTCGAACCAGCTGGGCGCATGGCCAGTGGAGATCAGCACCACCTCCGGCCCTTCGGGCTCGCCCAGCCGCGCGGCCAACGCCTCGGTGACCAAGGGCGAGGTGAAATACTGGTTCTCCAGATAGATCGTCTGGCGCGCCTGGGCGATGGAGGCCAGCGTCAGGCGACGGATCTCGTCCACCTCGGCCTGCTTTTTCCAGGCGGGGACGGTGCGGGCGATGCCGACTTCCACGTCGAACAGGGCCGGCGGCACGTGCTCGGGCCAGGGATCGCCGCCGGCGTCGGCGGGCGGCGCCAGGGTTTCGCCGGTGGCGCACAGCCAGCGAAGGCGGGCGAGGTCGCCCAGCGCCGTGGCGGCTGGCCCGTCCACCAGCATCATCACCTCGTGGCGTGGCGCGTGGAACTCCTGGTCGGGCATGATGCGGCGGCTATCGTCGTCGCGGTGGCCCGGCGTATCCCAGCGGTCGACGGCGATGTCGCCGCCGCCGCAGAACGCCACCCGGTCGTCGATCACCAGCACCTTCTGGTGGTGGCAGGCGCCGAATGGCACCTGGTCGTCGAGCCGGAACTTGACCTGGGTGCCCTTGAACCACTCCCGCGCCCGGTGCGGAAAAAACTCCTGTTGGGCGGCGATCGGCAGGGCCGAGCGCCAGATCAACAGGCGGATGTCGAGCTCCGGCCGCGCGCGGGCCAGCTCGATCAGGATGCGGCCGATCTCGTCGGGGTCGTCGGGGCCGTCGTAACCGTCAGGGAACAGCCGCGTGCGTGGATCGAACCCCCAGCCGAGCAGCAGGATCGAGCGCCTGGCCTTCTGCAGGGCGTCGAACACGGCGGTGAAATAGGCCTCGGTGTCGACCAGGAACGCCGCGCGTTCCGCCCGCGCCGTGCGCCAGCAGGTGTCGCCCTCGCGGAGCAGCGGCGGCGGGTTCGGCGAACTCAAGCTGTCACGGCCCCTTCCACGCGCGCCCCACGCCCTTAAGGCCCCAAACCGGCCTCAGGCGAAAGGTCTGCCGTGAACCTAGGGTTCCCAGCGGCTTGGCCGCAAGAAGAAGCGCGCCGGCCGGGGGGACGACGCGCTGGCCGGAGCGGGGCCGAGTTGGGGCAATGTCGTCGGGGGCTAGCGGGCGGTGGCGGACACGTCCTTGGCGCCGCTGAGGAAGGCCTGGCAGGAGGGGCCGTTCAGTTCGGCGGTCAGGCGCTGCCTGGAGTCCTCGTTGGAGGCTTCGCGCTTGCCGCGCTCCTGCTCCTGCTGGCCGCGGGCGTAGATCATTTCGAGCCGGCTGCGGCCTTCGGTCTTGATCAGGCTGTCGAGCGGTCCGGTGTCGCTGACCCCCAGGCCGGCGGCGAGGCCGCGGCAGCGGTTGGCCTGCAGATAGGCCACGTCGGTGAGGTGTTCGGAGGCCGCGGCGGCGGCGCTGGCGGCGGCGCACCCCAGGCTCAGGGTGGCGAGAAGGATGGCGGCGGTTTTCATGTTGAAATCTCCCTCAAAACAGTCCCCGAGGTGAAAATGTCGCCTGAACTGCGGATTCTCAAATTAATTGGAAGCAATGAACAGTATTTAATGTTGCCGGTAACGCGGTTACATAATGCTGTTACTCATGACTACAATTTACTTGTCCGCGAGCGGAACGGGCTGGCATGAAGGGCCATGGCCACGCTGACCCCCGTGCTGGACGCCGCCGGCGTCAACGCGCTCCTGCGCAAGGCCTTTCCGGACGCGACGCCCGCCGCGTTTCCCACCGTGACCGAGGTCTCGCCCGGCCGGGTGAAGGTGATGGCGGCCTATCGCGAGGGGCTGCTGCGCCCCGGTGGGGTGATTTCCGGCCCGACACTCATGTCGCTCTCCGACACGGCGGCCTATGCCCTTGTGCTGGCGCACATCGGCGACCAGTTGATGGCGGTGACCTCGTCGCTGACCATGAACTTCCTGCGCGGCGCCGCGCCTGGCGACATCCATGCGGAGGCGCAGATGCTGCGGCTCGGCCGCCGCAACGCCGTCTGTGACGTGCGCATCTGGACCGAGGCGCCCGACCGGCTGGCGGCGCAGGCCGTGGTCACCTACGCTCTGCCGCAATGAGCGAACGTCCCGCCCCGCCTCCTGCCGGTGGTCCGCCCAAGGCCATCGCCACGCCCTGCATCAAGGTCTGCGTGGTCGACGGCGAGAGCGGGCTCTGCATGGGCTGCTACCGCCAGCTCTCGGAAGTCGCCCAGTGGTCGCGGTTCTCCGACGACGAACGCGCCGCGATCATGGCCGACCTGCCCGGCCGCCGCAGCCGCATCCGGCCCGAAAAGCTGGCCATGTTTGGTTAAGCCTGCCCGTTCACGCCTTTAAAACCCGCGGTCCTTAGTCTGCCCGGCCTACAGCGGACCCCGTGGGCCGCGGCGAGATCGTTCGAGCCGGTGACTGACGCCTGGAAATTCACAGTGGTCGCGGGGCTGGCCAGCCTCTCGGCGATGATGAGCGCCGAGACCGTCTTCGCGGTCTCGCACGGCATGCCGCCGTTCCGCGCCGCCCGCGCCCAGACCGCGGCCGACAGCGGCGCGGCCGAGACCTCGTCCGCCGAACCGCAGGCGACGATCCGCAAGTCCAGCGACGGGCACTACTGGGCCGACGGCCAGGTCAATGGCGCGGCCGTCCGCTTCCTGGTGGACACCGGCGCCACCGCCGTGGCGCTGACGCCGGACGACGCGCTGCGGCTGGGCTTCACGCCGGACACCCTGAAGTACGCCGACCGGGTGATCACCGCGACGGGCGAGGTGCGCGCCGCGCCGGTGAAGCTCGCCTCCCTGACCGTGGCCGGCGCCCGGGTGGACAACGTCGACGCCCTGGTAATCGAAAAGGGCCTCGACACCTCCCTCCTGGGAATGAGCTACCTAGGCCGCCTCGCCAGCTTCCAGGCCACGCGCCAGACGATGGTCCTGCAGCCCTGACACCGCCGCCCCGACGACAGCCGCCAGGGCTTCGTCCACCACCTCCAACCCCGCGCCCGGCTTGATGCTCTCCACGGTGAGGATTCGGCGCCAGGTCCTGGCCCCCGGCGCGCCGTGGAACAGGCCCAGCATGTGCCGGGTCATGGCCGCCAGATGGGTTCCCGCCGCCAGCTCGCGGGCGATGTAGGGGCGGTAGCGTTCCACCGCCTGGACCGCCGTCACCGTCGCGCCCTCGCCGTCGCCAAACAGCCGCGCGTCGGCCTCTCCCAGGATCGCCGGCGTGTGATAGGCCGCGCGGCCCAGCATCACGCCGTCGACGTGGGCCAGGTGCGTCCGGGCCTCGTCCAGCGAGCCGACCCCGCCGTTGATGACGATGGTCAGCTCCGGCCGCTCGGCTTTCAGCCGATAGACCAGCGGATAGTCGAGCGGGGGCACGTCGCGGTTCTCCTTCGGCGACAGGCCCTTCAAGAGCGCCTTGCGGGCATGGACCACGAACTGGCGCACGCCTGCGGCCGCGCAGAGGTCGACCAGCCTGAACAGGCTCTCCGCCGGATCCTGGTCGTCGACCCCGATGCGGCACTTCACCGTCACCGGGACCTTCACCGCCGCCGCCATCGCCGCCATGCACTCGGCCACCAACTCCGGCTCGCGCATCAGGCAGGCGCCGAACCGCCCCGACTGCACCCGGTCCGAGGGACAGCCGACGTTGAGGTTGATCTCGTCATAGCCCTGCGCCTCCCCGATCCGCGCGGCCTGCGCCAGGTCCGCCGGCTCCGACCCGCCCAGTTGCAACGCTACCGGATGCTCGCCCGCATCGAACGCCAGCAGCCGCGCCCGATCGCCGTGCAGCACCGCGCCGGTGGTCAGCATCTCGGTGTAGAGCAAGGCCCGCGCGCTCAGCGTCCGGTGCAGACTGCGGCAATGCCGGTCTGTCCAGTCCATCATCGGTGCTATACAAAGTAAATGATGCTGCATTTTCAGTTAATTAGTGAGACAATTCAAAAAGTTGGATGAGCGGATTCGCCGTCCATTTCGCGAAGTTTTACGACGAAATTCGCCACTTTTCGACGCCTCACTGCACGGGATTTACACGCTCGGATCCTCAAGAAAAATCCGGTACCTGGGGCGAGACCCCGACCCTCTCACGGATCGCCAAGCTCTAGCCATTTGCCGACGTGGTCGACCTGCATGTCACCGACATGAAGGAAGTGGGTAAGCCGCCGGGCCGATCGAAGCTAGCGACCCTGGAGATGCTCAAGCGGCGGCCGGGCAAGAAGAACATGGCCGAGATCGACCGCGAGTGCATCCTCACGTTTGGCCGCGCCCTGTCCAAAGAGGGGGGCGATCAACAGGAAATCCCCGCGGGAATATCGTAGTACGACGTGTTTTCGTCACACCTGGGTGCGACTGCGCCGGCGCCACGCATCGAGCGCCGCTTGCTTCCAGCTTGGCGCCACTGGGCTGACAGGATGAAGGATGGCTCCAGTGCGGGTGAACAAGACATGGGTGAGCTGGGTCGTCGCCGCTTCGCCGCTGGCCTTGGTGGTCGCGGCGCATCCGGCCCTGGCCCAGAGCGGTGAGAAAATCACCGGCCATGCGGCTTGGTCGATATGGCCGATCACTCCGGAGATCCTGATCCTCACGGTGCTGGCGGCCGCCATCTACATCGCCGGATTCGCGCGCCGTCGCCGGGTCGCCCCGCCGGTTTCCATCGGTCGCCACGTGATGTTCTTCGCCGGCCTGGCGACGATTTTCGCAGCCCTGCAGTCGCCGATCGCCTTCATCGCCGACCACCTCTTCTCGGCGCACCAGATCCAGCACCTGCTGGTCAGGATGGTTGGGCCGATGCTGTTGGCGCTCGCCTCGCCGGCGGAGCTGATGTCGGCGGGGCTGCCGCCATTTCTTCGGCGGAATGTCCTGGCGCCGATCATCTCGAGCAGGCGCCTGCGCGCGGTCATGGACTTCGTCATGCGCCCGCTCGTGGTGACCGTCCTCTTCGTCGCCGCCCTCTACGTCTGGGAGATCCCCCGGCTTCACGACTTCGCCCTGCTGAACGAACCGGCGCACGCGCTGATGCACATCACCATGCTGCTGGCCGGACTGGCCTTCTGGTGGCGTATATTCGACCGCCGCGCGCCCGTGTCGCCCTTCGACCTGGATGAGGACCAGCCCTGGTGGCGGTTGTTCGGCCCCGCCTCGCCCTACGGCCTGCCCTACGGCGTGCGGTTGATGCTGTTGTGGATTGTGGCCCTGTCGAACATCATCCTTGGCGCCTTCACCGCGCTCAAGCCCACCGAGCTTTATGCGGCCTACGACAAGGTCGGCCGGCTATACGGCGTCGGCGCGATGCAGGACGAACAGATCGGCGGCGTTCTCATCTGGCTGCCCAGCAGCGTGATGTGCCTGCTCGCCATGTTGGTGATCGTTCAATGGATGGCGCTGAACGAAGTTCGCCTGGAGCAGAAGCTCCGCGGGGCGCCGCATTCGAATTCGGCGGCGTTGCTCCATCCGACCACCGCCGCCGAATTGATCGCCCGGGCCCGGCCGAAGAACCGCGCCATGGCCCTGGGCTTCAGCATCGTCGTCCTGTCGGTGTTCGTGGCGACCATCCTGATCGGCGTGTCCGCCAACCCTTCTCGCGTGATCGGTGGCCGTAGAAGCGCTGCCGCCTTCCGATTTGCCCACCTTGAGCGCCCCGCAAGCCCAACGGCCGCGAGGTCCGGTTCGCCTGCCTCGACGAGCGAGGCCTCTTCCGCCCGGCCCTCTGATCGGGCTGGCCCGCTGTAGAGCCCAGGCTCGGCTGCGCCATCGCCATCAGGGCGCCGGTGGCGAGACAAGCTCGGTCGGCCGCGCTTGCCAGCCCGCGCCCAGTCTATCCCAGAGTGATATAATTCGTGACAGCTGCGGACGTTCGGGACTAAGCACGCATGTCCCATGCAAACCGTTGACGATCAAACTCGGCGCGCCCGAAAGAGCGAGTCTCTGACGCGGGGACTCTTCCGCGTCGGCCCACGCGTGCCTGGGGCGACGGTCGCCGCGGAGTTCGGTGTCCGGACCAATGCCTTAAGACGGCCCATCGAGCGGTCGGAAGGGCGCGATTCAGCGGCATGACGGTGACGCCGCCTCGGTTCGGGAGGTCCGCAAGAGCGGTTGACCGCCCGGCAAGCCGCCGCCGCTTCATCCTGAGGTCGGCGGCCGCGGCAGGGGTCATGCTTCTGCAAGCCTGCAGCGAGCCTTCGCACTGGCGGGTCGGCGACGATGTGACCGGCAGCTTCCCCCCGCTCGCCTTCACCCTCACCCGCGCGACGGACGGCAAGACGGTGACCGCAGCGGACTACCGAGGCAAGGTGGTGTTGCTCTACTTTGGCTACACCTTTTGTCCCGATGTCTGTCCAACCACCCTGCTCAACCTCGCCCAGGCTCTGAAGCAACTCGGCCCCTTGGTCAATCAGGCGCGGGTGCTGTTCATCACCGTGGATCCCAATCGCGACACCCTGCCGATCCTGAAAGACTACGGGGCGCAATTTGCCCCCCAGATCGAGGGCATGCGTCCAACGCCAGATCAGCTGGCAGGGCTGGCGCGGCGCTATCGGGCGGCCTATTCCGTCTCGCCCGGAGACAAGGATCATCCGTATGTGGTCACCCATAGCTCCGCTGTCTACGTGTTCGACAAGCACGGAAACGCCCGCTTCCTGCTGACCTCCATGTCGACTGGCGCGTCCGACACGGCCGGCGCAGCGGCTGACCTGCGACGGCTGCTCGAATAGTCGGACTCCAGCTAGGGCAAGATTCGAGATCGCGCTCGGTTCAGCGGCTCACACGCCCGGCCTCATGCGCCCCGGGGGCCCTATCGGCCAAGCGGCCGGACGGCAAAGCGGACGCGCAAGCGTTCGCCATCGGCAAAACGCAAGGCGATGGGAATCCAGTGGCCAGGCCGCACCGCCTTGGACGGCGACATGCACATGAGGTGATAGCCTCCCGGAGCGAAGATGATTTGCTCGTGCGGCGGCACGGCGCGCCGCGCGACCCCGATCATCGATGAGACCCCGTCGATGGTCCGGCTCTGGTGCATGGTCAGGGCGCTGCAGTCCGGCGAGGAGGCGCCGTCCAGCACACGAACCTTGCCGGAGGTGTTTGACAGGGTGAAATAGCCGGCCGCCGGCGCGGCTCCGCCGAGCGCCCGGACCCAGGCCCCGGAGACGACCAGAGGTGGGTTCGCGGCCGCCGCGGCCGTGGCCATGACGCACATCGCAACGAGCGCCAAGGCTTGCCATGCGCGCTTTGTGTTCGCAGAGCCCCGAGGGGCCGCTGCGGCGGTTTTCAGGCCCAATGAGCGTTCCGCTGTCATCGTCCAACTCCTTGCCGCGGGGTCGCGCGAAAACCGGAACGCCATGCGGTGCGGGCGGAGCGGAAACTAGCGGCCTGTCCAGAGCCGCGCCATGTCGGCCATGCGGGCTTCTTCCGCCGTCGGTCGCGCCCGATCTTCCTGGAGACGCATGAAATTGAGCACTAGAAGAAGGCCGATGACGCTCATCATCGCGGGCGGTATCCAGATCACGATGCCACCGATCATCTGGTCAGTGATCGCGCTGATGGACGGAAACAGCCGCCCACAGAAGGCGTAATAGGGGTAGAGGTCCCGATCGGCGAAGCTGATCAGCGCGCCGAGTGCGATTTGCGGGAACATCACCGCGATGGACAGCACTCCTCTGATCGGGAAGGACAGCCGCGCGAGCGGACGGGGTCGCGGATCGAGCACCAGCGACCAGAACAGCAGACCGTCGCCCACCATCGACCAGTTCATCACCTTGTAGAGGCGCGGGTCGATCATCGCCCGGAAGTGAACGGCTGGGATGAGCCACAGGTAGATCAGCCCGACGAATAGGACCGGCGCAACGACCGGATGCTGCAGGACGGCGAGGCAGCCTCGAAACGCCTTGCCTTCCGACAACCGGCGCAAGGGGGCCGGCATCCCGGCCTTCACGGTCGCGCCGCCGCATCCCAGCGCGATGAGGAGCGGCCCCAGGTGGTGCATGACCACGTGCTGGATCCGGTTCAGGAAAAACATGTGCAGAGCGAAATAGTCGACCCGCGTCTGCAGCACGACGTAGATCGAGCCGATGCCCAGCAGGAAGCTTACCCGCCGCCAGATCGGCGGCCGCGCCGCGAGCGGCAAGCGAGCCACGCCACGGAAGAACCACAAGAGGCCCAGCGCGGCGGCGAAGAACTCGACCCACGAGAAGTCCCAAGGCGCCCAGGCCGGAAGCCGGGAAGGATAGGCTCGGCTCAGGCCGAAGAGCGCCACGCCGAGCCCCGCGATCGCCAGATGGGCGCCGGTCCACCCTCGAAGGCGCGTCGCGGCTTGGACGACGGCTGCGCCCAATCCCGCTGAGCGCGGGTCAACGGCGGCAATGTCCGAGTCCATGGTCTTCGCCTACGCAGGTCCAGTCATCAAAATATCACCATGGGATACAAATGCCGCCGCGAACCTGCAAGGAGCGACTGATCGGGTCGGCCACGCGGTCCGGAATGTTGAAAGGCGTCACGGTGCAGGCAATCGGCATAAGCGAACCAGCGCCCTCTGCGGCCGCATCTGGAGCGGAGCCACCGGCGAATGTCGCTCAACGCGAGGACAGCCGCCGGCTGAGCCTGTTCCGACTGTGCCTTCTCACCGTGACGGTGGGGATCGTCACCGGCTTCGGCGTCGTGGTGTTTCGTGAGCTGATCGGGCTGATCCACAACGTCATGTTCATCGGACGTCCGACGCGGCGCTATGACGCCAATGTCTTCACTGCGGCCGCGCCGCGCCGAAGGGCGACCTGTGTCGTCGGCCGCGACTTTCTGACACCCGCCTCGATGAGGACGACCCTGCGTTCCGCCAGGCCCGCGCGTTGAGCAAATGCATAGCTCGAGAGTCCCAGGGCGATTCGCCTTGCCCGCCAGTCTTCCGGCTCCACGTCCGATCCCTCTTCATCGCAAAATCAGCAGGGACCACCGACACCCCCGACCGAATTTATATCGCGATATGATCTAAATGAGTCGGCTGCAAAGATGTCGAGACATCACTGATCCGCCGCTGGAGCGGGGTCCGTTTGACCAGACGGTCGCGCCAATCGCGCCGCGAGCCGCCCGAACGTCAGGCCCTGGGCGAGGACCGAGAATATGACCACCGCGAAGGTCGTCGACAGCACGATCTGGCGCGGACCGCCCGCGGGCAGGCTGAGCGCCATGGCCAGGGAAAGAGCGCCATGCAGGCCACCCCAGGTCAGCAGCAGACCGGCGCCCCGTTCCTGCCCCCGGAAGCGGAAGTAGGCGCCCCATGGCAAGACGACGAACACGCGGGTGAGCAGCACCAGGCCGATGGCCAGCGCCCATAGGCCGCCGAGCCTCAGGTCGAAGGGGATGACCAGCAGTTCCAGGCCAAGCAACAGGAACAGGATGGCGTTGAGGTTCTCGTCGATGAGCGTCCAGAACCCTCTCAGGTGCGTCTGGGTGGTCTCGCTCATGGCGCCGCCGCGGGCCGCGCAATCGCCCACCATGAGGCCGGCGACGACAACTGCGATGGGTCCGCTGAGGTGCAGCTCTCCCGCCAAGGCATAGACGCCCACGGCCAACGCGAGGCTCAGACTGACCTCGACCGCGTAGTCGTCGATGGTGCGCATGATCCGGATGGTGGCCCAGGCGGCGGCCCAGCCGAGGGCGAGCCCTCCAAGCGCTTCGAGCGCGACGGCGCCCAGGGCGCGCGCCGGATTCAGGCCGCCCGCGCCAGTCGCGAAGGTCAGCACGGCGTAGAACACCACGATCCCGACCCCGTCGTTGAACAAGGCCTCGCCCTGCAGCACGGCCTCGAGCCCCTTGGACAGGTTGCCTTGGCGTACCGCGGCGAGCACCGCGATCGGGTCTGTCGGACTGATCAAGGCGCCGAACACCAGCGCCCACGGCAAGCTGAGGGCCAAGCCCAGGCCACGGGCCCCGAGCCATAGCCCCAGGCCCACGACGACCGTGGACGCCGCCACCCCGACCGTCGCCAAGCTTCCGACCGCCCAGAGCCGGCGACGCAGCTCCGGCAGACTGACCTGCATCGCCCCGGCGAACAGCAGGAAAGCCAGCATGTAGCCGATCACGGTGCGAGGAAAATCCAGGGTCTGGATCGCGCGCACCAGGGCCGACGCGGCGTTCGGCGCCGGCAGCAGCCGCTCCGCCAGGATGAGCAGTCCGGCGCCGGCCAGGCCACTCAACACCATGATCGCCGCCGGCGGCCGATGCAGCAGGCGGGCGTTGAGCCAGCCGGCCGCGCCGATCAGCACCAGGAAAACGGCCGCCAGGTCGAAGGCGTTCAAAGCAATCCCCAGAGGAGCCCGATCCTGCAGGTGGCCCGATCCTATAGGTGGAACGCGTCGCCCTCCGCCGATCTATAGACCATGATGGCGGTTGCTCCAGCAGGCGCTCCTGGCGGAGGCCATCGCGGGCGAGGCGTGTGGCTAGCGGGTCGCCAAGTCTAGATCGAGATCCTTGAGCGCATGGTGCAACGCCTCCAGTTGCGCCGCCGACGCGGACCATTCCGGTTCATTGCCGTCGACATCGCCGTCCACATCCGGCTCACAAAGCAGGATGGATGGGATGTTCCACTGGTTTAGCAGTGTCTCGGCCAACTCCACGGCGCCGCGACGACCGGTCGGCGGCCGAGCCACCAGGGCCATCGTCGGCGCGGTGACCGCGGCCAGCGCCAACGCCAGGCCCGCGGTCGGGATCGGTCCCACCGCGGACAGACCTGCATCGTACAGGCGACCGAGGATGTCGGTCGAATGCAACTCATCGTCACAGACAAGCAGGATGGTGTCGCTCGCCGAGAGAGAACCTTGGGGATTTTGTCCGGTAATAACTTGCGCTCCTTCGATCTCAGACTTCATGCAATATATCATTGCATGATATATCTACCGCCAGCCTGACGTTTGCGTGAAGCGTCGCTAGAGCGGTGGCTCCGGGTTCAAAAAGGAAAGAACACCGGGGTCGCGGCCACGCCCGCCGCCCAGGTGAGCAGGTTCAGCGGCACGCCGATGCGAACGAAATCCATGTAGGAATAGCGGTGGAATACGACCGGGTAGCCTTCGAGGACGCCAGGACCGGGGCGGTGCTGGCGGAGTGGCGCGCGTAGCGTCGCTCCGACCCTGGCCACCAGTCGCCTGATGAGGTGACCTGTCGATGGCGCGCACCTAGGCGGCGCGAAGATATGCAACCGCCATCGGAGACGGAATGGCCCGGGTTCTCGCCTGCATCGACGGTTCGTCCTACACCAACAGCGTCTGCGACCATGCCGGCTGGTTCGCCAGCGACCCCGAGATCGGCGTCGAGGTCCTGCATGTGGTGGAACCGCGCGGTGAAGAGCAGGCGCCATCCGCCTCGACCACGTCCGGCGACCCACTGGTGGCAGGCGCCGTTCGGCGGCTGCGCGAAGAAGGAGTCGGCCCGGTCACCTCGGCCTCGATCGCCGGCGACTTCGTCGGAGCCGCCGCGGGACGCGGCGCGATGGTCATTGTCATGGGAAAGCGCGGTGCGAGCAGTGACACCGAGCGGCGCCGGCTTGGATCCTCCGTCGATGCGATGGTCCGCGCCACGCATACGCCCATCTGCCTGACTTCAAAGCTCTTCCTTCCCATCCACCGCGGGCTTCTCCTGCTGGACGCGGACCTATCACACCGGAGCGCCGTCGAGTTCGCGCTCGCGGAACCGCGCCTGGCGGATCTGCCGATCGACGTGGTGGTGATGGCCGGCGTGGATGAGGACCCTGGCGCCAAGGTGGATTGGGCCCGGAGCGCATTGAACGCCGAGAGCGCGGATGTCTTTCCCCTCCCGGCGGAGGGCCTCGACGACGCGGTGACCCGCTATATGGAATCGCGCGCGGCGGACCTGATCGTCGTATCGCGCACGGTGATTGCGCCCGACCCCTTGGCGCGCTTGGGCCGAATTGAGGATCGGGGTCTATGGGGCGCGCGCACGCCGGTCCTGATCTGCTGACACGGGATTCGCGTGGTTCACCTGCTGTTCCAGATACGGTCCGACGCGGCTCGACGCGCGGGTTGCTGGACGCCGGCCTGAGCCCGGCGGCGGTCTCATCGTTTCATTCGTAACCGGCGCGTCGGCGTCTGGGACCTCGACATATCACTCCAGGATATATACTCCCCGCTCGCGCACCGCCGGCGTGGCCGGTCCCTTCCCACTTTGACGGACGTTTTAATGACCTCTTCCGCCCGGCCGGCTCGCGCCAAGGCGCCCGGCCCCACCGCCCGCGTCGAGGCGGAGGAGGGCAAGCGCCTGCCGCTCCCAGTGCTGTCTTTGTTCGCTTTGGTTCTGGGTTGCGTCACCGGACTTGGCGCGGTGCTGTTCCGTGATCTGATCGGACTGATCCACAACCTGTTCTTCAGCGGCCATCTGGTGTTCGCCTACGACGCCAACATGTTCACCGCGCCGGCGCCTTGGGGCGCGCTGGTGATCCTCGTCCCGGTGGTGGGCGGCGTCGTCGTCACTTTCCTGGTCAGCAACTTCGCGCCGGAAGCCAAGGGGCACGGCGTGCCCGAGGTCATGGAGGCGATCTACTATCGGAGTGGGGTAATCCGGCCCGTGGTGGCGGTGGTGAAGTCATTGGCCTCGGCCATGGCCATCGGCAGCGGCGCATCGGTGGGTCGCGAGGGCCCGATCATCCAGATCGGCTCGGCGCTGGGGTCCACCCTGGGGCAGATCGTCAAGATGCCGGCGGGCCAGCGGATCGCCCTGGTCGCGGCCGGCGCCGGCGCCGGGATCGCCTCGACCTTCAACACCCCGATCGGCGGAGTGATGTTCGCCATCGAGCTGATGCTGCCGGAAGTCAGCGTCGACACCTTCCTGCCGGTCGCCGTCGCCACGGGCGCCGCCACCTTCGTCGGGCGCTGGTTCTTCGGCGACGCCCCGGCGTTCCGGGTCCCTCCGCTGCAAGCCCTCTCGGCCGATCCCAGCTCGATCCTGGTGCTGATCCTCTATGGCGTGCTGGGCGCGGTGACCGGTGTCGCCGCGGCGGGTTTCATCCGCTCGCTGCACCTGGCCGAGGATCTCTTCGACCGGATGAAGTCCCGCTACCTGCGGCACATGCTGGGGATGCTGGGCGTCGGGGCCCTGATGTACCTGCTGTTCCGCACCTTCGGGCAGTACTACGTCGACGGCGTCGGCTACGCGACGATCCAGGCCATCTTGTCCGATCAGTCGATAGCCTTCTGGCTGCTCGGCGTCCTGTTCGTCGGCAAGGTGCTGGCGACCTCCATCAGCCTCGGCTCCGGCTCGTCGGGTGGCATCTTCTCGCCCTCGCTGTTCATGGGCGCGACCTTGGGTGGCGGGTTCGCGGCCCTGCTGACCTGGGCCGGCCTGCCCCTGCCGCTCAGCGTCCCGGCCTTCGCCATGGTCGGCATGGGCGCGATGGTCGGCGGCGGCACCGGGGCGGTGATGACCGCGGTCACCATGATCTTCGAGATGACCCTCGACTACAGCATCGTCATGCCGATGATCGTCGCGGTGGCCACCAGCATCGGCGTGCGCCGAGTGCTCTCGCCGGAGAATGTCTACACCTTGAAACTGCTACGCCGCGGCCGGGCGATCCCCAAGGCGCGGCACGCGAACATGTTCCTGGTGCATGCCGCCAAGGAGGTGATGGACGTCGACATCCAGGTTTTGCCCGACACTCTGAAGTTCGACGACTATCTGCGCCAGCCCGGCCACGACGGGCGCATGCGCCATATCGTCGTCACCCAGAAGGACCGCCTGTTCGGGGTGATCCGCGTCAACACGGCGCTGCGGCGCGGCCGCGAAACCGCGCCAAGCGGCGCGACGCTCGGCGACGTCGCCAGCCGCAACTTCACGGTGGTCAGCGAGGACGACGTGGTCTTCGACGTGATCCGGCGCATGTCGCGTCGCAAGGCGACGATGGCGGTGGTGATTCGCGGCCACGGCGTCCCGCGCGCCGCCGACGTTCTGGGCGTGATCAGCAAGGAGCATGTCGCCGACGCCGTCGCGGAAACGGTCAGTATCTATCCGCGGCGGGACCGGGCGCCGACTTGAGGCCCCGCAGCCGCCGAAGAGAGGCGCTGAGCGCCGGCTCGCGCTTGAACATCTCCTGGAGATGCTGTCCCACGAGACCTTCCAGCAAAGCCGCGCCCTGCGGGGTCAGGGACAATTCCACGCTTCGCCGATCCGTGCTGGACGATGTGCGTTGCGCGAGACCGGCCTTCGCCAGGCGATCGACCAGTTGAACCGTGCCATGGTGCGTGAGCAGCAGGTCCTCCGCGAGGTCCTTCACGGTCATCGGCCCCCGTGCCCAGACACCGATCGCCAGCATCGCCTGGTACTGCTGCTGGGTGATGCCGGCCGCCTTGTTGATCGCCTCGCTGGCCGCCAGGAAGCGACGCATCGCATGGCGGAAGCCGGCCAGCGGCTGCAGGCGCTCGGGATCCGATACCATCGGCCCGATCCTAGGCTGCGTCGGCACGCCGGTCAGCCTCCGATTGCCGCCCTGTCGCAAGATCCTCAGCGGCGTTCAACCGGATGCTCGAACGGCGCCTGCGTGGACATCGCAGGGGAGACCTCAGCGCCGCGTCGAAGGCGCCGATACGGCGGGGACCTTGTTGTTTGGGCGTAAGGCCGCGACGCGCACCGAGAGCGTGTCGGGCGCGCCTGCGGGATCGACGATCTCCGCCACGCCCTGCGGGGTGGTCCAGGTTTCGACAACTCGGGGCCGCGGGCCGATCTCGCCGGCCGTCGTGTCGCGCACGATCCGGCTCGGCGGCCCATAGTCGGCTTGGAACTGCGCGGCCAGGTCTTCGAAGGCGTCGTCGGCGATCTGCGCTTGGATCTCGGAAAGGCGACCGCCCTCGAAGACATAGCGCAGGTGGTCCAATCGGTAGGCGCCATCCCATCGAAAGGGGACCGGCAGTCTGATACCGCCGTAGACATCGACATAGCCGCAAACGACCGCGTTCTTGGGCAGGCCCGCGAGATCCAGGCCATCGGCCTTGGCGTTCCGATCGTCCGAACACGCCCGCCGGGCGTGTACCGGAATGGGCTGCGGTGGCTTCAGCGCCCGCCATGTGGCCTCGCTCGTGCCCAGCTCTATGGCTTCGAACGACAGGGGCGCGGCGGCCCGACCCGAACTTGCCAGCGCAAGTCCGCCGGCCAGGCAAGCGATCCCCAGTTTGCGCGAGCCGCGGCCGGGCGCGCGATCTTCCTTCGATCTTGGACGTGTCACGGGACGGGTCCTTTCGAACGGGTGAATTATATCCCTATGGGATATTTCCGGGCGAAATCACGACCGCCGCCGGCGGGGTCATCCGCCCCGCGAGAGGTTCTGACGCACGATGGCCGCCAGGATCACCGTGAAGGCCGCGCCCCGCAGTAGGAAGGCGCCTGGGTCACCGGGAGAGTTCGGTGTCTCACCCTGGAGCCCATGGCGCCTGGAAAACCCCTCTTCCCAGCGGATCGGGTAAATACATCATGTCGGGATATATCGCGGACCGCAATCCCACCGTCTCACATCGGCGTCTTCACGCGGCGGCGGATCAGCCACCAGTTGACGGGATAGCTGGTCGCGAAGCCGGCCAGCATCGCGCCCTGCATGAACCACCAGAATTCGGGCTCCGCCGCGGTCGGACGGGCCCCGAGCAAATGGGGGCCGACGACGAACAGACCCAGCGCCATGCCCCCGTACATGCCGACCTGCCAGGCCGTCAGCGACAGGACGTCGGCCTTGGCCGCGGCCGCCAACCCGATGAGCAGCTTGCCGCGCCGCCGCGGTGGAAGCGCGAAGAATTGGAAGACGATCCCAAAGGCCAGGGCGAAGCCGAAGTCGAGGATCCAGGCGGCGATCGCCGCGTCGTGGAACAGTATCCCAAGTCCCAAAAGGCCCGCCAAGCCCGGCGCCGCGAGCAGCAGCAGCTCGGCGACGACATCGCCCAGGGCGCATCCGGCCCCGCAGTGCAACGCGCCGGTGGCCACCGCGACCGGCATCGGCGCAGCCCTCGAGGTCGGACGGTGTCCACGCGGCGGCGCTCGGCCGCGCCAAAAATAGAAGACCAGGAGCGGCACGGTCCCGAATGTCGCCGTCAGCGGCCAGACCAGGTTCATGATCGCCATGGGCTGCGGTCGCCGACAGAGGTCGACGATCACGATGGCGGCCGAGAGGCCTCCCGCTGCGAGCGAGAGCCACGCCAGGGCGTGGGCATAACCCGCAAGCTCTGGCGACGAGGATGGCGGCCCAACCGGCATAACATGTCCCGCTATGATATATTTCCGAACGACAATGGATCACTTCGTGATATGTTTCATGGGGTAAGCTCGGACGCCCGCGGCGTCGGTGGGAGATCGCGAATGCAGACTTTCCTGACGAACCGGCCCTCTGCGAAAATAGCCGAAAGGACGGGTCCGCGGTCCCTCTCGCCGGTCGTCGGCGCCGGAGCCATCTGATGCACGTCTCACGGCGACAGACCCTCCTGCTCTGCGGAACCCTGCTGCTGGCCGCCGGGTCGGCCGAGGCGAAGCCGGTCCTGGGAGAGGCCGCGCCCCCCTTCACCGCCCTCGACGAGAATGGCCGCCGACGCACCCTCTCGGACTTCGCGGGCAAGATCGTCGTGCTGGAATGGACTTCGAGCGATTGCCCCTACTGCGGCAAACACTACGGCTCGGGGACCATGCAGGCGCTGCAGAAGAAGGCGGTGCAGGAGGGCGTCGTCTGGCTGACCGTCTCGTCCTCGGCGCCGGATCGCGAGGGCTACTTCACCGCCAAGACCGCGCGCGCCTGGCGCAAGAAGGTGGGCTCGCACGCCACGGCGATCCTCCTGGACAGCTCGGGCGTCGTCGGCCGGGCCTATGGCGCCCGCGCCACCCCCCATATGTTCGTGATCGATAAGGCCGGCCGTGTCGCCTACATGGGCGGCATCGACGACAGGCCCTACGCCGATCCGGAAAGCCTGAAGGGCGCCAAGCCCTACGTGGCGCTGGCGCTGGCCGACCTCAAAGCCGGCCGGCCCGTCGCCACCCCTGTCAGCGCGCCTTACGGCTGCAGCGTCCGCTATGCCTCGGCGGAGTAGCGGACCGATCCAAGGCGAACCGCCCAGCGTGACACGGCCCTGCGTGCCGAAGGAGACACCATGAAATCGCTCTGCGTGAGCTTCGCCGCCGTCGTGATCCTAGCGGTCGCAGGGTCGGCGGCGGCGGCTCAATCCTCATCCGGCGCCGCCGTGACGCCGCCGGCCCATCGGACTGCCCAGGGTACGGGAGTCGTCACCGAGATCGATCTGAAGGGCGACACGGTGACGCTCAAGCACCAGCCGATCCCGGCGTTTGGATGGCCGTCCATGACCATGCCGTTCCGGGTGACGCCACCCTCGCTGCTCAAGGGCCTGAAGGTAGGTGAGAAGATCGACTTCGACACCAACGAGGGCAACGGCCTTCCGGAAATCACCGCGATCCGCAAACCCTGAGGGCCTGGGCGCGGCTGTACCACGGGACGGCGCAGTCGAGGCGGTGACAGATCCTGGTCCGCCAAGGCGGACTCGCGGGGCGCCGCGCCCGTCGCCCGAGACGAAACCCCTCGTTCGCGGCCCCGTCCGGAACGAGGCGCCCGTTCGCTCATTATATCATAGTGGGATATATCTTCGGAGTTCGTCAATTCAGGTCGAGGCCGCTCCCCACCCGACCCCGCACCTTGGACGCCGTCGCATGACCGACCATGCCCTTTCCGCCCCGTCGCCCTTTCCACGGCCAGGGGAGTCGCGGCGGGACTTCATACATATCGTCGCAGCCACCGCTGCCGTCGGCGCGGTCGGCGGCCTCGCCTGGCCCTTCATCGACCAGATGAACCCGGCCGGCGACACGCTGGCGCTGTCGACGATCGAGGTCGATTTCACCAAGGTCGTGCTCGGACAACAGCTGGTGGTGAAGTGGCAAGGCAAACCGGTGTTCATCCGCCACCGGACGCCGGCCGAGATCGCCGCGGCCGTCGCCGACGACCATGCCGACCTGCGCGACCCGGCGACCGACGAAAGCCGTCACAAGCCCGGCATGGCCGAATGGCTGATCGTCATCGGAGTCTGCACGCACCTCGGATGCGTGCCGACCTTCGGCGAAGGCAAGTACCGCGGCTGGCTCTGCCCCTGCCATGGGTCCGTCTACGACACCTCCGGGCGCATCCGCCAAGGGCCTGCGCCGAAGAACCTGTACCTGCCGGCCTATGCCTTCGAGTCCGCGACGAAGGTGAAGATCGGCTAGCTGGGCGCAGCCCAGCCCGCCCCGGCCGCGACCCAGGCCCCAAATCAGCGGGATCGGAGAAGCCAGGAAAAGGCGCGACGCAGAAAAGCCTCGCCGCCTGTTCGGACAATCTCCCCATGCGCGACGAGGGCGTGCTGGGGATGTCGCTCGATGAGGGCGCGGACTTTGGGGCGCGCCGTCGCGCGGTGACGAAAACTGAGCCGGTAGTCGATGGGCGCGGCGCCACGCCCTTCGGTCATTCCGGAGAGTCTCGCGACCAGGCGCAACCACCATGGCCAATGTCGCTCAAGGAACTCCTCGCTGAATGTTTGCGAGAGGTCCGCGATGAGCGCGGTGCTGGAGGCGCGATGGAAGAAGATCACCTCGTCCACGAAGGGCGAATTGGTGAAATAGAACTGCTCAATCTGACCGTCCCATCCGGCCGGCGGATCGTCCGCCAGCGCGCCGGCGAACTTTAGAGCTCTGCGCTTGCGGATGGTCGAGGCAGTCCCCCAGAGTTTCGCGTCGGGAAATGCAGCCTGCCACTCCGCGAGAAACAGATAGTGCAGGTTGTTGGGACTGACGATATGCCGAACCGGGCCGAGAGCCCGAACCGCGCTTTCGATCGCCGCGGTCTTTGCGACGGGCGACCAGAGCCACAGGCCGCCATCGGCAAGGCGGGCGACGGCCATCCGTGTCGGATAGTCGAAGCCGTTGAAGGAAACGACCCCGCCATCCGCGAACCACAAGTCGGCGCCCAAAGGCTCTAGCATCGCCCGGCAGGTTAACCCCCGAAGGGATCGCGATCCACTCGGAGCGATTGCCTGGATGAAAAATAGGAGCGAAGGCCTGCTTTTTGCGTCAGGAGGGGTCGTTGGCTCACCTCCTTAAAGCAGACGCTGCCAGCCGGCCCTCATTTGCCTGGAGGAGACCAAACTCGCGCATCGCCGGCAGGAAGTTGATGTTGTCGTGATTGTCGCGGGTCAGCTTGATCAGGGCGAAGCGCTCCAGTTCATCGAGGGTGCGCCATTTTGCGTTGGTCGGCGGGGCGACGCCCAGTGAGGCGGCGAAGGCGACGACCACCGACGGCGGCGCCTCGGCCTGTTCCCAAAGTGGCGCGGGCGGATCGGCTAGAGGTTTGGCGGCCTCCCCAGCCCTGAGCGCGATAAGGTCGACCAAGTCCGCGCGGTAGGCCGCGATCTCCGCGGGCTTGCGGCAGGGCGCCTCCAGCAGGCGTTGGCGATCGTCGCGCGTGAACCGGCTCCATTGACGCAGCGAGAGCTTGATCGCGCAGCGGTCGAGCTTCAGGCGCACCGCCATCGGCACGCAGCGCAGGGTGGCGACAAAGTCGCTCTCGAAGGCGAAGAGATGGGTGTCGTTCACGACCGGGCGCTCCTCGGAGACTGCGGGATTTCGGCAGGCGCCGTGGCCTCGACAGCGGCGCGCGCGGCGACATCGCCGATCAGCAGGACCACCGGGCCGGCCGGCTGAGCGGCCGCGACCGCGGCGGCCAGGCCCGCGAGCGTGCTGGGGATGGCCCTTGCGTCGGCATGGCCGGCGTTCTCGACGGCGATGGCGGGGGTTTCGGCGGACCGGCCTTCCGCGGTCAGGCGCTGGGCGACGGCGGCGATCTGGTCACGGCCCATGTAGAGCGCCAGCGTCGTCTCAGGGTCGGCGGCCGTCGTCCAGCCCTCGGCGGCAAACGCGCCATCGGTCACCGTGGCGGTCGCGATCAACAGCCGCCGCGCTTCGCCGCGATGGGTCAGGGGAAAGCCGAACTGGGCGGCCGCGGCGCTGGCCGCGGTGACGCCCGGCACGACCTCGGTCCCGATCCCATACGCGTGGAGGAAAGCCACCTCCTCGCCGACCCGCCCGAAGATCGAGGGATCGCCGCCCTTCAGCCGCACCACCCGTCGTCCGCGCCGCGCGAGGCGCAGCATCAGCCGGTTGATGGTGGCCTGCGCCATGCTGGCGCGGCCCGCCCGCTTGCCGGTCTGGATCTTGAGGCAAGCCGCTGGCGCCAGCGCGATCACCTCCCGCGAGATCAACGCATCGTAGAGCAAGGCCTGAGCGCCCTCGATGGCGCGCAGAGCCCGGAGGGTGAGCAGGTCGGCCGGACCGGGCCCCACGCCCACCAGTTGAACCCATCCCGGGTTCTGGTCATGCGGCATGGCGGACGTCTCCCTTGGAAGCCTTGGAAGCCTTGGGGGCGGCGGCGAGCAGGCGGGCGATCTCGGGGCGGCAGGAGCCGCAGGCCGCGCCGGCCCCGGTGGCCTCGCCGATGGCCTCGACGGTGGCGCAGCCACCTGCGATGGCGGTCTCGATCCGCTGGGCCCGGACGCCGCGGCAGGCGCAGACCGTCGGGCCGGTCTCCACGGTCTGGCCCGGTTGGCGGCCGACCAGCAGGGCCATGCGGTCGCCGGCGGAAAGAGCCGGCGCCTCGAACAACTCCGCCAGCCATTCGCGCGGTGGCAGAGCGCCGGCGGTGGTGAAGAAGATCACCCGGCCCAGCCGCTCGCCATCCAGCCAGGCCTCGCGCAGCACACCTGCCGCCGCGTCCTCGAAACGCAGCACATCGTCGCCGGCCTTGCCGGTGAGCGCCTTCAGCAGCGCGGCGCGTTCGCGCTCGTCGCCCCGCCCAGCGAATTCATGAAGCTGGCAGGCGGTCTGCGGAATGCGCCGCCAGACCAGATCGAGCCCGGTGGGCAGGCTCCAGCCGTCGCGCGCCAGGAAGAAGCCGCGCCAGGTCTCACGATAGGCCCGCACCCGCGCCGGGGTGTGCTTGAACTCCGGCTGGCCGGACCGCGGATCGACCTTGGCGGCCACCAGCGGATTGGCGCGGCCGGACGGGGCGAAGGCGTCGCTCCAATGCATCGGCATGAAGATCGACCCGGCGCGCTGGCGGTCACTGAGGCGGGCGATCGCCACGGCCTCACCCTGCTCGGTCTGCACACGGGTGAGCGCGCCCTCGGTCAGGCCCAGGGGCTCCGCATCGGCCGGGTGGATCTCCACATAGGGCTCCGGCGCGTGGCGGCAGAGCTCAGGGGCGAGCCCGGTGCGGGTCATGGTGTGCCAGTGGTCGCGCACCCGTCCGGTGTTCAGCGACAGCGGAAAGGCCGGTGTGATGGCCTCCGCCGGACCCTGCGCCGTCACCGGAACCATGCGCGCCCAGCCGTCAGGCGTCTGGAAACGGCCATCGGCGAACAGCCGCGCAGTGCCGCCCTTGGCCGTCACCGGCCACTGCACAGGCTTCATGGCGTCGTAGGCTTCCGGGCTCACCCCCGCCAGCGGACCCAGGTTCAGCACCCGGTCGGTGTTTTCGTAAACGCTCAGCCGCGCCCACTCGCGAAACACCTGGGCTGGGCCGCGCCAGCCGAAGCCTTCGCCAAAGCCCATGGCCGTGGCCACGTCCGCGACGATCCGCCAGTCGGCCCGCGCGTCGCCGGGCGCCTCGAACAGCGGTCGTTGGCGGCTGATGCGGCGCTCTGAATTTGTGACCGTGCCGTCCTTCTCGCCCCAGGCCAGCGCCGGCAGCCGGACGTCGGCGAAGCTTTGCGTGTCGGTATCGGCCATGACATCGGAGACCGCCACGAACGGACAGGCCTCCAGCGCCGCGCGCACCCGACCGGCATCCGGCAGGCTGACCGCCGGATTGGTGGCCATGATCCAGACCGCCTTGATCCGGCCGTCGGCCATGGCGTCGAACATCTCGACCGCCTGCAGACCCGGCCCGGCAGCCACCTTTGGCGCGCCCCAGAACCGCGCCAGGCGCGCGCGGGACTCCTCGTCGAAATCCATGTGGCCGGCCAAGGTCGTGGCCATGCCGCCGGTCTCGCGTCCGCCCATGGCGTTGGGCTGGCCGGTGATCGAGAAGGGGCAGGCGCCGGGCTTGCCGATGCGCCCCGTCGCCAGGTGAGCGTTGAGGATCGCCGAGCCCTTGGCGACGCCCTGGGCCGATTGGTTGGCGCCCATGGAAAATAGGCTGACCGTGCGCGGCGTCTCGGCGAACCAGCGGAAGAAGGTCTCCAGGTCGCCGGCGTCGAGACCGCAATCGGCGGCCACGGCGTGGATCGACTGGTCGACCCTTCGGAGCTCGGCCTCGACGTCGGCGAAGCCGGCCACGTGAGCGGCGATGTAGCCGCGGTCGGCCGCACCCCGCCGCAGCAGGTCTGCCAGCAGCCCGTTCCACAGGCGCACGTCGCTCTGCGGCGCCAGCGGTAGATGCAGGTCGGCCGCCTCGGCGGTGTCGGTCCGGCGCGGGTCGATGACCACATGGCGCTGGCCGCGCGCTTTGCGCGCCTCCGTCCGCCGATAGAGCACCGGATGGGTCCAGGCGGCGTTGTGGCCGGAGAACACCACCAGGTCGGCGAGGTCGAGGTCTTCGTAGCAACCCGGCACCAGGTCGGCGCCGAAGGCGAGCTTGTGGGCCACCACGGCGGAGGCCATGCAGAGCCGCGAATTGGTGTCGATGTTGCCGGAGCCGATGAAGCCCTTCATCAGCTTGTTGGCGGCGTAGTAGTCCTCGGTGAGCAACTGGCCGGAGACGTAGAAGGCCACCGCGTCCGGCCCGTGCCGGGCGATGGTCTCAGAGAACCGACCGGCCACGCGGGCGATGGCCTCGTTCCACGATGCGCGGCGCGCGCCAATCATCGGGTGCAGCAGCCGGCCCTCAAGGCCGACCGTCGAGCCCAGGGCCGAGCCCTTGGAGCAGAGCCGCCCGAAATTGGCGGGATGATCGCCGTCACCCTCGACCTTGACGCCGCGCGCGCCGGCCGCCGCGCGCACGCCACAGCCCACCCCGCAGTAGGGGCAGGTCGTGTGGACATCCGGAGGCGTCGCGCCGTCGGGCATGGCGTCAGATACGCCCCAGCAGCAGGCGGCCCTCGCGCACTTCCAGGGGCACGACCGGCGCGCAGCCCTTGCCGCGGTCGGCGCCGAGAGGCTCGCCGGTCGCCAGGGAAATCTGCCAGTTGTGCAGCGGACAGGTCACCGCGTGGCCGTGTACGATCCCCTGGCTGAGCGGTCCGCCCTTGTGCGGACAGCGGTCGAGCAGGGCGAACATCCGACCATCGCCGGTGCGGAAGATGGCGACATCGCCGCCGGGCATCGGCACCCGCCGTGAGCCGCGCACCGGCACGTCGGTGACCGCGCCGACGTCGGTCCACTGGATGGGATCCATCACCAGAGCGTTCATGAGGGTTGGAACTCCATGCGGCGGCTGAGCGGGTTGAATTCGTGGGCGTCGCGGCCGGCCACCCGCTCGGCCCAGGGGTCGATGCGGGAAAAGCGCTGTGAATAGGCGAAGCGGTCGTGCAGGGCCCGGCGCGCGTCCGGGTCTTCGACCTGGATCTGAACCCAGGCGAGGCCCACGCGGTCCAGCCACTTGTAGATGCGCTCCAGGTACCAGCCGGTCTCGCGGTAGAGCTGCATCACCGCGCAGATCGTCCAGACCGCCTCGTCCTCGCTGGCGACCTTGGTGAGCAGTTCGGTCCCCTTGATGTGCAGGCCGGCGGCGCCGCCCACATGCACCTCGTAGCCGCTGTCGACACAGATCACGCCGATGTCCTTGCAGGTGGCTTCGGCGCAGTTCCGCGGGCAGCCGGAGACGCCGAGCTTGACCTTGGCCGGCGACCAGGAGCCCCACATGAACTTCTCGAGCCGCACGCCCAGGCCGGTGGAATCCTGGGTCCCGAACCGGCACCAGTCGGAGCCCACGCAGGTTTTCACCGTCCGCAGCCCCTTGGCATAGGCGTGGCCGGAGACCATGCCCGCCGCGTTGAGGTCGGCCCAAACCGCCGGAAGGTCGTCCTTCTTGACGCCTAGCAGGTCGATCCGCTGGCCGCCGGTGACCTTCACGGTCGGGATATCGAACTTGTCGACGACGTCGGCGATGGCCCGCAGTTCCGCCGCCGAGGTGACGCCGCCCCACATCCGCGGCACCACGGAGTAGGTCCCATCCTTCTGGATATTGGCGTGCACCCGCTCGTTGATGAACCGCGACTGCTTGTCGTCGCGGTAGTCGCCGGGCCAGGCGCACACCAGATAGTAGTTCAGCGCCGGGCGGCAGGCGTGGCAGCCGTCGGGCGTCGCCCACTCCAGCGCCTGCATCACCGCCGGGATCGACTTCAGGCCCTCTTCGACGATGCGGCGACGAACCTCGTCGTGGCCACGCGCGGTGCAGGCGCAAACCGGCTTTGGCCCCGTCTGCGCTACGAAGGCGTCGCCGAGGCTCAGCTTCAGCAGCTTCTCGACCAGCGGCGTGCAAGTCCCGCAGGAGGCCGAGGCCTTGGTGACCGCCCGCACCGCCTCCAGCGTCGTCAGGCCTTGGCCGGCGATGGCGGCGGTGATCTCCCCCTTGCAGACGCCGTTGCAGCCGCAGACCTCGGCCGTATCGGCCATGGCGGCAACGGCGGCGCTAGGGTCCAGCCCTCGAAGGCCCTCCGTGACGGCCTGGCCGAACACCAGGGTCTCGCGGATCGCGCCAACGTCCTCGCCCGAGCGCATCAGGTCGAAGTACCAGCCGCCGTCCGAGGCGTCGCCGAACAGCACCGCGCCGGCGACCTTGCCACCCTCAAGCACGATGCGTTTGTAGACGCCGCGCCCCGCGTCGCGGAACACAATGTCCTCGCACTCGGCGCCGCCGGTGTGCTTGCCCGCCGAGAAGACATCGACGCCGGAGACCTTCAGCCGGGTCGACAGACTGGAGCCTTGGTAGGTCGAGGTCCCGTCGGTCAAGGCCTCGCCCAGGGTCCGGCACATCTCCCAGATCGGCGCGACGAGGCCGTAGCACTGGCCCCGGTGCTCGACGCACTCGCCGATGGCGTAGATCGCCGGATCGGAGGTCCGCAGGGTGTCGTCCACCACCACGCCGCGATTGACCTCCAGGCCCGCGGCCTTGGCCAGGCCCGCAGCCGGGCGGATGCCGACCGCCATCACCAGCAGGTCGCAGGGCAGCACGCGGCCATCCTTCAGCCGCAGGCCGCAGACCCGCCCGTCCCGGCCCTCGATCTCCTCCGACTGCGCCTCAAGCACCGTCTCGACGCCCTTCTGGGCCAGCGCCTCGGTCAGCAGGAAGCCCGCCGATGCGTCCAGCTGGCGCTCCATCAGGACGTCCAGCAGGTGGATCACCGTCGCCGACATGCCCCGCTTGGAGAGCCCATAGGCCGCCTCGATGCCCAGCAGGCCGCCGCCGATCACGACGGCCTTCGCACCCGGCCGGGCCGCGCCGATCATGGCGTCGACGTCGTCAAGGTCGCGGAAGGTCACGACGCCCGGCAGGTCCGCGCCCGGCAGCGGCAGGCGGATCGGGTCCGATCCGGTCGCCAGGATCAGCCGGTCGTAGGGCGCCTCGATCCCGCCGGCGGCCCGCACCATTTTCGCGGTGCGGTCGATGGCCTCAACCGCCTGGCCCGCGTGCAGGACGATGCCGTTGTCGCGGTACCAGGCCTCGTCGTTGAGCACGATGTCGGCAAAGGCCTTCTCACCGGCCAGCACCGGCGAGAGCATGATCCGGTCGTAGTTCACCCGGGGCTCGGCGCCGAAGATGGTGATGTCATAGCGGCCGGGGTCGCGCTTCAGCACTTCCTGCACCGCCCGGCATCCGGCCATGCCGTTGCCGATGACGACCAGGCGTTCCTTGGTCCCTGCCATCGCCACGCTCACAGCCGCAGCGCCGCGCCGGCCAACTCGGGCCAGGTCTTGCGCCACCGCGCCTTGACCCCGAGCAGGCCGACCAGGGCCAACAAGGCGAGCCCGGCGAAGGCCAGAAGGCCGGCCTGGTAGGAGCCGGTCACCTGCTTGGCCAAGCCCAGGCTGGAGGCCAGGTAAAAGCCGCCCACGCCACCGGTCATGCCCACCAGGCCGGTGATCACGCCGATCTCCTTGCTGAACCGCTGGGGGGCGAGCTGGAAGACCGCTCCGTTGCCGGCGCCCAGCGCGACCATCGAGAACATCATCAGGCCCAGCGCCAGCCACGGGCTGGGCTGCTGGAAGCTCACCAACGCCAGGCCGAGCGCCGCCAGGAGGTAGATCGCCGTCAGGGTCCGCACCCCGCCGAACCGGTCCGCCAGCGCCCCGCCCACCGGCCGCACGAAGGAGCCGACGAAGACGCAGGCCGAGGTGAAAAAGCCGGCGGTCACCGCCTTCAGCCCATACTCGGAGTTGAAGTAGATGGTCATCGACGACGACAGGCCCACGAACCCACCGAAGGTCACGCCGTAGAGACCCATCAGCCACCAGGCGTCCCGGGTCTTCAGCACGCTCAGATACTGGGCCAGCGTCTTGGCCGGCGGGCGGTCCGGCGCGTCCTTGGCGAAGATCAGATAGATCAGGAAGGCCACGCCGAGCGGCAGAGCGGCCAGGCCCACGACGTTCTGCCAACCATAGGTCTGGGCCAGCCCTGGGGCGAAAAGTGCGGCGAGCGCCGTGCCCGAATTGCCCGCGCCCGCGATGCCCAGCGCCAGGCCCTGGTGCTCCGGCGGATACCACCGCGAGGCCAACGGCAGGGCCACCGCGAAGGACGCGCCCGCGACCCCGAGCAGCAGCCCCAGGACCAGCACCTGATTGTAGCTGTGGATGCCGAGCAGCCAGGCCAAGCCGAGTCCGGCCAGGACCAGGAGTTGCAGGATCAACCCGGTCCGCTTGGGCCCGATGTGGTCGACCATGAGGCCGGCGATCACCCGCAGGACCGCGCCGGACAGCACCGGCGCCGCCACCATGAAACCCTTCTGCGCCGGCGTCAGGCCGAACGACTTGGAGATCGCCACGCCGAGCGGCCCCAGCAGGACCCAGGTCATGAACGACAGATCGAAATAGAGGAAGGCGGAGAACAGAGTCGGGGTGTGCCCCGACTTCAGGAAGGCGCGATCGACCATGCGGATGGGCCCTGAACTGGAGTGGACAGGCGGCGTCGCCAAGGGTTGGACGGCTCGTCCTTGAGCCGTTCCTGAAGCCGCGAACGCCGTTGTCCTGGGCCGTGGTCTGATGGAAACCGCAGGCCGTGGCTGTGTCACGCTTCGAAGGCCGGCCGCCGCTGCTCCCCATGCTGCAGTGCGGAAATTGGGCGCCTTATCGCAACCCCCTGCCCGCTATTTTGGCGGAAACAACCCCGCAAGCCGAAAGCCGCCTTCGCAAAAGGCATCCAACGACTCAAGCATCGAGACCTTGGAGAGGCCCAGCGCGGCCCGCGCCGCGGCGTGCAGTTCGTGCCGGTAGACGTCCCGCGCGGCGGCCGCGATGTTCACCTCATCGCCGATCTGCGACCAGCGAGCCATCTGAGTCAGCAGCCAGGCCGCGTGGATCGGCTGAGGCGCCGTGGCGCCCTCGGCGGCGAAGATCACGTCTTGCAGCGAGGCCTCGATGACAGCGACGTCGGCTCCGACATAGCGCGGCTGGGCCAGCATGGCCGCCAGCTCCGCCCGGTTCTCCGCATCGTCCGCCCAGGCGGCAGCCCGTAGCATCGCACGCAACAGAGCTTGCAATTCATCCGGACGCTCCGCCGCCCAAGCCTCGGTCACGGCGAAAACCTTGTCCGGCGCGCGGGGCCAGAGCTGCGAGGCCCGCGCCGCCATGACGCCCGCTCCGGCGGCGACCGCGGCACTGCCCCATGGCTCTGTCACACAGACGCCCTCCACGACACCGCCGCTCAGCAGCTCCGCTATCCGCGGCGGCGGCGCGACGGTCAGGCGCACATCGCGGTCCGGGTCGATGCCGGCGGCCGCCAGCCAGTCGCGCAGCAGGTAGTTGTGCGTCGAGAACGGGAAGACCACCGCGAGAGTGATCGGGCTAGCGCCTTCCTGGCGGCGGCGCGCGATCAGCCGGGCCAGGCCGTCGGCGCGGCGGCCATCGCCTGCCACCACGGCGAGGCGCGACGCCAGCGTGATCGCGGGACCATTCAGCGCCATGGCGAACGGCGCGATGACCGGCACGGGCTCGGCCCCCGCCCCAGCGGCGCCTAGGGTCATGGCCAGCGCCAGCGGCGCCAGCATATGGGCTCCGTCCAACGCGCCGAAGGCGATCTTGTCCCGGACAGTCGCCCACGAGACTTCACGGCTCAGTTCGACGTTCAGACCTTCGGCGGCGAAAAGGCCCCGTTCCTGCGCGACGATCAGTGTGGCCGCGTCATTAAGCGGAATGAAACCCAGGCGTAGGGGCTGGCCCGCGCTCATGTATCGTCCCCTTTCAGCACCCCGGCGAACGCCAAGAGGTCGGCGGCCACCGCGCCCAGCGGACGGCCGGTGTCCATGGAGAGCTTGCGCAGCAGCCGGTAGGCCTGCTCCTCCTCAAGGCCGCGCTCCTTCATCAGCAGCGCCTTGGCCCGTTCCACGGTCTTGCGCGACGCCAGGTCCGCCTTGGCCTTGTCGAGGTCCTGGCGCAGCTGGTTCATGAGCTGGAAACGGGTCATCGCCACCTCCAGCACGGGGCGGACGCGGGCCGCCGACAGACCGTCCACCACATAGGCCGAGACTCCTGCCAGCACCGCCTGCTCGGCGAGCCCCGGCTCGGAGCGGTCGACGAACATCACCACCGGCCGCGGGTTGGAGGCGGTGGCTTCGCGAAGGCTTTCGATGGTGTCACGGTCTGGGCTGTTTGAGGCCACCACGACGACGTCGGGCATGAAAGCGGCGGCTTCGGCCTGGTTGAAGACCACGGCGTGGCGGACCTCCAACGGTTTCACGCCGGAGAGCCCTTCCGCGACCAAGGCCGCGCGGGCCGGGTCTGGATCCACCACGAGCACTCGCATTGGCGATGACTAGGCGCCGCCCTGGTGAACGAAGTCAGGTGTTGTACCGCAGCGCAGCAAAGAGAGCGCCAACGCCCTCTACTTGATCAACCGGCGCCGCCCTTTTGAGCAGCCTCCGTCGCGATCAGCGCTGCGAGCAGCTCCGCCCGCTCGTTCGGCGTATTCGCCCCGCGCAGGCGCGCGCGGCCCGACGCCGGACACGGCAAACGCGGCAAGCCGGCCGTTTCGATCAACTTCACCATCGACCAGCCATGGGCGGCGGCCGGCGGCAAGGCCGCCAGATCGACGACCAGCGGCATCTGCAGGCCCTCGAAGCAAGCTCCGGGGCTTGGCGCCTCCAACAGCTTCGCCACGTCCGCCTGGGTGATTGTCGGTGCGTCGACCGCCAGCACCAGGGCGCGCTCGCAGCCTTGGCCCCGAAGCAAGGCCGCCGCCGCCACTACTCCGGCAGCCGGCCCGCCGCCGGGAGGCTCCTCCGCCGCGAATGGCAGGCCATAGGCCCGCGCGCCGGCGGTGACCACCTCCACACCCCCCAGCTGTCGCGCCAGGTCCGACAGCCGATCCACCGCCCGACGGCCGTTCCAGTCCAGACCGGCCTTGTCCGCGCCCATCCGCGAGGACGCGCCGCCGGTCAGGATGATTGCGCCGAGCATCGAGTGTCTGCCTCGCCCGATGAGCGGAAGGATGCAAGGCCTCGATCGCGGACCAGCTCGGACCATACGCCGGCGCAAAAACGGCGGCGAAGGATCGGCTCGCCACGGCGCTCGACGACGAGATCGACATCAAGGCCGAAACCTCGATCGCCGAGCTGCACGTTAAGCTCGACTCCTTGCAGGCCTGCTTGGGCCTCGTCGCGATAGGCCAAGCCGCACGACCGTCCGGCGCCGAGACGCGTCGCCACGCCCTCCCAGACCTAGGCGCGGCGCAGCGCGGCTAGGCTGCGTAGACGACTGGGTGATGATGCGCGAGCAGGGCCGCGCTGTAGGCCGCGAAGCACTGCTCGCCGCAGATCAGCCGCATCAGCGCGCCTTCGGCGATATAGCGGGCGCAAGCCGGCGTCTCGGTGACCAGCGGCATCAGCGCCTCGGCGTTCCAGGCGGCGGAGTGCTCGATGTCCAGATGGGCGTGCAGGGCGAAATACTTGCGCTGCTCCGGCCCGCAACCCAGGCGCTTCAGGCCGGCGTCCACGCAGGCCACCCGGGTCGGCGCGGTGAGCTCGACGACGCCGAGCGCGCCGATCGACTGGTAGGCGTAGCGCCGCGTGGTCGCGAGCGCGGTCATCAGGTTCGCCAGGCACAGGCTCTGCCACAGCGTGCCCTCAATGGTCGGACGCAGGCCCAGGCCGGTGACCGTGCGGTCGAGCATCGGGCCATGCATGCCGCCCATCGATCCGCGTCCCATTTCATCCCAATAATTGCGCGCCAGCTCCAGCTTCGGCCGGGCCGGCAGCTTGACCTGGGTGAAGGCCACCAGGTCCTCGAAGCCGGCCTCGCCGGCCGCCTCCTGGGTGAGGAACCACTTCATCTGCTCCAGGCTGGCGGTGGTCTCCAGCCAGGCGAACAGCGGATCCCATTGGCCCGGCCCCGACGTCTTCAGGTCCTCGAACCAGGCGATGAAGGCCTGGACGTCCTTGGGAACATCGACGACCAGGCCGGCGACATGCTCCCGGAAAACTTCGATGAAGGCGCCTTCCAGCCGCAGCATCCGCTGGTCTTCCAGCAGTTCCGCGCGCCAGTCGTCGTGGGGGACCTGGACCGCGAGGCGTCGTCGGTTCCAGCGGGCCAGGCCCAGATGCAGCTCCTCGGCGTCAGGGAACTGCGGCGTGAACTGGCCCAGGGTCGAAAGTCGTTGTCCTGCAAGCATTCCGTCACCTTCTCGGGGACAGGAAGAGCGCACGGAAAAAGCCCGAGTTCCCAAGCTGCTGGATGGCGCGCTTACGATGGGCTTCCATGGCCGCAACCGAATGAACTTCCTTGCGCCCGCTGAAGACACCGGCTCAACCGGAAGGGCGCCGACGCGTTCTGCGGGGCGAAGGAGCATCTGGATGATCCGACCGCCGCACGGGCTGCGAGCAGGGTTTGCGGCGACGGCCCTGTTTCTGCTGGCGCTGGGATCGGCTGCCGACGCCGGGGCGCCCGCGACCAACCCGGCCGCCGCCACGCCGCCCTCCGCGCAAGCGCCGCCGCCACCGCCGACCCCAGCGACGCAGCTTCCGACCGGGACGCCGGCGCCGCCCGTCTCGCCTTCGCCCGCTCCGCCTTCACCCGACGCGACGGTCTCCACGGGCGCGCAGACCATCGGCCAATTGGAAAACCAGGCGCAGACCACCTCGAACGACGCCGCCCTGGCCAGGATGGGGAGCCAGGCCGCGGCGATCGAGCAGGCCGCCAACACCGTGGCGGCCGCCAGGGCCGCGGACATCACCGCCCTTGACCGCGATCTGAAAAGAAACCGGGCGCAGGGCGCGACTCGGGCCGCCGCCGCGGCGCGGCGATCGGCCTTGCAGGCGCAGATGCGCCACGCTCAGGGGATTTCCGCCCGGGCCGACGCCGCCTTCAGCCTGGTCGCCGAGCGGCGCCGCGAAGGCTTCAACGGCCGCCTCCTCGACCGCACCGCGCCGCCCCTGTCGCCGGGCTTCTGGACCTCGCTCGCCGCCGCGCTCGGGCCGGATCTTCGGCGGCTGACCCACTTGGCCGTCGGGGCGGCGGCCTATGCGCGGCAGGCTGAGCCGGTGCGCGGGTTGGGCGGCCTCGCCGTGGGGCTTCTCTGGGCCTTCGTCCTGCTGCTGCCGCTGCGGCGGGGCCTGGAAACCGCCGTGGCGGCGCGCCTTTCGTCGTCGCGGGCCCCCGCGCGGCTGGCCAGGTCGGGATACGCCCTGTTCGTCGCCGTGCTCAATACGGCGACGCCGGTGCTGGCGGCGATCGGACTGCGGCTTGCCATGGAATGGGGCGGCCTGCTCTCCGATCAGGCGGACCAACTGGCGGGGGCGGCGGCGGCGGCGATCGGCTGGGGCGCGGCCATCCGGGCCGTGGGGCGCGCGCTCGCCACAGACCCCCATGCGGAGCGCCGGATGCTGACCCTGTCGGACAACGTCGCCCGGCGGCTTGACCGGCAGCTTCTCGCGGTCGCCCTGATCTGCGCCCTGGGATTCCTGCTCACGCGGCTGAACTACGTGGTGGGCGCCAGCGTCGCCGCCACCATCGCCGCCAACAACCTGCTGTCGCTGGCCTATGTGTCCATCGCCGGCGTCATCCTGGTGAGCTCGGCGCGCAGCCGTTCAACCGTCGTGGCGGCCTCGACGGATCAGGGCGCGCCGATCTGGACCCTGATCTCGGTCGCCTTGAGCGTTGCGATCCTCGCCACGGTCTGGGCCGTGGTCGGCGGCTACTCGGCCCTGGCGATCCTCATCGCCGGGCAAATCTTCTGGCTGAGCCTGATCGCGGCGGTGACCTTCCTGCTGGTCCGCCTGATCGACGACGTGTTCGCCACCTTGTTTGCGGAGCAGGGCTCGGCGACCCGCAGCCTGGTGGTCCTGTTCGGCCTGCGGCATGCCACGGTCGCCCAACTCGGCCTCCTGGCGGCCGCCGCCCTGCAGCTCCTGGTGCTCGGAGTGGCGGTGACCTTGGCGATCACGCCCTTCGGCCAGGATGGCCACCTGCTGTTCAGACGCCTGGGAGGGTTCGACGGGTCGCTGAAGATCGGCGCCGCGAAGCTGTCGCTGGCCGCCCTGGCGAGCGGCCTTGCGGTGGTCGTGTTCGGCCTGACCGCCGTGCACCTCATTCGGCGATGGGTCGTGCGGCGCTACCTCCCGGCGACCGGGTGGGACACCGGCCTGCAGAACTCGGTCGGAACCGGGGTCAGCTACCTCGGCGTCGCCATCACCCTGCTTTGCGCCCTTGGCGCCACCGGCCTTGGCCTGCAGCAGATCGCCTTGATCGCCAGCGCGCTCTCCGTCGGCATCGGCTTCGGACTCCAGCAGATCGTGCAGAACTTCGTGTCGGGCATCATCGTGCTGATCGAGCGGCCGGTGAAGGTGGGCGACTGGGTCAACGTCGGGGGCGTCGAGGGGGACATCCGCCGCATCCGGGTGCGCGCCACCGAAATCCAGATGTTCGACCGCACCACGGTCATCGTT
>DATAUR010000074.1:0-39441 GCA_036268175.1 Phenylobacterium sp. | reverse complement strand
CTCGACGAGGCGGTCAGCCAATCCATCGCCGACAACGACATTGTCGCCGTCTCGGTGCTGTCGGGCAACCGCAATTTCGAGGGCCGGGTCAATCCGGACGTCAGGGCGAATTATCTCGCCTCTCCGCCGCTGGTCGTCGCCTATGCCCTGGCCGGCTCCATGTCGCTCGACATCACCACCGAGCCGCTGGGCGAGGGCAAGGGCGGCAAGCCGGTCTATCTGAAGGACATCTGGCCCACGACCGAGGAAGTGGCCGCCCTGCAGCGCAAGTTCGTAACGCAGAAGATGTTCGCCACCCGCTACGCCGACGTCTTCAAGGGCGACAAGTCCTGGCAGGGCATCAAGGTCGAGGGCGGCCAGACCTACGGCTGGGACATGGGGTCGACCTACGTCCAGAACCCGCCCTACTTCCAGGACATGTCGATGGATCCGACGCCGGTCACCGACCTCGTCGAGGCGCGCGTCCTGGCGGTGTTCGGTGATTCGATCACCACCGACCACATCTCTCCGGCCGGTTCGATCAAGGCGACCTCGCCGGCCGGCGTCTATCTGCGTGACCACCAGGTGCCGACCACGGAGTTCAACTCCTATGGCGCGCGGCGCGGCAACCACGAGGTGATGATGCGGGGCACCTTCGCCAACATCCGCATCCGCAACCGCATCACTCCGGAAATCGAAGGCGGCATGACCAAGCACTTCCCGTCTGGCGAGGTGATGTCGATCTACGACGCGGCCATGCGCTACCTGGCCGAGGGCCGCCACCTGGTGGTGTTCGCCGGCAAGGAATACGGCACCGGCTCGTCCCGCGACTGGGCGGCCAAGGGCACCAAGCTGCTGGGCGTCCGCGCCGTGGTGGCGGAAAGCTTCGAGCGCATCCACCGTTCGAACCTGGTGGGCATGGGTGTGCTGCCGCTGCAGTTCCTGCAGGAAGGCTGGCACAAGCTTGGCCTGACCGGCGAGGAGATCGTCACCATCCGCGGCCTCGCCGACCTGTCGCCGCGCCGCCAGTTGACCGTGGAGATGTACCGTCCCTCGGACGGCCGCATCGCCCGCTTCCCGGTGCGTTGCCGGATCGATACGCCTACCGAGCTCGAGTACTACAAGAACGGCGGCGTCCTGAACTACGTGCTGCGCAACCTGGCCAAGCCGGCCGTCTAGACCCCCACCGACGGGCGGGCGGCGCGCCGATAAGCGCCGTCCGCCGCGTCCCGCTCACGCCTTGTTGCAATTTACAGGGCCGGCAAGCGCCTTTAAGCCCAAAGCGATGCGGAAAGCGGCGCTTTTCAGCCTGGTCCTGCTCGCCCTGCCCCTGGCCTTGCCGTCAGCGGCGGCGGCCAAGATTCCCGTGGTCGTCGAGCTCTACACGGCGCAGGGCTGCGCCTCGTGCGGCGAGGCCAATGCGCATGTGGCCAAGCTGGCGGACAAGCCGGGCGTGCTCGCCCTGACCTTCTCGGTGGACTACTGGGACTACCTGGGCTGGACCGACACCTTCGCCAAGCCGGAGTTCGCCGAGCGGCAGAAGGCCTATGTGGCCAAGCTCGCGCTGCGCGAACCCTATACGCCGCAGGTGGTCGTCGACGGCGCCGCCCAGACCGCCGGCTCGAAGACCGAAAAGATCGACAAGCTGGTGGCCGAGGCCGCCAAGGCCCGCCGCGCCACCCCCGACATCCGCTTCTCGCACGGCGCCCGCGTCTACGTCGGCTCGGCCCGCGCGCCCAGGGGTGGCGGCGAGGTGTGGCTGATTCGCTATGACCCGCGCGAGCAGGAGGTGGCGGTCAAGACCGGCGACAACAAGGGCCAGACCCTGCCGGAAAAGAACGTCGTGCGCGAACTTACCCGCCTGGGCGCCTGGCGCGGCAAGCCGGTGGCTTTCCACCTTCCCGCGCCCTCCGAAGAGGGCCTGAAGACCGTCGTGCTCGTGCAGGGCGCTCACGGTGGCCGGGTGGTCGGGGCCGCCGAACCCAAGGCCTGAGCCCGCATCGCCCGCAAACGAAAACCCCCGCGGCTGGAGAGCACCCGCGGGGATTCGTGACTAGGAGGAGATGTAGGCGCCGGCTGGCCAGTCCGCCGATCCAGGGGGGCTGGGGGGGCTGTTCAGGATCCGGGACCGTCGTCCCTGACCAACCGGCAATAGCAATATCGGAGCCCCATCGGGCGCTCGCGGGTCGACAATAAGGTCATTTCGCGGCGGGGGCTTTTGCGCGATGGGGCCCAGAAAGCCCCTCTGGCCCGCGACGGCGATTCCGGTCTAGGCTGGCGAACAATGGCTTTCGACATGTCCCACGCGTCGCCGCGTCAGGCAGCCGTCTTCTTCGAACGGCGCGAGCTCACCCGTCTGCTTTCCCTCTATGGCCGCATGGTTTCGGCCGGGGAATGGCGCGACTACGCCATCGATGGCCTCACCGAATCAGCCGTGTTCTCGGTCTACAAGCGCAGCTCCGAGGCGCCGCTCTACCGCATCGAAAAGCGCCCCAGCCTGGCGCGCAAGCAGGGCGCCTGGGCGGTGCTGGGCCAGGGCGGCATGGTGCTGCGCCGCGGCCACGAACTGGAGCAGGTGCTGCGGTTCTTCGACCGCGGCGGCTTCAAGGTCGTCGACTAGCACGACCTCCCGCCGTTTCACGGGGATGTCGGAATGGAGGAGGCAAGAAAAAGCCCCGGAGGTTTCCCGCCAGGGCTTTCGTCTTCGGTCTCTGCGAAGGCGCTTAGCGGCGGTTGCCGAACAGGGCCAACAGGAACTGGAAGAGGTTGATGAAGTCGAGGTAGAGGCTGAGCGCGCCGTAGCTGGTGGCCACGCTCTTGCCCGCGTCGTTCCCGGCCAGCTGATAGTAGGTCATCTTCAGCCGCTGGGTGTCGTAGGCGATCAGGCCGGCGAAGATCAGCACGCCGATCACGTCGACGATCAGCGCCATCATCGAGTTCTGCAGGAAGAGATTGACCAGCATGGCGCCCATCAGACCCCACAGGCCCATGATCAGGAAGCTGCCGAGGCCTGTCAGGTTGCGCTTGGTGGTATAGCCCACCAACGACAGCGCCCCGAAGGAGGTGGCGGTCAGCAGGAAGGTCTCGCCGATCGAAGCGCCGGTGTAGCGCAGCACGACCACGCCCAGCGAGGCGCCGATCAGGCTGACCACCGTCCAGTAGGTGATGCTGGCCGAGCGCGGCGTCACGTTCTTCAGCGCGAAGCCGGAGAACAGCAGCACCGCCAGCGGGGCGAAGGCCACCACGAAGCCCAGGATCGAATAGCCCACCCGGCCATTGGCCACGGTGAACATCAGATCGCGCACAGGCGCATAGGAGCCGGTGAGGTAGGCGAGGCCGGCGGAGAGCACCAGGCCCAGCGCCACCTTGTTGTAGACCCCGAGCATGAAACTGCGGAGACCCACGTCAACCGACATATCGGCCGAACCCACCTGGGTTGGGCGCGCATAGCCGCGGTTGAAGTCGCTCATTTGAGCAAAACCCTTGATTTGAACGTCCCCGAATGGACGCACCCCAAATATCGGGTCCCGGTGAGGCGGAAGCAAGGCCTCGTTTCACCCGCGTTGGTCCGGAATTAGGCGCGGTTTTGCGGGTCGCGCGCCCTTGGGTTAGTTAAGGTCATGATCCGGCTCTTCGCCGCGCTTTCGATTCCGCAGGAGATCGGCCTGGCGCTGGCGCGCCGCCAGACGGGTGTCGAGGGCGCCCGCTGGAGCCCGCTGGAGGCGCTGCACATCACGCTCCGGTTCTTCGGCGACCTCCGCGAGGACGTCGCCCGCGATCTCGACACCGAACTCACCACCGTGCGCGGCGAGCCGTTCGAGATCGGGCTGACGGGGGTCGGCGCGTTCGGCGAGGGGCCCGACCTGCATGTGCTGTGGGCTGGCGTCGAGGAGAGCGAGCCCCTGCGCCGCCTCGCCAAGGCCTGCGAAAGCGCCGCGCGCCGCGCGGGCCTGAAGGCCGACACCCGCCACTATCGGCCGCACGTGACCCTGGCCTATCTGCGCCGCCCCGAGCCGGCCGAAGTCGCCGCCTGGATCCAGGCCAACAACCTGTTGAAATCGCCGCCGATCCGGGTGGAGCGTTTCGGCCTCTATTCCAGCTTCCTGGGCTCCGAACAGGCGCACTACCGCCTGGAGGCGGAGTATCCGCTCTAACGCCTAAGCCTCCACCGCGTGGTCCTTCAGCACCCCCAGCGGCACGATGGCCAGCGTCTCCTCGTGGGTGGCGTCGAGCACCACCTGCGGCGCGGCGCCGGCGTCCAGGGCCTCTTTCCAACGGGGCGCGCAGAGGCACCAGCGGTCGCCCGGCTTGAGCCCCGGGAAGGCGGCCTCCGGCATCGGCGTCGTCAGGTCGTTGCCGGCGGCGCGGCTGAAGGCCAGGAACTCGGTGGTCATCACCGCGCAGACGGTGTGCAGGCCCAGGTCCTCGTGGCTGGTCTCGCAGCAGCCGTTGCGGAAGAATCCGGTGACCGGATCGACCGAGCAGGGCTTCAGCTCCCCGCCCAGCACATTGCGCGCGCCCGGATCGTAGCGTGTGGTCATGGCCCCACCCTAACCGCTAAGACGGGGAGATATCCATGCGCGAAGGAGCGCCAATGGCGACCCAGGTGAGACCTCGCCGCAGCGCCCTCTACCTGCCGGGCTCCAATGCGCGGGCCATCGAGAAGGCGCGCACCCTGCCGTGCGACGCGGTGATCCTCGATCTGGAGGATTCGGTGGCCCCGGAAGCCAAGGTCGCCGCTCGGGCGCTGGCCTGCGAGGCGGTGCGGATGGGAGGCTTCGGGGCCCGCGAGCTGATCGTGCGGGTGAACGGCCTCGACACCCCCTGGGGCGCCGACGACCTGGCCGCCGCGGCGGAGGCCGGCCCCGACGCGGTGCTGGTCCCCAAGGTCGCCTCCCCAGAAGACCTCGCCGCCTATCGCCAGGCCGTCGGGCCCGGCGTGACGCTGTGGGCGATGATCGAGACCTGCCAGGCGATCTTTGCGCTGGACGCGCTCGGCCGCGCCTCGGCGGACGGCGGCGTCGCGGCCTGGGTGATCGGGACCAACGACATGGTCAAGGAGATGCGCTGCGCGTTGGGGCCGGAGCGCGCGCCGCTGCTGCCCGCGCTGGCGATGAGCGTCATGGCCGCCCGTGCGCATGGCCTCGCGATCCTCGACGGGGTCTACAACGACATCCCCGATTTGGAAGGCTTGGCGCGGGAGTGCGCCCAGGCCGCCAGCTTCGGCTTCGACGGCAAGAGCCTGATCCATCCGACCCACCTGGACGCGGCCAATCGAATCTTCGCGCCGGATCCAGACGCCGTCATCTGGGCGCGCACGGTGGCGCGGGCCTTCGATTTGACCGAAAATAGCGGGAAAGGAGTCCTCAAGGTCGAGGGCCGTATGGTGGAGCGGCTGCATCTGGAGGAGGCTCGGCGGCTGATCGCTGTCGCCGAAGCCATCTCCGCCCATGAGGTCGCAAGCGAGGTCTAAACGGTCGATGCGGATCGGGTCGCTCATCGGGGTTCTGGCCGTCGTGGCGTGCGCGGCGCCCGCCTTGAGCCAGACGGCGCCTGGGCCCGTGCCCGCGCCCGACCCGGCGTCGGGCGTCGCGCCCCCGACCTCGCACGACCTGATCGGCGATCTTCTGAACCGCGGCGCGCCGGGCGACGAGGACGAGCCGGACACCGCCGGCCAGCCGCGCACCGGCCCGGATCTGTCGTTCTCCAGCCCGCCCACCGGCCCCGCGCCGCGCAGCTACACGCTTGCCCCGCGTTCGGAGGCGGGCGCGCCGGTGAGCATCGACGACCTGGGCAAGACTCCCGACGCCCCGCTCAGCGTGCGCGACCTCGCCTATGATTCGCGCATCCGCTCGTCCTTTGCCTCGGCGCAGAGCTTCCAGGGGCCGCTGGACGGTGGCTGGACGCTCGCCGACAACTATGGCGACCGCTACATCCTGCAGATCGTCGACCGCCGCGACCGGCTGGAAGCCGTCTGGCGGGATCTCCGCCGCACCGGCTCCACCGAGGGTTCCGGCTTGGTGGACAGCATCCAGCGGACTGGCGGCGACCTGACCCTGAAGTTCTCCGAGACCCAGACACCAGACCTGACCGTGACCCTGCGCGAAGAGCCCGATGGCCGCTGGACCGGCAAGCTGATCCGCGGGGACACCACCTTCCCGGTGACCCTACGCCGGACGGGGCCTTAGGCGGCTCAAAGCCCCAGCGCAGCCCGGGCCGCCGCCATCGCCGCCGCCAGCGCGCCGGGCTCATAAGCTTCCGCCACCCCGAAACCCCAGACCGGCGCGGGCCAGGCCGCGTCTTCGGGGCGCCGCGCGATGACGTGCACATGCAGTTGCGCGGTGACGTTGCCGAGCTGGCCGACGTTGAGCTTGCCGGCGGGACGGCCCAGGGCCTGGGCGACGGCCCGCGCCGCGTCGCCCGCCCGCAGGATTTCGTCCATCAGGACGTCGCGTTCGCCAGGCGCAAGGTCCTCCAGCTCCCGCGCGCCAGCCAGGCGCGGGATCAGCACGATCCAGGGAAACCGCGCATCGGCCTGCAGGCGCGCTTGGCTCAGCGCCAGGTCGCCGAGCGCATGGGAGGTGGCGAGGAAGGCCGGGTCGATCTCGAACATGAGGGCGAGCTTGAGCGGCGCCGTCGCGGCTGCCAAGTCCGTTTTCCCGCACCGCAGCATTGCGGCCCGCACGCCGGTGAGCTACGGACCCGCCGCAACAGACCCTCCAGAGACGTCCCCTAAAGGAGCACCAGCATGGCCAAGTCCCCGATCCGTGTGGCGGTTACCGGCGCGGCCGGCAACATCGGCTACGCCCTGCTGTTCCGCATCGCGTCCGGCCAGATGTTCGGCGCCGACCAGCCGCTGATCCTGCAGCTGCTGGAGATCCCGGTGGAAGGCCCGCAGAAGGCGCTCAAGGGCGTGGCCATGGAGATTGACGACTGCGCCTTCCCGCTGGTCCACGACATGGTGCTGACCGGCGAGGCCGACGTGGCCTTCAAGGACGTGAACTGGGCGCTCTTGGTCGGCTCCAAGCCCCGTGGCCCCGGCATGGAGCGCGCCGACCTCCTGAAGGACAACGGCAAGATCTTCATCGCCCAGGGCCAGTCCATCGACAAGGTGGCTGCCGACGACTGCCGCGTGGCGGTGGTGGGCAACCCCTGCAACACCAATGTGATGATCGCCGCCAACCAGGCCAAGCGCCTGCCGCGCGACCGCTTCACCTGCATGGTGCGCCTGGACGAGAACCGCGCCCGCGCCCAGCTTGCCAAGAAGGCCGGCGTCTCCATTGACGCGGTGACCGACACCTTCATCTACGGCAATCACAGCCCGACGATGTTCGCCGACTTCACCCACGCCAAGATCAACGGCAAGCCGGCGGCCGAGGTGATCGGCGACGAGACCTGGCTGAAGACCGACTTCCTGCCGGCGGTCGGCAAGCGCGGCGGGGCGATCATCGAGGCCCGCGGCGTCTCCTCGGCGGCCTCGGCGGCCAATGCGCTGGTCGACCACGTCCGCGATCTGACCACCGTGGGCAAGGTCCACTCGGTGGGCGTCGAGAGCAAGGGCCGCTACGGCTTCGCCGACGGGATCTGGGCCGGCATGCCGGTGCGCACCACCGCCACCGGCCACGAGGTCATCGACAGCTACCAGATGGACGACTTCGCCAAGTCGAAGATCGCCATCACCAACGACGAGCTGATCGGCGAGCGCGACACGGTGAAGGAGATGCTGGCCTAGGCGGCCAGGGTCGACCCCAACACTTGGGTCATCCCGGAAGCCACGCAGTGGTTGTCCGGGACCCATACACGCGATCGATGCCGATGAGACGCGGCGGCGACGCTTCGGCCTAATGTCTGTGAATTGAGTCTATGGGTCCCGGTCTTCGCTTCGCGAAACCGGGATGACCCTTGGTTGGCCTCAGTACCCGTCCCCATGTGCGTCGTGGGCCAGACCGTTCAGTTCGGCGATGCGGGCCAGGTAGACGTCGCGGACCGCCCAGGGCGCCTCGCGGGCGGCGGCGGCGCGGGCGGCGAGCCAGCGCTGCTGCTGGCGCTGCAATTGGGCGTCGGGCACGCCGGCGGCGCGCGCGCCCTGGTAGGCGCGGGCGAGTTGGCGGTCGGCGGCCTCCAGGCCGGGATCGGCGCAGACCAGCGCTTCGCCTGGATCGCGCGAGGCGCAGCGCGGGGTCGAGACCTTCATCAGAGCGGGCGACCTGGGCGGCAGGGCGAGGATCGGCGGCCGGCTGCGGCTGGGCGGCAGGGCGGCGTGCAGGGCCTTGTGGCCCCTCAGCGAGGCCTGCTGCACCGCTGGCTCGCGGCGCGACGGCTTGGCGTGCTTGCGGTCGAGTTTAGCCGCCGCCGCATGGACGGGCGGCTTGGCTTGGTGTGGCAAGGCCCGCCTGATCGTGCGCACCAGACTGGCCAGCCGGATCTGCTTCTGGGCCTCTTCCTTCGCTTCGGCCAAGGCCTCGGTGCGGGCTTCCGCGCGAGCCTCGGCGCGGCCCTTGGCTTCGGCCTTGGCGAGCCGGATCGATTCCGCCTTGTCGGCCTTCAGCTTGTCCGCCCTGGCCTCACGGGCGGCCTCCAGCTTCTCCGCCTGGGCCAGACGGAGCTTTTCCGCCTTGGCCGCCTTGGCGAGTTCCAACCTGTGCGCCTGCGCCTGCGCCTTCTGGGCGGCCCGAGCCGCCGCGGCCTCGGCGAGTTCGACCTGGCGCTCGGGCGTGGCCATCCGGGTGGGCTCGGCGTGCTCCGGCGCGCGATGGCTCGGCGTCCTGTGAACCGGCGGCGGCGTTGGCGGTGCGGCCTTGGCGACCTCGATCTTGGGCGCGGCGAGCTTGGCTTCTTCCCGCTTGGCTTCGGCCAGGGCGGCGAGCACCAGGGGGGCGAGCTTGGCCATCACTGGCTTGAACAGCGGTCTCGGTGGCGTGGCGGGCGGCGCGGGCGAGGTCACGGCCTGGACGCGCATGGGATCCTGCGGCGGACTCACCACCGGTCGGGTGGCCGGTATCGCCGCGACCGGGGGCGCGGGCTGGACCGTCGCCAGGCGCACCGGCTCGGCCACCGGCTTCACGTCCGTGGGCAGAACTTGGATCGGCGCGCCCAGCGGGGCTGGGCGGTCGTCGACCACGATCTTCAGTTGGCGTTCGCTCGGCGCCAGGGCCGGTTCCTCCGGCTCGTGGGCCGCGATGGCGATCTGCCGCTCATTCATCCCCGGGCGCGCCCAAAGGCCCAGGCCCGCGCCCAGCACGCAGGCGCCGGCTACTCCGGCGAACAGGATATGGCGGCCCCTCCGGCGCGGTCGATTCGGCGCGTCGAACTCGTCCAGGCGGCCCCTTGAGGCCTCTTTGGGTGGTGTTTCGTCAGGTGTCATGCGAGATCCAGCCCCTTAGCGGATCCCTCGACAAAGGTGACGCTGGTCGGCCAGCCGCGCCCACGGCTAAGCTCAAGACCCCCGCCACCAACTCTCTCCCACGACAATATGAGCCCGAATTATGACGAATAGGCCAGCGCCAATTCTTGAGACCGATCGTCTCATCCTTCGGGCCCCCACGGCGGAAGACCTTGAACCTTGGGTGAAGTTCGCCGCCGACGAAGAAACCATGCGGTTCCTGGGCGGTCCTCAGGCGCGCTCGGTGGCCTGGCGCGGCATCTGCACGGTGACGGGCTCGTGGTCGATCCGCGGCTTTGGCATGTTCTCGGTGATCGAGAAGGCGTCGGGGCGCTGGATCGGACGTCTGGGGCCGTGGCAGCCGGAAGACTGGCCGGGCACGGAGGTCGGCTGGGGCCTGGCGCGCGACTGCTGGGGCAAGGGCTACGCCACTGAAGGCGCGGCGGCCTGCATGGACTATGTCTTCGACGTGCTGGGCTGGACCGAAGCGGTGCACACCATCGAACCCGGCAACGTCGGCTCGCAAGCCGTGGCCAGGCGGCTCGGCTCGACGCTGTGGGGGCCTGCCAAGATGCCGCCGCCCTACGAAGATTCGGTCGTCGAGACCTGGGGCCAGACCCGGGAGCAGTGGCGGGCGCGCCGGAAGGGCTAGATCCAGCCGCGCTGGCGCAGCAGACGGGCGTAGCTGCGGCTGACCGGGGCTTCGGCGCCGTCTTTCAGGGTGAGCGTCGCGCGGCCGTCGCCGCGGACGGCCTCGGTGATGGCGTCTCGCGCCACCCACCAGGAGCGGTGCACCTGGGCGCCCTCGATGCCCTGCAGCTCGGCGATGGCGTCCGACAGCCGCATCAGGATCAGGTCCTGGCCCTTGGAGGTGTGCAGGCGCAGGTAGTGGTCCTCCGCCTCGACGGCCCAGACCTCCGCGCCGCGCAGCTTCAGCGGCAGGCGATCCAGGAATTTCGGCGGCTCGGAGGAGGCCTGGGTGACGCCGTCCATGTTCCTGGCCACCAGCACATTGATCGCCATCATCACCAGGCAGATCACGGTGACCGGGAGGAGCAGAGCGGGAAAGTTGGAATAGAGCTGGCGGAACATCAGAACGCCGACGCCCGCCACCACCGCCGAGAACGGGATCGCCATCACCAGGGCAGCGACCACCACCCGCGCCCAGATCGGCTCCGGCCAGGCCACGATCCGGAAGAAGTGGCGGGAGACAAAGACGCCCCACAGCCAGCCCAGCAGCATCAGCAGCTCCCAGTAGATCAGCCGCTTGAGCAGGGGCGCGGTGTGGGTGCCAAATGCACCAGCCAGCGCCAGGAAGAGGCCGCCGACCAGGGTTATGGCCAGGCTTCGCAGCATGCCGGCGACGTCGTCGAACGGCCCGATGACGAAGCGGTTGGGAGACGCCTGCGCCGGCTTGTCGCGACGGGACTCCATCAGCGCGAGCCCGCCGTTCGCGAAGCGCGGATGGCCCGGGCCGCCCGCTCGCGAAGCCGCACCGTCACCTGACGCATCGGCCTTTGCCCATCTTCAAGACGGCCTCCAAGCAGGGCGCGAGGCGGCATGGCCGCCCTCAGCCTGGAGATAGAGGATGTCGCCTGTTTCGCAAACGCCGGTCGGCGCCGGCCGATCCTGGGTCCGCCTGGCCGCCGTCGGCGCGGTGATCGTGACGCTGGTGGTCCTGGCCGCCGCGCCGAGCGCCCGCCAGATCGCCGCCTTCGCCGTCAGTGGCCGCCTGCACGCACCCGACCTGGCGCTGCTCGCCAGCCTGCCGCCGGCTATCAAGATCCACCTCGGCGCGGCGCTGGCGGCGCTCCTCCTGGGCGGCGTGCTGATGGCGATGCGCAAGGGCCGGCGCCTGCATCGGGTGGCCGGCTGGGCATGGGCCGGGCTGGTGGCGCTGGTGGCGGGCTCGTCGCTGTTCATCACCACCCTTCGACCCGGGCACTTCTCGGTGCTGCACCTCCTGACCGGCTGGACCTTGATCATCCTGCCGGTCGCGGTGATGTGGGCGAAGCGCCACCATGTGGCCCCGCACCGGCGGGCGATGATGGGACTTTTCTACGGCGGGTTCGCGCTCAACCTGTTTATCGCCTTCATTCCCGGACGGGTGCTGTGGAGGGTCTTCCTGGGCTGACGGCGTAGGATGGCGCCGCGCCTGCCGCGCCGCCGCCTAGCTTCGGCCATCACGGCGGGGCATAACGGCCGTCGCGATTCACCATGGCGTCCGCCCCTTCTTAATGGCCGATCTCGTCTTCCACGATCCGACCGGACGCCGGGCGCGGCGCGTGCGCTTCCTGGGCGGACTGGTGGCGTCGTTCCTGGCGCTGCTGGTGGCGGCCTTCTTCGCCACCCTGGCGTTCGCGCCGCGCCTGCCGATCATCAACCTGAAGGACCCCGGCGCGACCTCGGCCCTGCACGTGGAGACGGCGCGAAAGCTGAAGGGGCGCGGCCAGTGGAACCGCATCCCGCACCCACGTTCCGGCGCGGCGGCGGGCGGTCCGGCGCGGCCGCTGGCCGTCGGCCTCTACGTGAGCTGGGACGAAAGCTCGCGGGAATCGCTGGCCGACCACATCGACCAGCTCGACGTGGTCTCGCCGCAGTGGATCGAGCTCACCAAGGCCGATGGCACGCTGAACTTCACCTCCGACCCGCAGGCCCGCGCGATCATGGCCGCGGCCAAGCATCCACCCTCGATCCTGCCGCAGATCTACAACAAGCCCACCGGCGGGAACTGGAACGGCGCCATGGCCAGCGCCTTCCTGCTTAACCCGCGGGCGCGGGCGGCGATGATCGCCAACCTGGTCGCCCAGGCGCAGAAGCGGGGCTACGCAGGCTATGTCTTCGACCTGGAGGACCTGACGCCGGTGGCGGCGCGCGCCTACCCGGGTTTCGTCGCCCAGGCAAAGGCGGCGCTGAAGCCGATCGGGCGTGATGTCTGGGTGACCACGCCCTTCGCGGACGAGGATTTCCCCTACAAGCAACTGCAGGACGCGGCCGACGCGGTGATGCTGATGGCCTACGACCAGCATTATGGCGGCGGCGAACCGGGGCCGGTGGCGGCCCAGGACTGGTTCGAATCCAATCTCGCCAAGCGCATGGAGCACCTGGATCCGGCCAAGACCATCGTGGCGCTGGATAACGTCGGCTACGACTGGACGCTGCCTGGGCCGCACAACAAGGCCGCTTCCGAGGCCATCGTCTTCGCCGACGCCACCCAGCGGGCGCACGACGCCGAAGCCCAGGTCGAGATGGACGAAAACTCCCTGAACCCGACCTACGGGTATCAGGACGACGCAGGCCTGAAGCACGTGGTGTGGTTCCTGGACGCGCCGACCCTGTTCAACCAGATCCGCGTCGCCGACGGGTTCCGGCCCCTGGGCTACGCCCTGTGGCGGATGGGCGGCGAGGACCAGCTCGAATACCAGGTGCTGCGCCACGACTACGGCCAGGGGAAGCCCGATGGCCTGGAAAACCTGAAGCCCGGCAACGGCGTCTCCTTCGACGGCTCGGGCGAGGTGCTGCATGTGGAATCCATTCCGACGCCGGGGCGCCGCTCGCTGGAGATCGATTCCGACACCGGCCTGATCTCCGGCGAGAACTACGAGGTGATGCCGAGCTCCTATGTGGTTCAGCGCTACGGCTTCCATCCGGGCTGGGTGGCGATCACCTTCGATGACGGACCCGACGGCCGCTGGACGCCGCAGATCCTCGACATCCTGAAGAAGAAGAAGGCGCCGGCGACCTTCTTCGTGATCGGCAAGAACATGGCCAACAAGCCGGGCCTGGTGGCGCGCGAGGTGCGCGAGGGCCACGACGTGGGCAACCACACCTGGACCCACCCGGACATCTCCAAGGTCCCGGCGGCGCAGGCGGCGGTGGAGCTTTCGGCGACGCAACGGCTATTCGAGACCATCACCGGCCGGTCCATGCGGCTGTTTCGGCCGCCCTATTTCGGCGACGCCGAGCCGTCGACGCCGCGCGAGGTGGCGCCGTTGCTGATCGGCCAGACACAGGGCTATCTGGCCGTCGGCCTGCGCATCGACCCCGACGACTGGGATCACCCCGACGCCTCGACGCCGGCGCGGGTGGTCAGCGTCGCCCTGAACCGTCTCGCCCACCCCGGCGACCGGCCGGGCCAGGTGATCCTGCTGCACGACTCCGGCGGCGACCGCAGCCGCACCGTCGAGGCGTTGCCGGGCCTGATCGATGCCCTGCGCGCCCATGGCTACAAGCTGGTGACCATCGCCGATCTCGCCGGCATGACGCCCGCCGAGGCCATGCCGCCCACCAGCCGCAACTCCTTCGAGCTGCTGCTCGACCGCATCGGCTTCGGCTTCTTCCACGGGGTGAACGTCGCGCTGACCACCCTGTTCATCACCGCCATCGTCCTGGGCGTCGGCCGCCTGCTGCTGCTGGGGATCCTGGCCCTGGCGCACCGCTTCACGATCACGAGGCGCACGCCGCCGATGCCCGATCCGGCGACCGGGCCGCTGATCAGCGTGCTGATCCCCTGCTTCAACGAGGAGAAGGTGATCGAAAGCTCGGTGCGCCGGATCCTGGCGTCCAACTGGGCGAAGCTGGAGGTGCTGGTGCTGGACGACGGCTCGACCGACCACACCGCCGACCTGGTGCGCCGCGCCTTCGCCAACGAGCCGCGCGTGACCCTGATGAGCTTTGAGAACGGCGGCAAGGCGCGGGCGCTGAACCGCGGTCTCGCCAAGGCGCACGGCGATGTGGTGGTGGCGCTGGACGCCGACACCCTGTTCCCCTCCGACACGCTCGCCAAGCTTGCCCGCTGGTTCGGCGATCCCAGGGTGGGCGCGGTGGCCGGCAACGCGCTGGTCGGCAACCGTCGCAACCTGATCACCCGCTGGCAGGCGCTGGAATATGTCACCGCCCAGAACCTGGAGCGCCGAGCGCTGGCGGCGCTGGGCGCGGTGACCGTGGTGCCGGGCGCTGTGGGGGCGTGGCGGCGCGCGGCGCTGGAGGCGCTGGGCGGCTATCCAGACGACACGCTGGCCGAAGACCAGGACCTGACCATGGCCATGCAGGTGGCCGGCTGGCGGGTGGAGTTCGATCCGGAGGCGCGCGCCTATACCGAGGCGCCGGAGACGGTGGGCGGCCTGCTCAAGCAGCGGTTCCGCTGGTCGTTCGGCACCCTGCAATGCGTCTACAAGCACCGCTCCGCACTCTTCAACATCAAGCGTCCCGTGCTGGGCTTCATCGCGCTGCCGCAGATCTGGCTGTTCCAGATCATCCTGACGGCGGTCGCGCCGTTGATCGACCTGGCGGTGGTCTGGAGCCTGATCTCGGCAATCTATGGCTTCATCAACCACTCGGAAGAATGGTCGCCGGACGACCTGGTCCGGCCGCTGTCCTACTGGGCGGCCTTCATCTTCCTGGACCTTTCGGCCGGCGCGCTCGGCATGGCGTTGGAGCGCCGCGCACCCTGGGGCGACCTGGTCTGGATGCCCGTGCAGCGCTTCGGCTATCGGCAGCTGATGTACTACGTGGTGGTGAAGTCGATCTACGCGGCCCTGCACGGCGCCCGCGTCGGCTGGGGCAAGCTCGAACGCCGCGCCAGCGCCGCCTTCGAAGGCGCAGGTTAGAGAACGGGGATTTACGACCGCCTCGCGGTTGTCTTCGCGGGGAGCGGCGCCTATAACGCCGCCCACTCGCCGAGCTGGCGAGACCCCTTCGCCAGTGCGATCTTGCGAGCCTCATGAACATCCACGAACACCAAGCCAAAACCGTCCTTGCTGAGTTCGGCGTGGCGGTCCCGCGGGGCTATCCAGCCTTCACCGTCGACGAGGCCGTCAAGGCCGCCGAGAAGCTGGGGGGTCCGGTCTTCGTGGTGAAGTCCCAGATCCACGCCGGCGGGCGCGGCAAGGGCCGCTTCGAGGGCCTGGGTCCGGACGCCAAGGGCGGGGTCCGCGTCGTCAAGTCGGTCGACGAGGTGAAGGCCAACGCCGCCGAGATGCTCGGCCGCGTGCTGGTGACCCATCAGACGGGGCCCAAGGGCAAGCAGGTCAACCGCCTCTATATCGAGGAAGGCGCCGCCATCGCCCGCGAGCTCTACCTCTCGCTGCTGGTGGACCGCGAAACGAGCCGCGTCTCGGTGGTCGCCTCCACTGAAGGCGGCATGGACATCGAGGAGGTCGCGCACTCGACCCCCGACAAGATCGTCAGCTTCTCCATCGACCCGGTGACCGGGGTCCGCGCCTTCCACGGCCTGAAGCTGGCCGCGGCGCTAGGGCTGAAGGGCGACCTCGCCAAGCAGGCCGGCAAGCTGGTCGGCCAGCTCTACGAAGCCTTCGTCGCCAAGGACATGGCGATGCTGGAGGTGAACCCGCTGATCGTCACCGCCGACGACCAGCTCCGCGTCCTCGATGCCAAGGTCTCCTTCGACGACAACGCCCTGTTCCGCCACCCGGACATCAAGGCCCTGCGCGACGAGAGCGAGGAGGACCCCAAGGAGATCGAGGCCTCCAAGTTCGACCTGAGCTACATCGCGCTGGACGGCGAGATCGGCTGCATGGTCAACGGCGCGGGCCTGGCCATGGCGACCATGGACATCATCAAGCTCTATGGCGCCGAACCTGCCAACTTCCTGGACGTGGGCGGCGGCGCCGACGAGGCCAAGGTCACCGCGGCCTTCAAGATCATCATCGCCGACCCCAACGTGAAGGGCATCCTGGTCAATATCTTCGGCGGCATCGCCCGCTGCGATATCCTGGCCCAGGGCGTGGTCGCCGCGGTCAAGCAGGTGGGGCTGAAGGTGCCGCTGGTGGTGCGGCTGGAAGGCACCAACGCCGAGCTGGGCAAGAAGATCATCAACGAGAGCGGCCTGAACGTCATCGCCGCCAACGACCTCTCGGACGGCGCCGAGAAGATCGTCAAGGCCGTGCGAGGCGCTGTTTAATCCATGTCGATCCTGATCAACAAAGACACTCGCGTCATCTGCCAGGGCTTCACCGGCGCCCAGGGCACCTTCCACTCCGAGCAGGCGATCGCCTATGGGACCAAGATGCTGGGCGGCGTGACCCCCGGCAAAGGCGGCTCGACGCACCTGGGCCTGCCGGTGTTCAACACCGTGGCCGAGATCGTCAAGACCGAGCGGGTGGACGCGTCCGCCATCTACGTTCCGCCGGCCTATGCCGCGGACTCGATCCTGGAGGCGATCGACGCGGATATCCCGCTGATCATCTGCATCACCGAGGGCATCCCGGTGTCCGACATGGTCCGCGTGAGGCGTGCGCTGGACGGCTCGAAGTCCCGACTGATCGGGCCCAATTGCCCGGGCGTGCTCACGCCGAACGAATGCAAGATCGGCATCATGCCGGGGAACATCTTCAAGAAGGGCTCGGTGGGCGTTGTTTCCCGGTCCGGCACCCTTACCTATGAGGCCGTGTTCCAGACCACTCAGGTGGGCCTTGGCCAGACGACGGCCGTGGGCATCGGCGGCGACCCCGTGAAGGGGACCGAATTCATCGCCATGCTCGACCTGTTCCTGAAGGATCCGGAGACCGAGTCGATCATCATGATCGGCGAGATCGGTGGGGCCGGCGAAGAGGACGCAGCCGAGTTCATCAAGAATTCACCAACCAAGAAGCCTATGGTCGGCTTCATCGCGGGACGCACCGCGCCGCCCGGTCGGCGCATGGGTCACGCGGGCGCGATCATCTCCGGCGGCAAGGGCGGAGCCGAGGACAAGATCGCCGCGATGGAAGCCGCGGGCATCCGCGTCTCCCCCTCGCCGGCGAAACTCGGTGAAACCCTTCTTGAGGTTCTCAAGGGCGGCTAGCGATTTCCCTACCGGAAGTCGCGCGGTAAGACAGAGGCGATTTTCGGACGCCTTCGGCTGAAAGTCGCCGGGGCCGGTAGTTTAGACGTAAGAGCGGCCCGCGCTCGGCTCCTTTCCCTAGAAGCTCCGCGGCCCCCCGCTCCAGGGAAAGCGGACGAGATGGCGGACGACGCAGGTCTGATCAACGAGGTCTTGGCGGAGACCTCCTTCCTCTACGGCGGCAACGCGGCCTTCGTGGAAGACCTCTATGCCCAGTGGTCGGCCGATCCGAACGCGGTCGAGCCGTCTTGGCGCGCCTTCTTCGCCTCCCTGCACGATAGCGCCAGCGATGTGAAACGCGCCGCCGCCGAGCCGGCCTGGATCCAGAAGGCCGCGCCCACCGCGCGGCCCGACTGGCTCTCCGCCATCGATGGCCTATGGCCCGCGGTCGAGGCCAAGCTGGGCGCCAAGATCGCCGAGCGCGGCGCCGCTGCGGCGCCCGCCGCTGGCCCCGCGCCCTCCACCGACGCCGTCCGCGCCGCGACCTTGGATAGCCTGCGCGCGATCATGATGATCCGCGCCTATCGGATGCGCGGCCACCTGAAGGCCAACCTCGATCCGCTGGGCATCGCCACCACGCCTGGCGACGCCTCGGAGCTCGATCCCGCGACCTACGGCTTCTCGGAAGCGGACTACGACCGGCCGATCTTCCTGGACTTCGTGCTGGGGCTGGAGACGGCGACGATCCACGAGATCCTGGAGATCGTGCGGCGCACCTACTGCGGCAACGTCGGGGTGCAGTACATGCACATCTCCGACCCCAAGGAGAAGGGCTGGCTGCAGGCCCGCATCGAGGGCCGCGACAAGGAGATCGTCTTCTCCAAGGAAGGCAAGATCGCCATCCTCAAGAAGCTGATCGAGACCGAAGGCTTCGAGAAGTTCCTGCATCGCCGTTTCCCCGGCACCAAGCGATTCGGCCTGGACGGCGGCGAGGCCCTGGTGCCGGCGCTGGAGCAGATCATCAAGCGCGGCGGCGCGCTTGGGGTGAAGGACATCATCATCGGCATGCCGCACCGGGGGCGCCTCAACGTGCTCGCCGCGGTGATGGGCAAGCCCTACCAGGTGATCTTCCACGAGTTCCAGGGCGGCTCGTCGCTGCCCAGCGATGTGGAAGGCTCGGGCGACGTGAAATACCACCTGGGCGCCTCGTCGGACCGTTCGTTCGACGGCAACTCCGTCCACCTGTCGCTGACCGCCAACCCGAGCCACCTGGAGATCGTCAATCCGGTGGTGATCGGCAAGGCTCGCGCCAAGCAGGCCTTCACCCTGCGCGCCAACGCCAGCGCCGGGCGCGGCCACGTGCTGCCGCTGTTGATGCATGGCGACGCGGCCTTCGCCGGCCAGGGCGTGGTGGCCGAGTGCTTCGCGCTGTCGCAACTGCGCGGCTATGGGGTCGGCGGTTCGCTGCACTTCATCGTCAACAACCAGATCGGCTTCACCACCAGCCCGAAGAACAGCCGTTCCTCGCCCTATCCGTCGGACGTGGCCCTGATGGTCGAGGCGCCGATCTTCCACGCCAACGGCGACGATCCTGAAGCGGTGGTGTTCGCCACCAAGGTCGCCATCGAATACCGCCAGCAGTTCGGCAAGGACGTGGTGGTCGACATGTTCTGCTATCGCCGGTTCGGTCACAACGAGGGCGACGACCCGACGATGACCCAGCCCCTGATGTACGCCAAGATCAAGGACCACCCGAACGTCCGCGATCTCTACGCCCAGCGCCTGGTGGGCGAAGGCACGGCGACGCAGGCCGAGGTGGACGGCTGGATCGCCGAGTTCGACAAGTTCCTCGACGCCGAGTTCGACAGCGGCAAGACCTATCACGCCGACAAGGCCGACTGGCTGGACGGCAAGTGGTCGGGCCTGAAGCTGCCGGGCTCCGAGGAGAGCGGGGTCACCGGGGTTCCGAAGCAGAAGCTGCTCGACCTGGGCCACAAGATCACCACCATCCCCGACCGCATCAGCGTCCACAAGACCGTCGACCGGGTGATCGCCGGCCGCCGCGACGCCATCGAAAAGGGCGAGGGCCTGGACTGGTCCACCGCCGAGCAACTGGCCTTCGCGACCCTGCTCGACCAGGGCTATCCGGTGCGCCTGTCGGGCCAGGACTCGATCCGCGGCACCTTCACCCAGCGCCACGCGGGCATCGTCGACCAGACCACCGAGGAAACCTATTTCCCGCTCCGCAACCTGGGGCCCCAGCAGGCGCACTTCGAGGTCCTCAACTCGGCGCTCTCGGAAGAGGCGGTGCTGGGCTTCGAATACGGCTTCTCGCTCACCGATCCCAACACGCTGGACATGTGGGAGGCGCAGTTCGGCGACTTCGCCAACGGCGCCCAGGTGGTGATCGACCAGTTCATCTCGTCGGGCGAGCGCAAGTGGCTGCGGATGAGCGGCCTCGTGATGCTGCTGCCGCACGGCTACGAAGGCCAGGGGCCGGAGCATTCGTCGGCCCGCCTGGAGCGCTATCTGCAGCTCTGCGCCGAGGACAACCTGCAGGTCGTGCACCCGTCGACGCCGGCCAACTATTTCCACGCGCTCCGCCGCCAGATGATCCGCGAGTTCCGCAAGCCGTTGATCGTCATGACGCCCAAGTCGCTGCTGCGGAACAAGCGCGCGGTCTCCAACCTGTCGGACCTCGCCGAGGGCACCAGCTTCCACCGCGTGATGGTCGACGGGGCCGAGGCCGGCGCCGACGTGGGCGGCATCAAGCTGAAGCCCGACGACCAGATCACCCGGGTGATCCTCTGCTCCGGCAAGGTCTATTTCGACCTCACCGACCAGCGCGCCAAGACCGGCCGCGACGACGTCTATGTCCTGCGGCTGGAGCAGTTCTATCCCTGGCCCCTGAAGTCGCTCTCCAATGTGCTGAAGCGCTTCAAGAACGCCGACCTGGTCTGGTGCCAGGAGGAGCCCAAGAACATGGGCGGCTGGACTTTCGTCGATCCCTGGCTGGAACTGACGCTGGACCGCATGGACGTGAAGGCCAAGCGCGCCCGCTACGTCGGCCGCCCGGCTTCGGCGTCCACCGCCGCCGGCCTGATGGCCCGCCACCTGAAAGAACTCGAAGCCTTCCTCACCGAAGCCTTCGCCTGATTTTGTCCCGAGTTATCTGAGAACCCTCAAGGAGCGCATTCCCTATGGCCGACATCATGACGCCAGCGCTGGGCGAGTCCGTCACCGAAGCGACGGTGGCGCGCTGGACCAAGAAGGCCGGCGATGCGGTCCGCAAGGATGAGATCCTGGTGGAGCTGGAAACCGACAAGGTGAGCCTGGAAGTGGCCGCGCCGTCGGACGGCACGCTGTCGGAGATCGCCTTCGAGGAAGGCGCCACCGTCGAGCCCGGCGCGGTGCTGGGCAAGATCACCGAGGGCGCGGCAGGCGCCAAGGCGGCTCCGGCCGCCGCCCCGGCCCCGGCCAAGGCTCCTGAGCCGGCTAAGGCCGAAGCGCCCGCGCCCGCCAAGGCTCCGGAACCCACGCCTGCGGCGGCCGCCAAGGCCGCCGCCGAACCCGTGCTGGCGCCTTCGGCCCAGCGCGTGGTCGCGGAGAACAAGCTCGACGCCTCGGCGATCGCCGGCAGCGGCAAGGACGGCCGGATCACCAAGGGCGATGCGCTCGCCGCGCTCGACGCCCGCGCCAAGGCCCCGCCGCCCGCTCCGGCCCCGAGCGCGGTGCGCGAGGTGCATGAGCGCGAGGAGCGGGTCCGCATGACCCGGCTTCGCCAGACCATCGCGCGCCGGCTGAAGGAAGCCCAGAACAACGCCGCCATGCTGACCACCTTCAACGAGGTGGACATGAGCGCGGTGATGGCGCTGCGCGCCCAGTACAAGGACGCCTTCGAAAAGACCCACGGGGTGAAGCTCGGCTTCATGAGCTTCTTCGTCCGCGCCGTGGTGCATGCGCTGAAGATGGTTCCCGACGTCAACGCCGAGATCGACGGCCAGGACCTGATCTACAAGAACCACTACGACATCGGGGTCGCGGTCGGCACCGAGAAGGGCCTGGTGGTCCCAGTGGTCCGCGACGCCGACGCCATGAGCTTGGCCGACGTCGAAAAGGCCATCGGCGCGCTGGGCAAAAAGGCCCGCGACGGCCAACTGGCCATCGAGGACATGCAGGGCGGCACCTTCACCATCTCCAACGGCGGGGTCTATGGCTCGCTGATGTCGACACCGATCCTGAACGCCCCGCAGTCGGGGATCCTGGGCATGCACAAGATCCAGGAACGGCCCATGGCGGTCGGCGGTCAGGTGGTGATCCGGCCGATGATGTACCTGGCGCTCTCCTACGATCACCGGGTGGTCGACGGCCAGGGCGCGGTGACCTTCCTGGTGCACGTGAAGGAAGCCATCGAGGAGCCGCAGCGCCTGTTGCTCGACCTCTAGCTAGGGGCGTTCTCGAAAGCCTCGACGCGATTTTGCGGGAACGGGCCCGCGCGCGAGGGGTTTGGCTGGTCCGGGACGACGCGCGCCTCAAGGACCTTCGAGATGAGACACGACCTGATCGCCGGCCTGCGGCTCGCCAGCGCCGCCGCCACCATCCTGGTGGTCGCCGCCTTGAGCAACTGGATCGACGGCGCGCCGCATGCCGCGTCGGCCGGCGCAGCGCCCGCCGCCGTGGCGGTTCAGTCGCGCTGATCGGCCGCCCGCCGCCGCCGTCCTGAACGAACCACCGGCTTTGCCCGCGAAACTGCGCCTTGCGGCCTCGCTTCGGGGCCGGAATGCCTATATCTGAGCCCCGCACTTTTACATCCAGGCGCACCCCATGGCTCAGTACGACGTCATCATCATCGGCGGCGGTCCCGGCGGCTACAACGCCGCTATCCGCGCGGGCCAATTGGGCCTGAAGGTCGCCTGCGTGGACAAGGGGATCGATGGGGGATCGACGCTGGGTGGCACCTGCCTGAACGTGGGCTGCATGCCCTCCAAGGCCCTGCTGCATGCCTCGGAGATGTTCGACGCCGCGGCCAACCATTTCGCCGAGCTCGGCATCGAGGTCCCGCCGCCGAAGCTGAACCTCACCCAGATGATGGCCCAGAAGGCGACCTCGGTGGGGCAGCTCACCAAGGGCATCGAGTTCCTGTTCAAGAAGAACAAGGTCGAGTGGCTGCGCGGGACCGGCAAGATCACCGGCGCCGGCAAGGTCGAGGTGACGGGGCCGGACGGCGCGGCCTCCACCCACGAGTGCAAGGACATCGTCATCGCCACGGGCTCACTGCCGTCCAGCCTGCCGGGCGTCGGGGTCGACCAGGGCCGGATCGTGGATTCCACCGGCGCGCTGTCGCTGCCGGAGGTTCCCAAGAGCCTGGTGGTGATCGGGGCCGGCATCATCGGCCTGGAGCTGGGCTCGGTCTGGCGCCGGCTGGGCGCGCAGGTCACCGTCATCGAATTCCTCGACCGCATCACGCCTGGCATGGATGCCGAGGTCGCCAAGACCTTCCAGCGCTCGCTGACCAAGCAGGGCATGACCTTCAAGCTCTCCAGCAAGGTCACCGGCGCCAAGGCGTCGAAGAAGGGCGTCAGCGTCACGGTCGAGCCGGTGGCCGGCGGCGACGCCGAGACGATCGAGGCCGATTACCTGCTGCTCTGCGTCGGCCGGCGGCCCTACACCGACGGCCTGGGCCTGGAAAGCGTCGGCATCACCCTGGACAAGCGCGGCTTCATCGAGACCGACCACTGGAAGACCTCGGCGCCCAACGTCTGGGCCATCGGCGACGTGACCCACGGCCCGATGCTGGCGCACAAGGCCGAGGACGAGGCGGTGGCCTGCATCGAGACCATCGCCGGCAAGGCGGGCCACGTGAACTACGGGATCATCCCCAGCGTCGTCTACACCACCCCGGAAGTCGCCTGGGTCGGCAAGACCGAGGAGGAGCTTAAGGCCGAGGGCCGCGCCTACAAGACCGGCAAGTTCCCCTTCACCGCCAACAGCCGCGCCAAGATTAACCACGAGACCGAGGGCTTCGTGAAGGTGCTGGCCGACGCGGTCACCGACGAGGTCCTGGGCGCGCACCTGATCGGCCCCTCGGTCTCCGAGATGGTCGGCGAATACTGCGTGGCCATGGAGTTCCGCGCCGCGTCCGAGGACGTGGCCCGCACCTGCCACCCGCACCCCACCCGCTCCGAGGCCCTTCGCCAGGCCGCCATGGGCGTCGAGGGGTGGACCATGCAGGCCTGACTCCGCCGATGGAGATCCGCCGTGCGAGGTCCGATGAGCTCGGCGCCTGCGCGGACCTTTATGTGCGGGTGCTGCGCGAGACCTTCACCTGGTTGCCGGCGGAGCGGCACCGGCGCGAGGACTTCCTGCGCGCCGCCCGGGACGAAGAGATCTATGTGGCCATCGTGGACGGTCGCATGATCGGGCTGGCGGCCTTTTTCCGACCGCAGAACTTCCTGCACTCGCTCTATGTGGAGGCTCGCGGCGAAGGCGTGGGCAAGGCGCTGCTGGCCCATGTGCGCACGCTCGCCGACGGGCCATTGTCGCTGAAGGTCCAGGCTCCCAACCTGCGCGCCCAGGCCTTCTACCGCCGCGAGGGGTTCCACTGCATCGAGCACGGCCGCGATCCCGGCTCGGACGTCGACTGGCTGCGGCTGGTGCGCCCGGCCTGATCCGCGAAGGCGGCGCGGCGAGAGTTAACTTGGCGCCGGGGGTCGGCGGTGAGACCCTCTCGGTCAATCGAAGCGAACTGGAGCCGAAGCGCCATGATCGCCCTTGTCCTCGCCGCCCAGCTCATGGGCGTCACCCCCGCCAATCCCCATCAGCAGGTCTTCAGTTCCCCGCCGCCGGCCGGGTCGGCCGAGGTGCTTCGCGCTCTGCCGCGCAAGGCGGTCTGCAAGAACGACCTTGGCCGCATGGAGGTGTCGCTCGTCCACCCCGCGGCTCTCTACCGCCATGGCGACCGGCCGGCGAAGGGGCTGAAGACCTGGGCCGACTATCCTGACGCCGCGATCTGCGACGTGGGAGACGTGAAATGATCCTCGCCCTGCTGGCCGCCGCGACGGTCGCCGCCCCACCGCCCAGGACGGAACTCATGCCGAACCTCTACCGCCAGCCGGCCTATTGCGGCTCGATCGTGCGCGGCGAGCTGGCCCGCCAGCAGGTCGCCTTCGACGGCCATCCACCGGCGGCGCAATACGCCCTGTATCGCACGCTCGACGGCTGCTCGGTGCCGACCCCGGTGGGCTATCACCCATCCTATCCGCCGCCCGGCGCCGCTCAGGCGTCTAGGCGTGGGGATGCGCCTTCGAATAGGCGCTGAGCAGGGCGGCGGCATCCACCTGGGTGTAGCGCTGCGTCGTCGAGAGCGAGGCATGGCCCAAGAGTTCCTGGATCGAACGCAGGTCGGCGCCAGCGCCTAGCAGGTGTGTCGCGAAGGAGTGGCGCAGGGCATGCGGCGTGGCGCTGGCTGGCAGGCCAAGGCGGCTGCGCAGGGTCTGGACGGTCGCCTGGACGTGGCGCGGGCTCAAGGGACCGCCGCGCTTGGCGCGGAACAGGGGCTCGTCGGGGCCGAGCGCGAAGGGCAGTTCCGCCAGATAGGCCTGGATCGCCTCGCGCACGGCAGGCAGCACCGGCACGATGCGGGTCTTGGAGCCCTTGCCGAGGATGCGAAGGCTGTCCGGTAGCGGCGCGTCGGAGCGCTTCAGCGACAGGGCCTCGGATATCCGCAGGCCGCAGCCGTACAGCAGCGTCAGAACCGCTTCGTCGCGGGCCGCTTCCCAGTCCTCGCGGTCGGGGTCCAAGGCCGGCTCGGCGAGCAGGCCGCGGGCCTGGTCCTCGCTGACCGGACGCGGCGCGCCGGGCTTCACCCGCGGGCCGCGCACCAGGGCGATGGCGGCGTTGGAGGCGTTCAGGCGGCGATCGAGGAAGCCATGGAAGCTGCGGATCGCCGACAAGGCCTGGCTGAGCGAGCGCGGCGACAGCGGCCGCTCGCCCCGGCGCAGGTGGGCGAGCCAGGCGCGCACCTCGCCGGCCGTGACGCCGGCTAGTGCGGAGAGCGAGATCGCCTCGCCCCGGTGCTGCTCAAGGAAGGAGATGTAGCGGCCGGCGGCGAAGCCATAGGCCTCCAGCGTGCGCGGCGAGGACCGGCGCTCATGGGCCAGGTGCTCCAGCCAGAGCGCCAGCGCCTCCCGCCCCGTCATCGCGGCAGGGTCATGCGAGAATCGGCCAGCGTTCGGCGGTGCGTTCGACCACGCGGGCGAGGAAGGCGACGAGCTCACTTCCCATGTCCTGGGTGAAGCCTTCCGGGTCGGTCGAACCGAAGGCCAGCAGGCCCTGGCGCGACGGCTCCCAGATCGCCATGCGGACCATGGCCATCGAAGCGATCTCTTCGGCGCGCTTGCCAAACAGGCCCAATGCGGTCGGGGCGAAACCCATGCGGGCGAGCCGCTGGTCGCCGCCCAGGATCATGTCCACCTGGCCCTCGACCAGCATCTTCCAGCCGGCCGGCGGATGGGCCTCGGTCTCCAGCGCGATGACGCCGGCGGCCAGGCCGAAGCGCTGCTGCGCCAGTTCGTCCACCCGCCGGGCGAGGTCGGAATGGTTGCGCGCTTCCAGCAGGTCGACGACCGCGCCATGGGTCTGGGCCTGGGCGGAGAAGTTGGCGCGGGCGGTCTCTTCCAGTTGCTGGCGCTGGGTGGCTTCCTGCTGGTGGGCGGCGTGGATGCGGGCCATGGCGGCCGGCGCGAACTCGACCACATTGCCCCCAGAGACGCCCTGGGCGACCCTCAGGCCAAGCTCGTCCAGCAGGCCGTCGTCACCGGTGAGGAATTCCGGATTGTCCGACAGGAAGCGCCGCACGGCGGCCGGCTCCAGGCGAGGCCCCTCGCGAAAGGCCTCGAGAAGATCGCCCTGCGAACCGTCCATGCTTACGCCCCAAGTCCCAACTGGCGCGCTTCCGGACGGCTCCGCCTGGAAATGCGCGGCTACAGGATGGACTGGCCCGTCTTGGCCCAGTCCTTCATGAACTGATCAAGGCCCCGTTCGGTTAACGGGTGCTTGAAGAGGTCGTTGAACACGTCGGGCGGGATGGTGGCGCAGTCGGCGCCGGCGATCGCCGCGTTGGTCACGTGCGTCGGGGTGCGGATCGAGGCGGCCAGAATCTCGGTGTCGAAGTCGTAGTTGTCGTAGATCGCGCGGATCTCGACGATCAGGTCCATGCCGTCGGCGCCGACGTCGTCCAGCCGGCCGATGAAGGGCGAGATGTAGGCGGCGCCCGCCTTGGCGGCGAGCAGGGCCTGGGCCGCGGAAAAGCACAGGGTCACGTTGGTGGAAATGCCCTCGTGGGCGAATTCGCGGCAGGCGATCAGGCCGTCGCGGGTCAAGGGCACCTTGATCACCACGTTGGGCGCGATGGTGGCGAGCTTGCGGCCCTCATCCAGCATGCCGGCGGTGTCCTGGGCGGTGACCTCGGCGCTCACCGGGCCCTCGACCGCGGCGCAAATCTCGGCGATCACCTTTGCCATGGGCCGGCCGGACTTGGCGATCAGGGTGGGGTTGGTGGTGATTCCGTCCACCAGGCCGGTGGCGGCGAGGTCCTTGATGGCCGCCACGTCGGTGGAATCGAGGAACAGTTGCATGGCGCGGGCCTCCGGTTTGCGGACCTGGTCCGCGGGACATGGAATGGGACGTAGACTTGGCTTCGGGCTTGTACTCGTCCGGAAGCAAAGCGCAAAAGCCCCCGAATGAGTCGCATCGCCTCCGTCCTTTTGCCGATGCCCCTGCCGGAGGCCTTCGACTACGCCGAGCCGGAGGGCATGGTGCTGCAGCTTGGCGACCAGGTGGCCGCGCCGCTGGGGCCCAGGCTGCTGCGCGGCGTGGTGGTGGCCTTGCGCGAGGCGGCCGGCGGCAATCGGCCGCTGAAGCCGCTGGAGTCGATCCTGGAGGAGCCGCGCCTGCCGCCGGGCACGGTGGAGTTCGTGCAATGGGCGGCGCGCTACTCGGTGGACTGGCCGGGCCAGCCGCTGGCCATCGCGCTACGCGGCGCCCGCGCCCAGAAGCCCAAGCCCGTGCGGATCGTCGAGCTGACCGGCGTGGCGCCCGCGCGGCCGACACCGGCCCGCGCCAGGGTGCTGGAGGCCGCCGCGGTCCAGGCGGTCAGCCCGCCGGACCTGGCCCGCGCCGCCGGCGTCGGGGCGGGCGTGGTCAAGGGCCTGATCGAGGAGGGCGTGCTGGCGGTCAGGTTGGTGGAGGCGGTGGCGCGCTTCGAAGCCCCCGATCCGGCCCGCCCAGGCGCCGCCCTCAATCCCAGCCAGGCCGCCGCCGCCCAGGTCCTGAAAGCCATGCTGTCCGAAGGTGGCTTCAACGTCGCCCTGCTGGACGGCGTCACCGGCTCAGGCAAGACCGAGGTCTATCTGGAGGCGGCCGCCCTGGCCCTGGCCAGCGATCCCACCGCCCAGGTGCTGATCCTTCTGCCGGAGATCGCGCTGACCCAGGCGGTGATCGCGCGGGTGACGACGCGATTTGGCGCGGAGCCCGGCGAATGGCACTCCGACGTCGCCCCGCCTGCGCGGCGGCGGGTCTGGGAGGCGGTGGCCGGCGGGCGTTGCCGCATCGTGGTCGGGGCGCGCTCGGCGCTGTTCCTGCCGTTTGCGAACCTCAAGCTGATCGTGGTCGACGAGGAACATGACGCCTCCTTCAAGCAGGAGGAGGGCTTTATCTATCACGCCCGCGACCTGGCGGTGGCGCGGGGCAAGATCGAGACCGCAGGCGTGATCCTCGCCTCGGCGACACCCTCCCTGGAGAGCCTGCGCAACGCCGAACAGGGCCGCTATCGCTGGCTCAAGCTCTCCAGCCGGCACGGGGCGGCGCAGCTTCCGGACATCCAGCTCATCGACCTTCGCCAGGCGCCGCCGGACACCGGGCGCTGGCTGTCGCCGACGCTGGTCAAGGCCATGGGCGAGACCTTCGCCCGGGGCGAACAGACGCTGCTGTTCCTCAACCGCCGGGGCTATGCGCCGCTGGTGCTCTGCAAGGCCTGCGGCGAGCGCATGACCGCGCCGGACACCGATTCATGGCTGGTGGAGCACCGCTATTCCGGCCGCCTGGTGTGCCACCTGACCGGCTTTTCCATGCCCAAGCCCAAGGCCTGCCCGCACTGCGGGGCGCACGACAGCCTGGTGTCCATCGGGCCGGGCGTCGAGCGGGTCGAGGAGGAGGCCAGGGGGCTGTTCCCGCAGGCCCGCGTGGCGGTCTTTTCGTCGGACACCATCTTCGACGCTCGCGAGGCGCGGCGGATGATCGAGGCCATGGCTGACGGGCAGATCGACATCCTGGTGGCCACCCAGGCCGCCGCCAAGGGCCACAATTTCCCGAATCTGACCCTGGTGGGCGTGGTCGACGCGGACCTCGGACTGCGCGGCGGCGACCTTAGGGCCGCCGAGCGGACCTATCAACTGCTGGCCCAGGCGACGGGACGCGCCGGGCGGCGCGACAAGGCTGGCCGCGCGCTGCTGCAGACCTGGGCGCCGGAACATGCGGTGATGCAGGCGCTGGCCGCCCAGGACCGCGACGCCTTCGTGGAGGCGGAGATGGCCGAGCGGGAACTGGCTGGCCTGCCGCCATTCGGGCGGCTGGCGGCGGTGGTGGTCTCCGGCGTCGATCCGACGCAGCTCGAAAGCTTCGTCCAGGCCATGGCCCAGGCCGCGCCCAACTCGGCTGGCGTCGCGGTCTATGGGCCGGCCGACGCGCCCTTGGCCCTGATCCGCGGGCGGCGGCGCAAGCGCTTCCTGGTCCGCGCCGACCGGACGGTGGACCTGTCGGCCTACATGGCGACCTGGCGCGCGCGGGTGAAGCCGCCGGCCGCGGTGCGCGTGGCCATCGACATCGACCCCTACAGCTTCCTCTAGCGGCCTAGCCGCGGCGGCGAAGCTGGATATCCACGCCGCTCGCGCGATGCGAGACGAACAGGCTGTTGCTCCAGCGGTGGAAGGCCAACACGGGCTGACCATTGGCGCCCATCAGCTGCATGCCGTCGCTGGTCGGCTGCCAGGCGGTCGGCTGGACGGACAGCGCGTCGCCGCAGGTCGCCGGCGCCTTGACGGTGTGGGCGGCGCCCAGGGTCAGGGTGCAAAGGTCCTGGCCCTTCGAGGCCACGGCCCAGGAGCCGGCGGCTTCCGCGGGCGTCAGTGGCACGCCGGCCTCGTGGTCCGCGGCGACGGCGGCCGTGGCGGCGGCCAGCAGTCCGGCGGCGGCCAGGGCGAGGGGAATGAACGGGGGTCTCATGGCGGTCTCCCAGGTGTCTGGCTCTCAGAGGTCTGGTTCCAGATGTCTGGCGCCCTGAACGCGAGAGTTCCGCTGAAGTTGCTGGCCGATTTGACCGAACAGAGTCGGCGAAATCGCCGGATTTTTGCGAAATTCGGACGATCCCGCCGCACGGCGCCGCTGTCGCAAACTTGTGAACCGGAGCCATGAAAAATTCGCTCAGAAGGCGAAGACCTCGCCCATCTCGGCGAGCTCTTGTTTCATTCCGTTACAGGTGCGTGATTCAAAGTGATCGAATGGTGACGTAAAATACTCGTGAGCAGAACGAGGTGCTTAAATCAGACAATCTTGGAGCATCAAGACCATGCCGATGGGATTGATATCTTCGATTCCAAGGATCGATTGTCCGATTTTTCTTGTCAACTCTTCGATTACGCAACTATTCAGGCTGCCCAACGGCGAAGCTTCGCGATAATCGATCCGCGGCGATGAGCCACGTGAATCTAAACCCTCTTTTCACTCAACGCGGGATAGGGTTATCTCTTCTGGAGATCGCGTCGGGGAGTTTCACAAACATGCTTAAGCGGACGAGAACCCTGATGGGTTCCCTCGCCGTCGCGGCGGTTATGAGCTTCGTTCCCACCCTCGGGGGAGCGTTCGCCGAGACCTATTGGCAGTGTGTCCCGTTCGCGCGCCTGGTCTCCGGCATCCAACTCTTCGGTGACGCCTACACCTGGTGGCAGCAGGCCATCGGCAAATACGAAGAAGGCTTCCAGCCGAAGACCGGCGCGGTGCTCTGCTTCAAGCCCACCCAACGCATGCGCCTGGGCCACGTGGCCGTGGTCTCCGAGGTGCTCACCGACCGTATCGTCCAGATTACCCACGCCAACTGGTCGCCGATCGACGGCGGCCGCGGCAAGGTGGAGAAGGACGTGACTCTGGTCGACGTCTCGCCCGAGGGCAACTGGAGCCAGGTGAAGGTCTGGTACGACCCCAGCCGCGACCTCGGCGGATCTACCTACGAGACCTATGGCTTCATCTATCCGGACGCCCGCGCCAAGCTGTTGGCCGCGACGGGCCTCTCCAACGCCGAGAACACCGCCATCGCCATGGCCCAGTCGGCGGCCAGCCAGATGGCCTCGGCCGTGCGGCCCGGCTCCGGCCCGCTGCAAATGCTGAACCAGGCGGCCGATTCCACCGACCGCATCGCCGCCCTGATCGCCAAGGCGGCCCGCGGCGACAACGGCGGAAACTAGACGGCGTATCCGCTGTTCTGACGGCCCGCTGGAAGAACCCGATCTTCCAGGGGACCTAGCGCAACCGTTCTTTAAGTGACGGCGCCGCATTTTGCGGGGGCGCAAAGGTCCCTGATGCCCTCCCAAGCCCAACCCCACCATCTGGCTCTCGACGCCCAGGCGCTGCGTGAGGCGGTCGAGGCGCACCAGCGCTATCTGGCCGGCCGCTCGGGCGGCCGCCGGCTCAGCCTGACCTACGCCGATCTGTCCAACTGCACGCTTGAGGGCCTGGACCTGCGCGAGGCGGACTTCGCCGGGGCAAATTTCCACGGCGCGACGCTGGCCCGCGCCAACCTCACCCGCGGCATCCTGTTCGGCGCCGACCTGCGCGAGGCCGATATGCGCCGGGCCAACCTCACCCGCGCCGACCTGCGCGGCGCCTGTCTGCGCGGCGCGAACCTGGCCGGCGCCGAACTGCCCGGCTGCGACCTGCGCGAGGGCCGCATCGCCCTGCAGGACAAGCTCGACGGCTTCCGTATCCTGCGCCACGAGCATCGCCCGGGCGAACTGAACTACGCGATCCTGTCCGGCGCGAACCTGGCCGGCGCTCAGATGGCGGGCGCGGTGGCCATGTCCAGCGACTTCACCGACGCCAACCTATCCGGCGCCCAGATGGCCGGCGCCAAGCTGACCCGCGCGGTGCTGGACGGGGCGGACCTGACCGGCGCGGACCTGGCCGGGGCCGACCTTTCCGGCGCCTCGATGAAGCGCACCGTGCTGTCGGGCGCGATCCTCGACAACGCCATCCTCGACGACGTCGACATGAGCGACGTGCTGCGCGCCCCGCCGCCGGTGACCTATGTGGACGAGCGCCCGCTCGACAAGGTGCTGGCCGATCACGAGGCCTATTGCGATTCCAGCGGCGCCCGCGGCTCGGTGGTCGAGATGAACGGCGTCGATTTCCGCTCGATGAAGAGCCTGAAGGGCCGCCGCTTGACCGCGCTGGTCGCCCGCGCCGGCGTGTTCTTCGGCCTCGACCTGCAGGGCGCCCAGTTCCAGGGCGCGGACCTCTCCGGCAGCGACTTCCGCGGCTGCGACCTGCGTGACGCCGATCTGCGCGGCGCCAAGCTTTCCGGCGCCTCCTTCACCCGCGCCGACCTACGCGGCGCCAAGCTCGGCCCCCTGACCATCGGCAACGGCCGCTTCGTGCGCACCGACTTCACCCGCGCCGTGCTGCGCGGCGCCGACCTGCGCGGCGCTCACGCCAACCGCGCGCGGTTCCTGGAAGCCGACATGAATGGCGCCAACCTCGCCGGCTGCGACCTGACGGACGCCGAGCTGGAAGTCTAGCTGCAGTTCGGCGGCGACCCCGAGCGATCGCCGGCAGAGACGTTTCGTTTAGCCCCGAAGCTTGCGCAGCAGGACGTCCACGTCGCGGGCGATCTGGGCGTCCTCGGCCTTCAGCGACTCGATCCGGCGCACGGCGTGCAGGACCGTGGTGTGGTCGCGCCCTCCGAAACGACGGCCGATATCCGGCAGCGACCGGGTGGTGATCTGCTTGGCCAGCCACATGGCGACCTGCCGGGGCCTCGCCACCGCGCGCGCCCGGCGCTCGGAGATCAGGTCGGCCTGTTTCAGGCCGTAGTGCTCGGCGACGGTCTTCTGGATCTGGTCGACGGTCACCTTGCGCTCGTTGCACGACAGGTGCGGGCGAAGGATCGTCTGGGCCTCGTCCAGCGTCAGGCGGGCGAGATCGCCGCCGACCCGCGCCACCAGGGTGTTCAGAGCGCCTTCCAGTTCGCGGACGCTGTCGGTGAAGCGATCGGAAAGGAACTGCATGACCTCGGGCTTGGCCGAGGGCAGGAAGCGGCCCTGTTGCGCCAGGGTCTGCAGCTTGCGCTCCAGGATGCCCAGCCGCAGGGCCCGGTCGGCTGGCTCGATGCCACAGACCAGGCCGGCCTGCAGGTGCGAGCGCAGGCGCGGCTCCATCTCCGAGATTTCGGTGGGCGAGCGGTCGGCGGTCATCACCACGCGGCGGCCGTCTTCGACCAGCGCGATCAGGGTGTGGAACAGTTCTTCCTGCGTCGAAGGCTTGCCGGCGACGAAGTGCACATCGTCGATCAGCAGTAGGTCGGCGTTGCGCAGCTCGTCCTTGAAGGCCCCGGTCTGCTTGTCCTGCAGGGCCTTGACGAAGGTCGAGGTGAATTTCTCCGCCGTCAGATAGACCACCCGCTTGGTGGGTTCATTGCGCATGGCCTCCCAGGCGAGCGCGTTCAACAGGTGGGTCTTTCCGAAGCCGTAGGGGCCGTGGAACACCACCGGATTGAAGTGACCGTCCGACCAGGCCGCCACGCGGCGCGCCACGGCGAAGGCGAATTCGTTGGAGGGGCCCGCGACGAAGGTATCGAACGAGAACCGGTCCTGCAGGCCCAGCATGCGGCCCTGGCGCGCGGCGGCCGGCGCGGTTTCCGCCTCGACCTCGAAAACCTCCGGCGAGGCGCTCTCGGGGCTGGCGGCAGCCGTCGCCGCCGGGGCCACCGCCGAAAGACCGACGGAATCGAAGTCCATCTTGGACTTCAGGTCGAGCCGGCGGCCGAGCGGATCGTTCTGCGCCCACAGCTCGCCGATACGACGCCAGGCATGGCGCGCAATCCAGTCGCGCGCCACGCCCGTTGCGGCGACCAGGCACACCTCGTCCCCGGTCTCCCGAAGCGCCGCCTGGCCCAGCCAGGAGCCAAACGTCGCCTCGCCCAGCTCGCGCTTCAAGACCAAGCAGGTCTTCGTCCACACGACTCCGGCCGGTGCGCTCGCCATAGCTCCCGCAACCCCCCCGCTCACCATTTCTGTCAACCCCATCCTGCCCGCGTCACGGTCCCAGCCCCACGCATGGAACCGCGCCTTTTCTCAACACAAACAGTCTCTTATCCGGCGAACGCTTGCGCTCCGCCGGCCGCCCCGTTTCGATCCGGGATCAGATAAAAGACGCTTGTTGAAGGGCCGACACTAATGGGGCGCCCGGACCGGTCAACGGTGATTCTTAGACGCTCAAGACGATATTTTCGTTGACTCGCGCTTACCCCTTTTGGGGCCAAGGAAAACGCTGGTCGGCGATCCGTGAGCTGAGCAGATTGGTCGCAGGTGTCGCACCCCAGGGGGCCTTTGCCAGCTCACCTCAAATGCGAAAAACGGCGCCGGGAGGGGCGCCGTTCTGGCTGTTCAATTCCCATGGGAAAGGCGGGGTTTCGCCCCGCGCCGCCGTCGATCAGGCGGCGGACATCTTCTTCAACTGCGCGGCGAGGCGCGAAACCTTCCGCGAACCGGTGTTCTTGTGCACGACGCCCTTGGTCACCGCGCGCATCAGTTCCGACTGGGCCTTGACGAAGGCGGCCTTGGCGGCCGCGGCGTCGCCCGAGGTCAGAGCCTCGTCGAACTTGCGCAAGAAGGTGCGGACGCGCGAGCGACGGGCGGTGTTGACTTCGGTGCGGCGGGCGATCTTGCGGACCGCCTTCTTGGAGCCGGGCGTATTGGCCATTCTCAGGAGCTCTTCATACGAACGCGCCCGGCGGGCCGGGCGGGGAAAATCGGAGGCGCGGATATACGGGAGGAAGCCCGGTGGGTCAATGGAGGGCGGAGGCTAAATCGCCGCTGCCTTGAGCCGGCGAACCTTACCTACTTCCCGGTGAATTTCGCCGGCCGCTTCTCGACGAAGGCCGCCATGCCTTCCTTCTGGTCGTCGAAGGCGAACAGCGAGTGGAACAGCCGCCGCTCCATCTTCACGCCTTGGCTGAGCGGGGCCTCATAGGCGGCGTTGACCAGCTCCTTGGCGATCATCACCGAATTGGGCGACAGGGACGCGATCTTCTGGCCCGCTTCGAGCGCCGTCGAAATAAGCTCCGCAATCGGAACAACTCGGCTGACCAGGCCGCACTGGTTAGCCTCCTCGGCGTTCATCATCCGGGCGGTCAGGACCATGTCCATGGCCTTGGACTTGCCGACGAAGCGGGTCAGGCGCTGGGTGCCGCCGGCGCCTGGGATGACGCCCAGGTTGATCTCCGGCTGGCCGAAGCGGGCGTTGTCGGCGGCGATGATGAAGTCGCACATCATGGCCAGTTCGCAGCCGCCGCCGAGCGCATAGCCGGCCACCGCGGCGATCACCGGCTTGCGGCAGCGGGTCACCCGCTCCCAATTGCGGGTGATGAAGTCCTCGGTGAACACCTGCGCATAGCTCTTGGGCGCCATCTCCTTGATGTCGGCGCCGGCGGCGAAGGCGCGCTCGGAGCCGGTCAGCACCACGCAGCGGATGGCGGGATCGGCCTCGGTCTCGTCGAGCACCCCGGTCAGCTCGTCCATCATCTGGGCGTTCAGCGCATTCAGGGCCTCGGGACGGTTGAGCCGGATCAGGGTGACGGCGTCGTGGCGCTCCACGATCAGGGTCTGCAGGCTCATGGTTCAAGGCTCCTTGGCTTCCTCCGCCGCCTTAAGGCCCTGTGACGGAATAGCCAAGCGCCCTCAAGCGAGCGGGGACGCCGTCGCGCCCGATCAGGTGGCCGACGCCGACCACCACCACGGTGTGGCCGTGGCCCTTCATCCGGGCGTCCAGCACCTGGGTCCAGTGGGCGTTGCGCTCGGTGACCAGGCGGCGGAAGAGGTCCGGCGAGGCCTTGCGCAGGGGCTCCAGGGCCTCGCGGTCGAGGGTGGGGATGTCGCCGTCCATCCAGGCCTTCACCAGCACCTGATATTCGTCCGGCTTGTCGTCCATCTCTTTCAGGGTCTCGTGAAGCGAGGCGATCTGCTGGGCCGTCGTGCCCGAGGACAGCAGGTCGATCTGCTGAGCCGGGGTCTCGAAGGCTTGGCGCTGGGCGTTGGGGGTGGCCATGGCGGCGATGGTCTTTTCCACCCCGTCGTTGGCGTCGGCCCCCACCTTGCGATAGGCGCCGCCCTCCAGCGCGATCTCCGCCAGCCAGGGCTTCAGGCGATCCAGCAGCACCGGCGAGACGTCGTAGGCCTGGGCGACCTTACTCATCAGGGCGGCGTCCTGCGGCGACAGCATGTGGAACAGCGACCCGTCCGGGGGCAGCACGCCCACCTGGGTGGCGAGCTGGGCGGTGTCGGCCTCGGTCTGGGCGTCGATCGGCAGTTCGAACCAGATGTCGTCGGCGGCCTTCAGCGCGCGGTCGAGCACCGGCGGCGTCCAGTTGAGGCCGGGCGGCAGAATATGGATCGAGCCAAACAGCACGATCTCGGAATCCTTGTCGCGAACGATCCAGACCGGCGGTTCGGCAGCGGCGGCGCCTGCGAAGGCGAGGGTCGCCAACAACGTCAGCAGGCGCACGCCGGCCAAGGGCTTCCGGAAAAGGGTCATCGGCGGCCGATCATGTCTGGCGGTCACGTCTGACGGTCACGTCTGGCAAACGGGGCAATAGAAGGTCGAGCGCCCCGCCTGGACCTTGCGCGCGATGACGCCCGTGCAGGGATCGTTGCAGCAGGGCTCGCCCTCGCGGTCGTAGGTGCGGAAGCGATGCTGGAAGTAGCCCAGCGCCCCATCGGGCCGGACGTGGTCGCGCAGCGTCGAGCCGCCGGCCGCGATGGCCTCGGTCAGGACCGCGCGGATCTCGACGACCAGCTTTTCCACGCGCGGCCTGGAAATCCCACCCGCGGCCTTGAAGGGCGAGATGCGGGCGCGGTTCAGGGCCTCGCAGACATAGATGTTGCCCAGCCCGGCCACGATCCGCTGATCCAGCAGCAGGGTCTTGGGCCCCTGCTTGCGGTTCTTGAAGGCGTCCTTCAGCCGCTGGGCGTCGAAGTCGTCGGACAGGGGCTCGGGCCCCAGGCTCGCGAACCATGGGTGCAGGTGCAGGGTCGCGGTGTTGAGAAGCGCCATGTAGCCGAAGCGTCGGGGGTCGTAATAGGTCACCCGCACGCCGGCCTCGGTGGTGAAGACGATGTGGGCGTGTCTTGGATCGCGCTCCGGCGCGTAGTGGAATTCGCCGGGCCGCTCGACGCCGCCAGTCCCCTCTTGCACAGGGTGCGCGATCTCGAAGCGGCCGCTCATGCCCAGGTGCATGACCAGAGTGTCCTCGCGGTCGAGCGCAGCCATCAGGTATTTCGCGCGGCGGCTCAGACGGGTGATCGTCGCGCCGGTCAGCGCCTGGACGAAGTTCGGCGGCAGGGGAAAGCGCAGGTCGGGGCGGCGGGCCTCCACGCGGGCCAGCCGGTGGCCCTCCAGCACGGGCGCGAGGCCGCTCCGCACTGTCTCGACCTCGGGAAGCTCGGGCATGGTCCTGGCTTGGCACGGGGCAGGCCCGACGCCAAGGGGCCTTGGAGCGCCACCTTCGGGGGGCTAAGACGCCCGGTATGACTGGACCTGCCGCCACCTTCGGCTTCCGCGACGTGGATGCGAGCGAAAAGCCCGGCCTGGTGCGCGGCGTCTTCGACCGCGTGGCGCGCCGCTACGACCTGATGAACGACCTGATGAGCGGCGGCGTCCATCGCCTGTGGAAGGACGCGGTCGCCGCGCGGCTGAATCCGCAGCCGGGCGAAACCATCGTCGACTGCGCCGGCGGCACCGGCGACATGGCCCGCCGTTTCGCGAAGATGGCGAGGCGCGCCCAACTGCGCCGGGGCGGCGACGACGCGAAGATCTTCGTCATCGACTACAACGCCGAGATGGTCGCCGCCGGCCGCGAGAAGGGTTCCGAGCCCGAGATCGCCTGGGCGGTAGGAGATGCGCAACGCCTGCCCCTGCCGGACGCATGCGCGCAGGCCTATGTGATCGCCTTCGGCATCCGCAACGTCACCGACATTTCCGCGGCGCTGCGCGAAGCGCGCCGAGTGCTGAAGCCGGGCGGCCGGTTTCTCTGCCTGGAGTTCTCGCGGCCGATCACCGAGCCGCTGCAGAAGGCTTACGATGCCTATTCCTTCAAGGTGATCCCGGAGATCGGCGCGCGCTTCGGCAACGACCGCGAGGCCTATCAGTACCTGGTGGAGAGCATCCGTCGCTTCCCCGACCAGCGGACGTTCGCCGGGATGATCGCCGACGCCGGCTTTGCGCGGGTGGACTACACCAACTTCACCGGCGGCGTGGCGGCGCTGCACACCGGGCGAGCTATCTAAGGCATGGGCGCGTTCGGCGCGTTTGGCCGCATGACCGGCGCGGTCTGGGTGCTGGTGCGCAACGACGCCCTGCTGCCCCGCGAGCTGGACGCGGTCTATCCGCCCTCGGTGGCGACGCTGGCCAGGACCTTGCGGCTTTTCGCCGGCGCCGGCGCGCGCCACGGCCGGCCGGGCCAGCGCCTGGCGCGGTCGCTGGAGGGCCTGGGGCCGGTGGCGACCAAGCTTGGCCAGATGCTGTCGACGCGGGGCGACTTCTTCGGTCGCGAGTTCGCCGAAGACCTGTCGCGGCTGAAGGACCGGCTGCCGCCTTTCCCGACCGCCGTCGCCCGCGCCGAGGTGGAGCGCGCGCTCGGCCGCGCGGTGGAGAGCCTCTACGCCGAGTTCGGCGAACCGATCGGCTCGGCGTCGCTCGCCCAGGCCCACGTGGCCAAGCTGAAGGATGGCCGCAAGGTCGCGGTGAAGGTGCTGCGGCCCGGTATCGAGCGCCGGGTCGCCGACGACGCCGAGAGCCTGACGCTGGCCGCCCGGCTGATCGCCCACTGGGTTCCCCCGGCGCGGCGCCTGGAACCCGAGGCCTTCGCGGCCACGGTGATCCGCGCCACGATGCTGGAGTTGGACCTGCGGCTGGAGGCGGCGGGCGCAGACGAGCTGCGCCAGGTGATGGCGCTCGACGGCTACATGACCGCCCCGCCGATCGTCTGGGAAGGCGTCGGCAAGCGCGTGCTGACCATGGAATGGGCGCGCGGCTGGCCGCTGTCGGACCCTAACGCCCTGATCCAGCCGGGCCTCGACCGGCAGGCCACCGCCGACAACCTGATCCGGGCGTTCCTATCCCAGGCGCTGGACCATGGGGTGTTCCACGCCGACCTGCATGAGGGGAACCTGTTCGCCGCCGCCCCGTCGCAGCTTACCGCGGTGGACTTTGGCATCATCGGCCGTATCGGGCCGCCGGAGCGGCGCTACCTGGCCCAGATCCTCTGGGGCTTCCTCAACAAGGACTACGAAGGCGTCGCCAAGACCCACTTCGACGCGGGCTATGTGCCGGCCCATCACAGCGTCTCGGCCTTCGCCCAGGCGCTGCGGGCGGTGGGCGAGCCGGTGTTCGGCCGCAAGGCCAGCGAAGTGCCGATGAGCCGCGTCCTGATGCAGCTCTTCGAGATCACCGCGCTCTACGACATGCACCTGCGGCCGGAACTGGTCCTGCTGCAGAAGACCATGACCATGGTCGAGGGCGTCGCCCGCCGCATCCAGCCCGACCATGACATCTGGACCGCCGCCGATCCGGTGGTCCGCCGCTGGATGACCCGCGAGCTGTCGCCGGCCGCCCGCATCAAGCGCTTCGCGGACGAAGCCGCCACCGCCATGCGCAACCTGGCGAGGCTGATCGAGAACCCACCGGTGATGACGGCGCCGTCCGAGCTGGCCGAGGAGCGCCGCGGCCGCTCGGCCCTGCTGTGGTTCGCGGCCGGCGCCGTGGTCGCCGGCGCGGCGTTCCTGGCGGCGCTGTACCTGCGCTAAATCAAATCCTCCCCCAGGGCGGAGCCCGATCAGGGGGAGCAACCGTCTTAGGCTGAGGCCCAGGGGCGCTGGTCTCGCAGGATGGCGTTGAGGATGGTTATGAGTTTTCGCATGAGGGCGACGACGATCACCTTGGGTCGTTTACCGGTGGCCTGGAGGCGTTGTTTGAGGGC
>DATAUR010000073.1:0-34011 GCA_036268175.1 Phenylobacterium sp. | reverse complement strand
CCTCGCCGACCGCTACCACACCCACTGCGACCCACGCCTGAACAGTGAACAGGCGTTGGAACTGGCGTTCCTGGTGGCCGAGAAGCTGAAGGACCAGCGGACCGGCGAGACGCGGGTGGCGGCCGGCGGCGCCAGCTAGGGCGCTGGCTCCGACCTCTAACTCCCACCCCGGCGTTTCGGCGCCATGGGGCGGGTTGCACGCAGGGGGCGTTCCAGGCGTCGATCATGATGACGCCCGCGATTCTTCCAGGACGACCGTAGGACCATGACCGACTTTGAGGACCTGACTCGCCGCGCCGCGCCGCTGGAGCCGGACGCCGCGGAGCGAGACCGCCTGTTCGAGTTGGCGCGGTCGCATGTGGCCGCGTTTCTCGAAGGCCTGCCCGACGCGCCGGCGTTCCTGGCGGGACCCCAGGTGCTGGCGAGACGCCATGAGGCTGATTTTCCGGAAGCGGGCCGTGACGCCGCCGACGTGCTGGCCTATGTCCGGGACTGCGTGGATGCGCCCGGCATTACGGCGGCGTCGCCGCGCTTCATGGGCTATATCCCCGGCGGCGGGCTGTTCCATTCGGCGATCGCCGACCTGCTGGCCGCCACCGCGAACAAGTACTCGGCCTATGTGCCCGCGGCCCCGGGTGCAGCCCTCATCGAAAATACGGTGATGTCATGGCTGGCGGGAGCCGCGGGCTATCCTGACACGGCCGCCGGCGTGCTCTGCTCGGGCGGCAGCCTGGCGACCCTGACGGCCGTCGTGGTCGCGCGGGACGCGCGGGACGCGGCCGGCGGCGGCGTGGTCTACGCGACCCGGTTCACGCATCACTGCGTCGACAAGGCGCTCCATATCGCCGGCCGGGGCGCAGCCCCGCGGCGCATGATCGAGACCGACGCGCGGCGACGCATGTCTGTCGAGGCGCTGGGGCAGGCCATCGAACGCGATCTCGCCGCGGGTCTTAAGCCCTGGCTCGTCGTGGCGTCGGCCGGCACGACGGACACCGGCTCGATCGATCCGCTCGAGGCCATCGCTGACCTCTGCGCCCGCTACGGCGTCTGGCTGCACGTCGACGGCGCCTACGGCGGCCTCTTCCGGCTTTGTCCGGAGGGGCAAGCTATCCTGACCGGCATGGAGCGCGCCGACAGCCTGGTGCTGGATCCGCACAAGACCCTGTTCCTGCCCTACGGGGCAGGCGCGGCGCTGGTGCGCGACGGGCGGCTTCTCCACGCCTCGTTCAGCGCGAGCGCGGCCTACATGATGCAGTCCAGCGAGGCCGACGTCGGGCCGTCGCCCTCCGACCTCGGTCCGGAACTGACGCGGCACTTCCGGGCGCTTCGCCTGTGGTTGCCGCTGCAGCTCGCGGGCGTCGCGGCGTTCCGAGCCGCGCTCAGCGAGAAGCTGGCGCTGGCCCAGCGGCTGCACGCCAGGCTGTCGGCGCTCGACGGGTTCGACGCCGGTCCGCCGCCGGACCTGTCGGTGGTCGCCTTCCGCTATCGGCCCAAGAACGGCGATGCCAATCGCTTCAACGAACAGCTCCTGGCGAAGCTTCAGGACGAAGGGCGCGTCTTCCTGAGCGGGACGCGCATCGATGGGGACCTGTATCTGCGCGCGGCCATCCTGTCGTTCCGCACTCACGTGCAACATGTGGATGAACTGGTCGACGCCTTGGTCCCAAGCGTCGAGGAGCTGCAGGCGACGCGGTTCGCCGACAAACCTTGAGCTTGCCCAATTTTGACTCCCGCGTCAGTGTCCGCGCCTCTTTGAAAACCAGGCCCTACCGTCATGGACCCTCCAGCGGCCCAGGCGTCCTCGCTTGCGGGAGGGCGCTGGGTCCCCGTCCGCACTGAACTGGCCGAGCTTCTGAAGCTCTCCGGGCCGGTGGTGATCTCGCGCCTGGGGATCATGGCCATGGGGCTGAGCGACGCCATCGTGGTCGGGCGCTATTCGGCGACGCAGCTCGGCTACCATGCGCTCGGCTGGGCGCCGTCCAGCGTGATCGTGACCATGGCCATCGGCCTGCTCTCCGGCGTGCAGGTGATGACCGCGCGCGCCATCGGCGAGGGCCGCCGCCACGAGACCGGCGCGGTGCTGCGGCGAGGCCTGACCTACAGCCTGTGGATCGGCCTGGTCTCGGCCGCCGTGCTGGCGATCGGCGGACCGCCGTTCCTGCATTCCATCGACCTGGCCAAGGACCTGGCGGACGGGGCGAGCCGGGTGCTGCTGGTGTTCTGCCTGTCGCTGCCGGGCTATGCGATCAGCGTCAGCGCCAGTTTCTGGATGGAGGGCCTGTCGCGACCGGGGCCCGGCGCTTGGGCCATGTGGATGGCCAATGGCATCAATCTGGCGCTGGACCTGATCCTGGTGCCCGGCCACTTCGGCCTGCCGGCGCTGGGGGCGATCGGCGGCGCCTGCGCCACGACCGGGGCGCGGACGTTCTTGGCGGTCTACATGCTGGGCTACATCGCCTTGATGCCCGAGGCCCGCGCGCTGGGGGTATTCGATAAGCCGCAGCGCGACCGGGCGGCGGAGGCCGAGCAGCGGCGGATCGGCTTTGGGGCCGGGGCGTCGAACTTCTTCGAGGTGGCGGCCTTCGCTTCCATGAACCTGATCGCCGGCTGGATCGGCGGCCTGGCGGTGGCGGCCTGGACCATCGTGATCAACGTGGCGGCCATCGTGTTCATGGTGCCGCTGGGGCTCTCGACCGGCGCGGCCGTGCGGGTCGGGCGGGCCTATGGGGCGCGGGACCCCAGGGGCGTGATCCGCGCGGGTCTGGTCGCCTTCGCCGTCACCGGGACGTTCGGCGTGCTGGTGTCGCTGGCGGTCTGGCCCGACGCCGCCCTGATCGCCAGCGCCTATACGGAAAATCCAGTGACCCTGGCCATGGCGATCCCGGCGCTGGCGCTGTCGGCCCTGATGTATTTCCCGGATTCTCTGCAGGTGGTGGTGGCCCAGTCGCTGCGGGCGCGGGGCGACGTCTGGCTGCCGACTGGCACGCACCTGACCAGCTACATCGCGATCATGATGCCGCTCGCCTGGTGGCTGGCCATCCCCAAGGGCCTGGGCGTCATGGGCATGGCCTGGGCGGTGGTGATCGCCAGCGTGGTCTCGGCGGGGCTGCTGCTGACGCGGTTCTGGCTGTTGAGCCGGCGGGATTAGAGCGTTCCAACAGCCGTCATCCCGGTTTCGCGGCACGCGAAGACCGGGACCCATAAACGCCACCGCTGCCGGAAGGGCGCGCGCCGCGCCGCATGCGTGAAATCACGACGATCCGAGTCTATGGGTCCCGGACATCGCCTGCGCCGATTCCGGGATGACGCCGGTGGTGGCGACGACGAAGGGGCTTCAGCCCGCGCCCAGGATCCAGCCCTCTTCGCGCTCGGCGTCGAGCACGGCGTCGGCGGCCGCGCCCTTGGGGGGCGCGAAGACGTCGCCCAGCTTGTTCGCCTCGTCGAGCCTGGCGAAGTGTTCGGCGGTGAGGCGGACCTGGGTCTGGTCCTTGACCTCGCCCGGCAGGGCCGCGCCCTTGATCAGCGAGGGATAGACCTCGGCCATCACCAGGTCGACGCCGGCCAGGTCGGCCTCGGTCAGCGCTTTGAAGCCGGTCTCGAAGGGCCAGACCTTGGCGGCGTCGGCGCGGGCGTCCTTCAGGCGCCGCGCCACGGGGATGCCCATGATCGCCTGGCCGCCGACCGAGCCGTTGTAATAGGTCTTCCAGATCGAGGCCGCGCCCTTGGCGGCCAGGTCGGCGTGGCGGAATTCCGGCAGGTCGCCCGGGCCGTGGGCGCGGGGCTTGGTGGCCATCAGCGTGGTCTGCACATCCTTCGGCGGCGCGCCCCAGAAGGGGAACGGGCCGTCGGTCAGCAGGCGGTTGAGCTGGGCGGCGACGTTGAAGCGGTTGTTGACGTTGGTGGGCTTGTCCACGACCCGCTTGCCAAGCTCGTCCCAGGCCGCGCGCCAGGGATCGCCCTTCAGCTTCATGGCGTCGGCGAAGCCGCGTGGGAAGCCCATGGGAAAGTCGAAGCCCACCAGGGCGCGTTCCGAGCGTTTCTTCAGGTCGGCCAGGATGGTGTTGAGCCGCGTCTCGGCGGCCGTCCGCGTCGCCTCGTTGAAGCTCTCGAAAGTCAGCCGAAACCGCACGTCGCGCTTCATGACGCCGATCCAGATGGAGTCCGCGCCCGTGGTCGGCTTGGAGGCGGCGCTCCAATCAACAATCAGATAGGCGCTGAACAGGCGCGGCACGGCAGTCTCCGAACTCAAAACGAGGGAACTGGGGTCGAGGGTGACGCAGGGTTCTAGCCCCTGCGTTGTGACACTCCAACGACGGTTTTGCCCCTCGGCGCGGCGGCCCCTAGCCGAGTTTCACCAGCATCTTGCCGAGGTTCTCGCCCTTGAAGAGGCCGATGAAGGCGTCGGGCGCCTTATCCAGGCCCTCGAACACCGTCTCCTTCCAGGAGACCTTGCCCTCGCCGACCCATTTCGTCAGGTCGGCGATGTAGGCCGGCATCATTCCGAAGTGGTGCGAGACGATGAAGCCCTCCATGCGGATGTTGCGGCCGATCAACTGGGCGAGGTTCGAGGGACCGGGCTCGGGCTTCGTCGCATTGTAGATCGAGATCATTCCGCAGATGGCGAAGCGGGCGAACAGTTTGGCGTTGTTCAGCGCGGCTTCTAGGTGGGCGCCGCCGACGTTGTCGAAATAGACGTCGATGCCGCCGGGCGCGGCGGCGGCGAGGGCGGTGTTGAGGTCCTTCTCGGCCTTGTAGTCGATGACGTGGTCGACGCCGATGGACTTCAGGTAGGCGACCTTCTCCGCGCCGCCGGCCGAGCCGATGACGGTGTGGCCCTTGGCCTTGGCGATCTGGCAGACCATGGCGCCCACCGCGCCCGCCGCGCCGGAGACGAAGACCACGTCGCCGTCCTTCAGCGCCGCGACTTTCAGCAGGCCCGCATAGGCCGTCAGCCCCGGCATGCCGGCCGCGCCCAGGAAGGTCTGAACCGGCAGGGCGCCCGGATTGAGCTTCTGCATCGCCGCGGCGGGCGCATTGAAACCCTCGCGCCAGCCGAAGCCCGACTGCACCAGTTCGCCGACCCGCAGGCTTGGATCGTTGGAGATCGTCACCTCGCCGATGGCGCCGCCGTCCATCGCCTTGCCGAGTTGGAAGGGCGGGGCGTAGCTCTTCACGTCGTTCATCCGGCCGCGCATGTAGGGGTCGACCGTCATCCAGAGGTTCCTGACCTGCACCTCGCCGGCGCCCGGCGCGGCGAGTTCGACGCTGGCCATCTCGAAGTTGTCGTGGGTCGGCAGGCCGGACGGGCGGCTCTTCAGGCGGATCTCGCGGAAGGTGGTCATGGCTTGCGGTTTCCTCGGAACGTTTCTCGGACCTGGGCGGCCCGTTCAAACGCTTGTTTGGCTTGGCGCATACTTAGCTTGCCCGGCCGGGTGGCGTCGAGGCTTCTGACCTGATAGGCGGCGAGCCTCATTCTGGAGCTGTCGATGTCTGAGTCCCCCATGTCCGAGACCTTGCGAGGCGGCGTGATCGGGGCGGGCGTGTTCGGCGGCTATCACGCCAGGCAGTACGCCCGGCTGCCGGGCGTGGTGCTGTCCGGCGTGCTGGACCTGCATCCGAACCGCGCGGCCGAGGTCGCCATGCCGCTGGGCGGGCGCGGCTTCACCGACCTGGCCGAGTTCCTGGACGCCGTCGACGTGGTGACCGTGGCCTCGCCCGCGACCTTCCATGCCGAACACGCGCTGGCGGCGCTGGCGGCCGGCAAGCCGGTCTATATCGAAAAGCCCATCGCCACCTCGGTCGCCGACGGGGAGAAGGTGCGGGCGCTGGCGGCGGCCAAGGGCCTGATCGTCGCCTGCGGCCATCAGGAGCGGGTGCAGTTCCGCGCCATGGGCCTCTTGGACATTCCCGAACAGCCCCTGCGGCTGGAGGCCCTGCGCCACGGCCCGCCATCCGACCGCAGCCGCGACGTCTCCGCCGTGCTCGACCTGATGATCCACGACATCGACCTGGCGCTGGCGCTGTCGGCGGCGGATCCGGTGACGGCGGAAGGCGAGGGGGCTTTGAGCGCCGACGGCGTCTGGGACGTGGCCCGCAGCGAGGTGAGCTTCTCAGACGGCTTCACGGCGATCTTCGACGTCTCGCGCCAGGCGCCGGCGCGGCGGCGAACCATGCGGATCGTCTATCCCTCCGGCGAGATCGACATCGACTTCGTGGCGCGGACCTTCCGCAACACCACCCCGTTCGCGCTGAACACCGGCTATGCCGAGACGCCTGTCGGGCAGGACCCGCTGGGCGCCAGCGTCGAGGGCTTCCTGGCGGCGGTGCGGCGCGAGGCGCCTCGGCCGATCGTCGACGCCGACGAAGCGATCCGGGCGCTGGATCTGGCCATCGCCGTCGAGCAGGCGTTGGCGGACCACCGCTGAGGCGCTAGCGTCGCGTCGGCCTTCAGAAGGAGCCCCGGCATGAGCAGCGCCTACGACTATTCGTTCAACAGCATCGACGGCGCGCCGCTGCCGCTGACGGCGTTCAAGGACAAGGTCGTGCTGGTGGTGAACACCGCGTCGGCCTGTGGGCTGACGCCGCAGTACGATGGGCTGGAGAAGCTCTACTCGGACTACAAGGACAAGGGGCTGGTGGTGCTGGGTGTGCCCTGCAACCAGTTCGCCGGCCAGGAGCCGGGGACCGAGGCGCAGATCAAGGAATTCTGCGAGACCAGGTTCAACATCGATTTCCCGCTCACCGCCAAGGCTGACGTCAAGGGCGAGGGCGCGCACCCGTTCTACAAGTGGGCGGAAGCGGAACTCGGCGAACCGGCGGTGCCGGTGTGGAACTTCCACAAGATCCTGATCGGCAAGCACGGCGAGGCGATCCAGGCGTTCGGCCCGCGCACCGAGCCGGAAGCTCCGGAAGTCACCGCGGCGATCGAGAAGGCGCTGTAGGCGCGCGTCAGGCCTGGACGTTGACCCGCGACCCCGGCGGCGAGGTCGTGTCCGAGGACGAGGAGCTGTCGCTGGTGTCCGGCGTACCGGTGGTCGAGACCGACTGAACCACGCCCTGGGCGTTGGTGACGGTGGTGGTCACCGTGCCGTCAGAATTGGTGACCGAGGTTGTGGTCGTGCTGCTGGAGGCCGCGGACGCTCCGCCGCCCCCCCCGCCACCACCGCCGCCGGAAGGCTTGGCCGCCGGGGTCGGCTGAGCCGCCGCCGTCGCGGCGGGGGTCGGCGTCGTGGTGAGGCTGGGGATCGCGCCGATGCCGCTCATGGCCGTCAACCTTTCGGGGTGCTGGCGGGTCGCCAGGCCGTCATTATGGAAATTTTATGCTACTTGGCCGTTAAGTTTGTTGGTTAATTTTCCATTCCCCCGAGGCGCTCGACCTTCGCCAGCGCCCACGAAAAAGGGCCACTCCCGCAAGGGAGTGGCCCAGCTCGATCGCACCGCTGGGGGCGGCGCAGTCTGGAAGCAGCCTAGAACTTGTAGTGAATCTCCATGCCGTAGGTCCGGGGCGGGGTGAGGTCGTAGGCCGGCGCCTGGGTGAAGCCGCCGCCGCCCACCGGCGCCGCGATCGGATAGGCCGCCGCCGCCGCGTCGTAACCCAGCGTGTTGAACACGTTCCGGACGAAGGCCACCAATTCGTACTTGTCATGGTTGCCCTGCCAGGTCGCCCGCAGGTCCACCTGATCCCAGCTCGGCGCCTCGTCGTAGGGGCGGGAGAAGACCGAGGCGTAGGACTTGTCCTTCCAGATATAGCTGCCGGACAGGATCAGATTCCCCGGGTCGAACACGAAGGTGTAGTTGGCGTTGAAGGCCACCTTGTTCTCCGGCGCCTGGGGCAGTTCGGCCCCATTGACCGCCTGGGCGCCCGTGGTCCCCACCGGACGGGCGCCGGCGGCGGTCGCCGTCGGGTCGGCGATGTCCACCAGGCAGGTGCCGGTGGCCACGTTGTTCACCAGGGTGCAGCCCGACTGGATGCGGGTGTGGTCGAAGCCATAGACCAGGCTCATATTGAGGTGCTCGATCGGGTTCCAGATGGCGGTGAACTCGACGCCCTCGGAAACCGACTTGGGGATATTGATGAACTCGGTGACGGTGATCGCGCCCACCGGCACGCCGATCGGGATCTGCGCGTCCTGGTAGTCGTAGTAGAAGGCGTCGGCGTCGAGGACAAAGTTGCCCATGGTCTTCTTCAGGCCGACTTCGTAGTCGTTGACGTACTCGGGCGTGGCCTCGACGTTGGCGCCGATGTAGCCGGCGTTGAAGCCGAACGCCTTGTAGCCGCGGTTATAGCGGCCATAGACCAGCGTCGTGCTGTCGGGCGTCCAGGAGATGCCGGCCGTGCCGGTGATCGCGCTGGAGTGGTCCTTCAGGCAGCGCACATCGTCACCGGCGTACTTGCCGGTGAGCTGCAGCGTCGGCGCCGAGCAGACCCCCTTGCTGATCGTGTTGCTGACCTGCACCGGGGTGATGTCGACGGCGGGGAGCAGCGAGCCCAGGTTCTCGGCGCTGACCGCGGCGGAGAGGTCCTGGAAGGCGATGTAGCGCGCCTCTTCCTGGCCATGCTTCTCGTCGTAGGTGTAGCGCGCGCCGCCGGTGAGTTTCAGGGTGTCGGTCACCTTCCAGTCCAGCTGCCCGAAGACTGCGCTCGAGGAGATGTGGTCCTGATAGTTCAGCAGCAGGTAATTCAGGCTGGGGTTCGGCGGGGCCTGCAGGCCGGGGGCGGCCGGGGACGGCGTGGCGATCTGCGGTTGGTTCGGCTCCTGGAAGGTCTCCGGGTTGTTGTCGATTTCGTCGTAGCGGTAGAAGCCGCCGATCCACTGCACCGGGCTGTTGGTGGTGGAGCTGAAGTCGATCTCATGGCTCGACCAGTCGGGATGCGCCTCATATTGGAAGATCTGCTGCGGATGGACCGTCAACGGTGTGCAGATCGGCGCGCCTAGGGTGGCGCAGGTGCCACCAGCGGCGAGGGGGATCTGATACGACGTCACGGGGGAGTTGTCGTTGTTGAAATAGGCGGTGTGCAGATTGTAGTGATACTGGCTGTACCCGCCGATGTACTTCATGTCCCAACCATCGAAATGGTGGGTCCAGTGCAGGGTGATGGTCGGCGCGGCGTTGACGACGATATCGGTCGGCACCGCGTGGGCGAAGGTGCGGATGTCCTTGAGCGCCGGGTTGTCGGTCAGGCCAGCGGGAACGCCCTGCACAGAGCCTGGCACCGCGCCGCCGCCGAACGGGAAGTTGGGGTTGAACACCAACTGCCCCGGCTGGGTCAGCGAGGTGTCGTAGTGGCCGGCGGTGGGGATGCCGAGCAGGCCGCCCGGGCCGCCGCGGTCGTTGTTGAACCACACCGCGTAAGCGTCGACCCAGATGTCGTCCTTGTCGGTCTTGTACTCCAGTTGGCCGTCCACATAGGGGTCGTGCCGCACGTCGCCTTCGGTGGGGCCGGTGAGGTTCTTGAAGTAGCCCTGGGTCTGGTTGAGGTCATAGGCGCTCAACCGGTAGGTCAGGCCAGGAATCGGCGTCGGGCCGGTGATGGTGCCCTCGAATTTGGTGTAGCCGAAGTTGCCGACCACGGCGCGAACCTCGCCGCCGAAGTCCTCGCTCGGATGCTTGGAGAGGGTGTTGATCAGGCCGCCGACCGCGTTGCGCCCATACAGCGTGCCCTGCGGGCCTAGCAGCACCTCAACCTGGTCGATGACCATGTCGTCGCGGCCGACCAGGTACGTCGAGTTGGAGAAGAAGTCGTCGTAGTAGACCGCGACCGCGCTGTCGGAGAGGTAGATGTTGTTGTTGCGGGCGAGGCCCCGCATGACCGGGCGGTCCAGCTGGCTGGAATAGGTCAGGCCCGGCGTGAAGTTGGTCATGTCCTGGACGGTGGTGATGCCCTCGATCGCCCGCTCCCGGGAGCTGAAGGCGGTGACGGCCACCGGCACGTCCTGCAGGTTCTGTTCGCGCCGTTCCGCCGTCACCACCAGTTCTTCGATGGTAGTGCTGGACGCCGCCGAGGCGGCCGGCTTGGTCTGGGCGTGCGCGGCCGTGCCGAGCGCGGCGACCAGCATCGCGCTGGACGCCATGAGGGCGTGCTTCCACTGCATTTGAGTCATCTCCCGGGGGTTTTTAGGGGCGCTATTTCCTGCGCTTGGGAGCGACGCTGTAACCGCGATATGTTAACGTCAACGTCGAGGGGATAAGTTATCGGCGATAACTGACCAAGTCTCTCTTATGTGGATTTTACGATACACTGCCTCACCTGGGGTAATGGTGAGCTTTAGGGAGAGCAGTGCTTGGCGTTGTGCGGTGCGAAAGCTGTACTATTGACGGCATACAACATGGCGTGGTCACGCTAGCGGCCGTGGCGACAATGTGACGACTTGGAATCCATGAGCATACCTGACTTTCGAATAATCGGAATTCACGTTCGAAAACACGGCGTTATTTCGTACAGCGTTATCCACCCTAAGTTGCAGCTTGACATGGTCAATGTCCCCGCACCGGACGCCCTGACGCTGCGCTGCGGCGCCGGCCTCGCCGGAGCGCCCGCAACTTCGCCGATGCGCCAGGCCCTTTCCCGCGCTGCGCCGCACGCTTAAGGAAAGCCCTCGACCAAGGAGGCGCTTTCAAGATGCACCGCAAGCCGGACGGCCGTTGGGACAAGACCAAGCTGCCCAGCCGCCACGTGACCGAGGGACCGAGCCGTGCGCCGCACCGCTCCTACTACTACGCGATGGGCCTGGGCAGCCGGGAGATCGCCCAGCCCTTCGTGGGCGTCGCCTCGTGCTGGAACGAGGCCGCGCCTTGCAACACCGCCCTGATGCGCCAGGCGCACGCGGTGTCCGAGGGCGTGAAGGCGGCCGGCGCGACACCGCGCGAGTTCTGCACCATCACCGTCACCGACGGCATCGCCATGGGCCACGAGGGCATGCGCTCGTCGCTGGTCAGCCGCGACCTGATCGCCGACTCGGTCGAACTGACCATGCGCGGCCACGCCTATGACGCCCTGGTCGGCATCGCCGGCTGCGACAAGTCCCTGCCAGGGATGATGATGGCCATGCTGCGGCTGAACGTGCCCAGCGTCTTCCTCTACGGCGGCTCGATCCTGCCGGGGTCGTGGCAGGGCCGCGACGTGACCGTGGTCGACGTGTTCGAAGGCGTCGGCATGCACTCGGCCGGGCGGATGAGCCTGGAGGATCTCTGCAGCCTGGAAGAGCACGCCTGTCCCTCCGACGGCGCCTGCGGCGGCCAGTTCACCGCCAACACCATGGCCTGCGTGTCGGAAGCCATCGGCCTGGCCCTGCCGCTCTCGGCCTCGCTGCCCGCGCCCTATCTCAGCCGTGACGCCTACGCGGTGGCCTCGGGCGAGGCGGTGGTGCGGCTGATCGCCGAGAACCTGCGCCCGCGCGACATCGTCACCCGCAAGTCGTTCGAGAACGCCGCCGTCGTGGTGGCGGCGACGGGCGGGTCGACCAACGGCGGCCTGCACCTGCCGGCGATGGCGCACGAGTGCGGCATCAGCTTCACGCTGCGCGACTTCGCCGAGATCGCGGCGCGGACCCCCTACATCGCCGACCTGAAGCCCGGCGGCCGGTTCGTCGCCAAGGACATGGGCGAGGCGGGCGGCATGCCGATGCTGCTGAAGACCCTGCTGGAGGGCGGCTACATCCACGGCGACTGCATGACGGTGACCGGCAAGACCATCGCCGAGAACCTGAAGGACGTGGTCTGGCGCGACGACCAGGAGGTGATCCGCCCGGTCTCCAACCCGCTGTCGCCGACCGGCGGCGTGGTCGGCCTGTGGGGCTCGCTCGCCCCGGACGGCGCCATCGTCAAGGTGGCCGGCATGACCAGCCACCGGTCGCACCGCGGCCCGGCCCGCTGTTTCGACGGCGAGCAGGCCTGTTTCGACGCGGTGGAGGCCGGCGACTACCAGGACGGCGACGTCCTGGTGATCCGCTACGAGGGCGCGCGGGGCGGGCCCGGCATGCGCGAGATGCTGTCGACCACCGCGGCGCTCTCCGGCCAGGGGCGCGGCGACAAGGTGGCGTTGATCACCGATGGCCGGTTCTCCGGCGGCACGCGGGGTCTCTGCATCGGCCACATCGGGCCGGAGGCGCAGATGGGCGGGCCGATCGCTCTCATCAAGGACGGCGACATCATCGCCATCGACGCCGACGCCGGGACCATCGAGCTGGAAGTCGACCCCATCGAGCTGGAGAACCGCCGCCGCCACTGGACGCCGCGCAAGACCAACTATGGCTCCGGCGCGATCTGGAAGTTCGCGCAACTGGTCGGTCCGGCGCACGAGGGCGCGGTGACCCATCCCGGCATGGACGGCGAGACCCACGTGTACGCGGACCTCTGAGGCCGGCTATGAAGACCATCGGTCTCATCGGTGGGATGAGCGCGGAGAGCACCACCGTCTACTACCAGCTCATCAACCGACTGGTGCGCGAGCGGCTGGGCGGACTGCACTCGGCGCAGATCGCGCTGTGGTCGCTGGACTTCGCGCCGATCGCGCAGCTGCAGGCCAGGGACGACTGGGACGCCACCGGGCGCATCCTGGCCGACGCCGCTCGGCGGCTGGAAGGCGCGGGCGCGGAGGCCATCCTGATCTGCGCCAACACCATGCACCTGAACTATCCAGAGGTGGCGGGCGCGGTCGTGGCGCCAGTGATCCACATCGCCGACGCGACGGCCGAGGCGCTGAAAGCGGCGGGCGTCAGCAAGGCCCTGCTGCTCGCCACCCGCTTCACCATGGAAAAGCCGTTCTACGCCGAGCGGCTGGCGGCCCAGGGGATCGAGACCCTGACGCCGGACAAGGCCGACCGCGATGCGCTCCACGCCATCATCTACGACGAACTGGTGGTGGGCGTGATCAGCGAGGCGTCGAAGGCCGCGGTGCTGGCGATGATCGACAAGGGCCGCGCCGCGGGCTGCGACGGGATCATCTTCGGCTGCACCGAGATTGGCCTGTTGCTGGACCCGGCCGACATGTCGCTGCCCACCGTCGACACCGCCGTCGCCCACTGCGAGGCGGCGGTGGCGTTTTCACTCAGCTAGGGGGTGGCCAGGTCGCTTCGGCGGCGCGCTGGTAGGCGGGGCGGGCGGAGAGCCGTTGGTTGTAGGCCTCCAGCGCCGGCCGGCCCGGCACGCGGCCGTTGAACATCGCCACCGACAGCACCGCGCCCATGGTGACATCGGCGGCGCTGAACGCCTCGCCGAGCAGCCACGGGCCGGGCGAGAGCGCGGTCTCCAGCGCGCCGAGCGCGGTCTCGTAGTCGCCCCAGCCGACGGCGCTGGGATCCACGTCCTGCTCGCGCATGTAGATCGCCGGCTCCAGCACCGCGGTGGCGAACACCGCCCAGCGCAGGTAAGGCGCGCGGGCAGGATCGTCCGGCGCCGGCGCGAGCGTTCCCAGGCCATAGCGGTCGGCCAGATAGAGGCAGATGGCCGTGGTCTCGGTGACCACGACACCGTCGTCGGTCAGGGCCGGCAGCTTGCCCATCGGATTGATCGCCAGGAATTCCGGCCGCTTCTGTTCCTGGCGGCGCAGGCGGACGCGGCTCTCGCGGTAGGGGAGGCCCAGTTCCTGCAAGATCCAGCGAGCGGTGAAGGTGCGGTTGTAGACGTCGCCGTAGAGAACGATCTCGCCCATCGGCTCAGCGACCGGCCATCCGGGCCCGGTCGTCGCCAGAGTGTTCGTCGTCATCGTGGTATTCGTCGTCGTCTTCGTCGATCTCGGCCTCGTCCCAGGGCGGTGGATCGGCGTCGGCCTGCGCCCTGAAGGCGAACAGCGGCGGCGGCGGCGGTTCGGGCGCGGCGGCGGCCCGCTCGGCCGCGACCGGGGTGCTCACCTGTGGCGCAGACGCTGGTGCGGGCGGCGGGCGCTTTGCGGTCACCGGCCGGCGCAGCAGGGCCTCGATGCGGGCGAGCCATCGGTTGGCCTCGGCGATGGCCTCGCCCGGCGGCAGCTCGTCGCCGCGGCCGTCGTCCTCCGGCAGCCAGAGGTCGAGCACGAACTCGGGCTGCGTCAGGTCGTCGAACACCAGCCGCAAGGCCACCCGCTCGGCGGCGTCGAAGGCGTCCAGCGCCCGGCGCGCCTCGCCCCGGTGGACGCGGCCCACCACCAGGCCATCGACGATCACCTCGGCGCCCATCAGTTCGTCCAGGGCGTAGACCAGGCCCCAGGCGCCCAGGTCCCAGACCACGGCGACCTGGTTGGTGGTGAAGTTGAAGCCCATGCCGCGCCCACGGCCGAAGGCGACGAGGAATCCGTGCGGCTGGCCCTTCAGCACGACCTTCAGGCCCCGGCGCACGCGGCGGCCTTCGTTCATGCGCCAGCGGGCGATGCCGGCCAGCGCCGTCACCGCCACGCCCGCGACACCAAGCATCGCCAGAAGCCGGGTGATCTCGTCCATGCGCGGGAGTCTAAGCCGATTGGGTGAGTCTGCTCAAATCAACGTTCTTTAAAGATCGAGCTCGATCACCACGGGCACGTGGTCGGACGGCTTGTCCCAGGTCCTCACGTCGCGGTGGATGCTGACGCCGGAGAGCAGGTCGGCGGCCTGGGGCGAGAGCAGGGCGTGGTCGATGCGGATGCCGTTGTTCCGCTGCCAGGCACCGGCCTGATAGTCCCAGAAGGTGTAGGCGCCGGGGGCGCCGTCGGCCGCCAGATAGGCGTCGGTGAGGCCCAGGTACTTGAGCGCCCGGAACGCCTCGCGGGTCTGCGGGCGGAACAGGGCGTCGCCTTCCCAGTTGGCGGGGAATTCCGCGTCGCGGGTTTCGGGGATGACGTTGTAGTCGCCGGTCAGCACCAGCGGCTCCTCTAGCGCCAGCAGATCGCGCGCATGGCGGTTCAGCCGCTCCATCCAGGCGAGCTTGTAGGGATATTTTTCCGTGTCGATGGGATTGCCGTTGGGCAGGTAGATGGACGCCACCCGAACCGGCGTGGGGCCGGAGATCACCGCCTCCAGATAGCGCGACTGTTCCTCTTCGCCGGGATCGGGCAGGCCGCGGCGCACGTCCTCCAGCGGAGTCTTCGAGAGCAGGGCCACGCCATTGTAGGCCTTCTGGCCATGGACGGCGATATTATAGCCCAGCCGTTCAAAGGCTTCGGCGGGAAACTTCTCGTCGACGCACTTGATCTCCTGCAGGCAGGCGACGTCGGGTTGGGCGGCTTCGAACCACTTCAGCACCGTCTCCAGGCGCGCATTGACCGAATTGACGTTCCAGGTGGCGATGCGCATCGAGAGCTCCGGTCGCAGGAACGGGCGACGCTAGCGGCCCGTCCGCGTCGGCTCAATGGGCGGCGCGCGCCGACCTACTTCCTGGTGAGCGTCAGCTGCAGGGTAGCGCCTTGGTTCCATGTGCCGGTCAGGGTCTTGCCGTCCGGTGACAGCTTGGCCTTCAGCTCGGCGTTGATCGGCAGGAACAGCACCGACAACTCACCGCCTTCAGTCTTCACCGCCGTTATCGGGATCGTCGTGTCCTGGTCCAGGCTGTTGAGCTCGCCGGTGATGGCGCCGCCGGCGGTCTTCAGGTGCAACTCGAGGCGCAGGGTCTGACCGCCGGCCGACAGGGCGCCGGCCCAGTCGCCATCGTAGGTCTGGGCCATGGCCGGGCCTGCGGCCAGCAGGGCCGCCGCCAGCGCCAGCGCGATCCGCTGCGAAGTGGAGACGATCTTCATGTGACGCTCCCCCGGGACGATGATGCAAGAGGTGGCGGACTCCGCGACCTGGCGCAAGTCACGTCTCGTCGTTCGGCGAATTGCGGTTCGGGTTTATCGGCGTCTGCTCAAGCTTCTATCGACCCGATTTCGTCTTGGCGGCGCCACGAATCGTGGCCATGCCGGATCGGCTTGGCGGAGAGAGAACATGGCGGGCGCCTGCGGCGGGGTTGACACCGGATTTGTCGGTCTGGGCTACATGAAGGTCGCGGTCCTGGGCGTCGTCCAGGGGATCACCGAGCTGCTGCCGGTGTCCTCCACCGGCCATATGCGGATCGTGCCGGCGCTGCTGGGCTGGCCCGATCCCGGCGCGGCGTTTTCCGCGGCCATGCAGTTGGCGGCGCTGCTGGCGGTGGTCAGCTACTTCTGGGCCGACGTCGCCCAGCTGGTCGGTGGATCGCTCAAGGCCGTGTCGCGGCGGCGGTTCAACGACAAGCATTTCAAGATGGCGGTCTGGATCGTGCTGGCGACCGTCCCGATCGGGGTGGCGGGCCTGGCGCTCGCGCCGGTGCTGAACGCCTGCGGATCGCCCCTGCGCAGCCTCTGGGCGATCGGCTGCGCCTACCTGATCATGGGCCTGTTGCTGGGCCTGGTCGAACTCGCCGCGCGGCATGCGCGGACCATGGCCAAGGCCAATATCCTCGACGCCCTGGTGATCGGCGTGGCCCAGGTGGGCGCCCTGATCCCCGGCGTCTCGCGCTCCGGCTCGACCCTCACGGCGGCGCTGGGCCTGGGGTTCAAGCGCGAGGAAGCGGCGCGGTTCTCGTTCCTGCTGGGCATCCCCGCCATCGCGCTGGCCGGGCTGAAGGAGCTGTGGGAGCTGCACAAGGTCCACCTGAGCAGCCACGGCTGGAGCGTGCTGGGCGTCGGCATCGTCGTGGGCGCCGTCTCGGCCTTCGTGACCATCTGGGGGCTGATGCGGCTACTGGAGCGCGCCTCGACCTGGCCGTTCGCCATCTATCGCGTGCTGCTGGGCGCCTTCCTGCTGGCCGGCGCGGCGATGGGGTGGCTGCACTGAAGGGCGCAACAACGTCACCTTCTCCAATCCCATCTGCTCGTCATTCCCGGGCTTGTCCCGGGAACCTATGAACTCCGAGATGGAGGGTGCGCATGGCGCCGCCGAGCCCTTCCCGAGCCCATCGCGATCATGGGTTCCCGGGACAAGCCCGGGAATGACGAGCTAAAAGAGGGCCGAAGACCTAGATCGAGAAGCTGACGCCGCAGCCGCAGCTCGACTTGGCGTTGGGGTTGCGGACGCGGAACTCGGCGCCGGCCAGCTCGTCCACGAAATCGATCTCCGAGCCCTTCAGGAGGACGAAGGACATCTCGTCCACCAGGGCGGCCGCGCCATCGCGTTCGACGCGCAGGTCGTCGGGGTTGGCGGCTTCCACCAGGTCGAACTGGTACTGGAAGCCGGAACAGCCGCCGCCTTCCACCGCCACCCGCAGCATGAGCGGCTTGCCCTCGGCCTTGCCGATGGCGTGGATGCGTTGCGCGGCCGATGGGCTGAGGGTGAGGTCGCCAGAAGTCATGGGGCTGGTTATCACGGTTAGACGAATGAAAGGCCTGCACTATATGAGGGCGCCAGCGGCTTCGACCAAGAGGCCAGCCAACAGATGGATTTGATGGCCGTCATTCTTCCCGAAAGAGCCGCCTACGCCGAGAACCCGGCCGCGTCGCGCGGCCGCAAGGTCGCCGAGGCCGAGAGCGCCACGCGCACACCGTTCGCCCGCGACCGCGACCGGATCATCCACGCGACGGCGTTCCGCAGGCTGAAGGAGAAGACCCAGGTCTTCGTGGCCCACGAGGGCGACCACTTCCGCACCCGGCTGACGCACAGCCTGGAGGTGGCGCAGATCGCCCGTTCGCTGGCGACGGCGCTGGGTCTCGACGCCGACCTGGCCGAGACCATCGCGCTGGCCCACGACCTGGGCCATCCGCCGTTCGGCCACGCCGGCGAGGACGAGTTGCAGGTGCAGATGGCCGGCTCCGGCGGCTTCGACCACAACGTCCAGACCTTTCGGGTGGTCACCAAACTGGAGCGCCGCTATCCGCGCTTCGAGGGGCTGAACCTCACCTGGGAGACCCTGGAAGGGATCATCAAGCACAACGGTCCGGTGACCGACAAACTGACCAAGCCCTCGTGGAGCGCCATCGCCGAGTTCGATGCGCAGTACGACCTGCGGCTGGGCGGCTGGGCCTCGGCGGAGGCGCAGGTGGCCGCGCTGGCCGACGACATCGCCTACAACAACCACGACGTGGACGACGGGGTGCAGGCCGGGCTGTTCAACCTCGACGAGTTGCGCGAGATCCCGCTGATCGGCCCGCACGTGGCGAGCGCCGTGGCCGACTATCCGGATGTGGACGTGGGCATCCTTCGGCTGGAGGCGGTGCGCCGGATGATCTGGGCCATGGTCGTCGACGTGCTGGCCGAGACGCGGCGCCGCGCCGCCGCCGATCATGTGGGCTCGCCCGAGGACGTCCGCGAACTGGACCACGCCCTGGTGGCCTTCTCCCGCGAGATGGTCGAGGACCTGTCGGCGCTACGGGCCTTCCTGATGGAGCGGATGTACCGGCACTGGAAGGTCAACCGCACCCGCAGCCAGGCGCGGCGCATGCTGGGCGAGATGTTCCAGCTGTTCGTGGCCGAGCCCGATGTCCTGCCCGCCGAATGGTACGCCCGCACCCAGGGCCGCGACGCGGCGGGCGCGGCGCGGGTGGTCTGCGACTACATCGCCGGCATGACCGACCGCTTCGCGATCCAGGAACACCGCAACCTGTTCCACCTGGACTCGCTGCACTAGCCGTCCGCTAGAGGTAGGACGGCAGCTCGCCGTAGAACGCCTCGACCCCCTTGGTGAGGGCGCTGACCATCTCGCGCTCGGCTTGCGTCGTGTAGGGGTTCCAGATGTCGAAGATCAGCACGGCGCGGGTGTCGTCGCTGTTGTTCCAGGCCTCGTGCTCAATGGTGTCGTCGAAGACGAAGGCCTTGCCGGGCTGCCATTCACGGGTCTCCGCGCCCACCCGGAAGCCGCAACCGGGCGGCACGATCAGCGGCAGGTGGCAGATCAGCCGCGCGTTGTTGACCCCGGTGTGCGGCGGGATGCGAGTCCGAGGCTCAAGGATAGAGAACACCGCGGTGGGCGCCGAGCCCGGCAGCTCGCACTTGGGCCAGGCGCTCAGCGCCTGCACGGTCCGCGGGCAGCGGGCCATGTTCTCGGCGATCTCCTGGCCGGCCTTCCAGAGATAGAAGACGCCCCAGCTTCGCGAGTTGTTCAGCGCCCGCCATTTCTCGTCCGGCGTCGCTTGCATGGCGAGGTAGGGCTCCAGGTTCGATGGCCCATCGGCGAGGACCCCGGCCAGTTCGGCGCGGATATCGTCGTTGGCGGCCTCGATGCTGTCGAGCCAGGGGAAGTCGGCGCGTTCGTAAAACTCGATGGCCGGCAGTTCCGGCACATAGATGAAGGTCGGCTGCTGGCGGTAGACGCGGCGCTTCTGCAGGAAGGTCGCCAGCGACTTGTCGAACCGGAGCAGGGAATCGTCGGGACACTGCGCCCGCAGGCTCTCCAGATGGCCGGCCAGGAAGGTCTCCAGCGCGCGGTTGTTGGCGTCGACGGCGGCCTTGGCCTTGCTGAGGATCGGGCGCATCTCCATGGGAACCTGCACGCCCGGCGGGATCATCTGCAGGGCCTTGCGATAGCTCGCCGCCGCCGTGCGCGGGTCGCCCAGGCGTTCGTGCAGATCGGCGGACTGCAGCAGGGCGCGGATGTTGGTCGGCTCCAGCAGCAGCGTCTTGGTGAGCGCCGCCCCTTCCTCCTCGGTGCGGCCCAGATTGCGCAGCGCCGTGGCGTAGTTCAACCAGAGCGCGCTGTCGTTGGGGCGGTCCTTCAGGCCCTGTTCCAGGACGCCGAGCGCGCCGGCGGCGTCGCCGGCCAGCAGCTTGCGCTTGCCGACCTCGTTCAGCACGACCGGGTGGTTCGGATACTTGGTCTCGGCCTCGCGCAGCAATCGTTCGGCATCGTAGAGGCGGCCGGTGGAGGTCGCCTTGGACGCCGCATCCATAAGCTTGCGGACGTCCTTGTCTTCACTCGAAAGCATACTGCGGGAGCCTCGCTTCTTCGGAGGGCTGGCCGGGGGAACCGACGGAGGTTTGCGTGGCATGGGGTCCTAAAGAATTTTTATGGGATTCTTATGTCGGCGCTGACATGTGCGGTTTCCACTGCATCGGCGTAGGGCAGGCGACGCGGAGTGGCAACGGCGACGCGCGGGGCGCGGGCGTTGGCGTCGCCTCAACTCCGGCGCAGTCCGCCCACAGAAAATCCCGTCCATGGCGGTTCGGCCGGCGCGCGCTCGGCTAGACTACCGCCTCTAGCGCGCGATTCGGTCCGCCGGACGCGCCCCTCCGCGGGAGAGCCTTCGATGTCCGATCATGAGCGCGGCGCCTACACGCCTCCCACAGACGCGCCGCTGAGCTTCGATGCGCGCCAACCGGTGCGCGGGTCGCGGCCGATGCCGGTCATGCTGATCCTCTCGATCCTGGTGCTGGCCGGTTTGGCGGTGGCGATCGTGGTCTTCTACCGCAACGGCGTGCGCCAGGCCGGCCAGCCGCCGCGCGACGTCGGCGCCCCGGTGGTCGGCATGAAGGCCCCGCCGCCGCCCGGGTCCCAGCCGCAGGATCCCGCCGCCGGCCTGCAGATCTACAAGACCGAGGGCGGCAAGCCGGCCGGCGCGATCACCCCGCAGTTCACCGCGCCGCCGGAGCAGCCGCAGCCCCGGCCCGAGGCCGCGCCCGCGCCCAAGGTGGTGGTGACCCCGATGGCGGCGGCCCAGCCGGCCCAGCCGGCGACTCCCGCGCCGGCCCTGCGCCCGGCGATCCCGGCCCAGCCGCCGACGCCCGTCGCGCCGCCGAAGGCGGAAACGCCAGCGCCCAAGCCGCCGCCCGCGCCCAAGGTGGCAAAGGCGCAGCCCACGCCGCTGGCCGCCGCCAAGGCCAAGCCGGCCAAGCTGGAGCCCAAGGCAGCGGCGCCGGCGCCGGCCGCCAAGGCCAGCGGCGTCGCCGCGGTGCAGATCGGCGCCTTCTCCTCGCAAGCCCTGGCCGACAAGGGCTGGAGCGACGCCGCCGCCATCTCGCCTGGCGCCGCGGCCGGCAAGGGCAAGAGCGTCGAGAAGGTCGAGGTGAACGGCAAGACCCTGTTCCGCACCCAGGTGACGGGTTTCTCCAGCCGCGACGCCGCCAAGGCGTTCTGCGACAAGCTGAAGGCCGCCGGGAAGGCCTGCTTCGTCAAGTGAGCGTGACAGCAGCCATCCTCGGCTGTTCAGGGCCCGTGCTGACGCCAGAGGAGCGGACGTTCTTCCGGCGGGTGAAGCCCTGGGGCTTCATCCTGTTCAAGCGCAACGTCGAGACGCCGGAGCAGGTGCGGACCCTGGTCAGGGCGCTGCGCGACACGGTCGGCCGGGCCGACGCGCCGGTGCTGATCGACCAGGAGGGCGGCCGGGTGCAACGCCTGGGTCCGCCGCACTGGAACCGCTTCCCGCCGGGCCGGGCCTTCGGCGAGCTGAAGGGCAACGATCCGCTGCTGCGGCGTGAGATTACCCGGCTGGGCGCGCGGCTGATGGCCCACGACCTGGCGGCGCTGGGGATCAATGTCGACTGCGTGCCGGTGCTGGACGTGCCCGATCCCGCCGGCCACGAGATCATCGGCGACCGCGCCTATGGCCGGACGGTGGAGGAGGTGGCGCTGCTCGGCCGCGCCGCCGCCGAAGGGCTGATCGCCGGCGGCGTGCTGCCGGTGATCAAGCACATCCCCGGCCACGGCCGCGCCATGGCCGACAGCCACTTGGAGCTGCCGGTGGTGGCCGCCGGTGTCGAGGACCTGGACGGGCGCGACTTCGCCCCGTTCCGCGTTCTGTCGGACATGCCCATGGCGATGACCGCGCACGTGATCTACTCGGCGCTGGACCGCAAGCGTCCGGCGACCACCTCGCGCAAGGTGATGCGCAAGGTGATCCGCGGCGCGATCGGCTTCGATGGCCTGGTGATGAGCGACGATCTTTCCATGAAGGCGCTGAGCGGCGACTTCACGGAACGGGCAAGCGCGAGCCGGGCGGCCGGCTGCGACGTGGTCCTGCACTGCAACGGCGTCATGGCCGAGATGGCCGCGGTGGTGAAGGGCGCGGGCGAGCTGAAGGGGCGGGCCGCGGCGCGCGCCAAGGCGGCTCTGGCCCGCCTCGCCAAGGCGCCGGAGCCCTTCGATGCGGCGGAGGGCCGGGCGCGGTTCGACGCAGCCTTCGAAGGCGCGTTCGCGGCATGAGTGAAGGCTTCCAGCCCAACCTGGACTTCAACGCCGTGGCCAATGCGGTCGAGGACGGCGAGGCGCTGATCGTCGACATCGACGGCTACGAGGGCCCGCTGCACGTGCTGCTGGCGCTGGCCCGCAGCCAGAAGGTCGATCTGCTGCATCTGTCGATCCTCAAGCTCGCCGAGCAGTACCTGGCCTTCGTGCAGCAGGCGCGGAAGCAGCAGTTTTCGCTGGCCGCCGACTATCTGGTGATGGCTTCATGGCTGGCCTACCTGAAGTCCCGCCTGCTGCTGCCCAAGCCCGAACAGCCCAAGGCCGACGAGGCGCCGGCCGAGGAGATCGCCGCCAGGCTCGCCTTCCGGCTGGCCAAGCTCGACGCCATGCGCAACGCCGCCGAGGCGCTTCGCACCCGGCCGCAACTGCGCCGCGAGGTCTTCGGGCGCGGCGATCCGGAGGCGATCAAGGTGATCCCGTCGGGCCGCATTGAGGGCGACCTCTACGGCCTGATGAGCGCCTACATCGCGCAACGCACCAAGGAAGCCAGTCGCACCTACACGCCCGCCGTCCAGCAGGCCTATCCGCTGGAGGAGGCGCGCGAGCGCCTGCGTCGCCTGTTGCCGGAGCTGGACCGCTGGACCCCGCTCACCGGCGTCGCGCCGTTCGGGTCCGCGTCGACGGGCCTGGCCGGGCAGGGGCCGAGCCGGGCCTCCTACGTCGCCTCGACGCTCTCGGCGAGCCTGGAGCTGGTGAAGGAGGGTGCGCTGGAAGCCCGGCAGTTGGAAGCCTTCGCCGACATCTATCTGCGGACCCGGAAAGTGAAAGCCGCATGAGGCCGCGCTCTCAGTTCCTGCCCTTCGGAAGAGGTGGCCCGAAGGGCCGAAGCGGGTCACCCCTGGCGTCTGAGCGGACCCCCTCAGTCGCTTCCCGACAGCTCCCCCAAGGGTGGAGCGACTTGCGATGAGCGACGCCGCCTTCACCGAGCGCGAGGTCGAGGCGCTGCTGTTCGCCGCCGCCGGGCCCTTGAGCGACGCCGACCTCGCCAAGCGGCTGCCGGAGGGCGCGGACGTGGCCGGCGCCATCGCGGCCCTGCAGGCGCGCTACGACGGCCGCGGCGTCGAACTGGTGGCCGTCGCCGGACGCTGGCGGTTCCAGACCGCCGCCGACCTCGCCTGGCTGATGACCAACGAGCGGGAGGAGCCGCGGCGCCTATCGAAGGCCGCCCAGGAGACGCTGGCCATCGTCGCCTATCACCAGCCGGTGACGCGGGCGGAGATCGAGGCGGTGCGCGGCGTCCAGGCCAGCAAGGGCACGCTGGACGTCCTGCTGGAGCTGGGCCTGGTGCGCATGCGCGGCCGGCGCCGCACGCCCGGCCGGCCGATCACCTACGGCACCACCGACGCCTTCCTGGAGCACTATGGCCTGGCCAGTGTCGGCGACCTGCCGGGGGCGGCCGAGATGCGGGCCGCGGGCCTGTTGGCGCTGGACCTGCCGGCCGACTTCGCCGTGCCCGATCCCAACGCGCTGGCCACCGACGAAGACCCGCTGGACGATGGCGACGCGCCGGAATTCCACACCGACTTCCTGGACGAGGAAACAGCCTGATTGTCGCGTGGCGCGACGCGCGCGGACTGATTATATAGCGGGCAAGAAGATGTCGCCGGGGGCGCGACGGGTTTGGAGTTTTCGACGCGATGGGCACCTTTTCGATCTGGCACATCCTGCTGTTCGCCGCGATCGCACTCCTGCTGTTCGGCGGCCGCGGCAAGATTTCCGGGATCATGGGCGACACCGCCAAGGGCATTCGCGCCTTCCGTGAAGGCCTGAAGGGCGAGGACGAGGTCGCCAAGGAAGACGAGCCGGCGCCGCCGCCCGCCAAGCCGCTGCCGAAGCCCGCCGCCCGCGCCAGCGCGCCGCGCACCACTAAAGCCTCGGCCACCAAGGCCAAGACCGCCGCCAAGCCGGCCACTAAAGCCCGCGCCAAGACCAAGGCCTGAGGTCCAGCCGCCGGTCGATCCGCGCTCCCCGTTTCCACCGCGCCTGAAACCGCGCTAAGCCCACGGCCATGTTTCCCGAAGGACGCGCAGTCGAATTCCTGGTCGCCGCGATCGTGGCGCTGATCGTGGTGGGGCCCAAGGACCTGCCCGTTCTGCTGCGCAAGCTCGGGCAGTTCATGGCCAAGGTGCGCTCCATGGCCGCCGAGTTCCGCGCCAGCTTCGACGAGATGGCCCGCCAGTCGGAGCTCGATGAGCTGCGCAAGGAGGTCGAGGCCATGCGCAAGGGCCAGATGCTCGACATGGCGACCCACGCGCCGGAGGTGAGCCAGACCTTCGACGAGATCAGCCAGGGCCTCTCCGACGTGGGCGTCTCGTTCGACGCGCCGGTCAACTATCCCTACGTCGACCCGCACCAGGGGGCCATCGAGGCCCAGGCGGCGCCCAAGCCACGCGCGCGCAAGGCCGCGGCGAAGAAGGCGACGGCGCCAAAGAAAGCCGCGGCGAAGAAGGCCGTGGCGGCGAAGAAACCCGCCGCGCCCAAGATCGCGGTGAAGGCCAAGACGGCGGCTGCGCCCAAGACCGCCGCGCCGAAAGCGAGCGCCAAAACCACGGCCAAGACCGCTCCGGCGAAGCCCCGGGCGCGTAAGGCGGTGGCCTCGTGAGCGGCTCACCGGACGAAGACGAGATCGAGGCGTCGCGCGCGCCGCTGCTGGATCACCTGATCGAGCTGCGCTCGCGGCTGATCACCTGCGTGATCGCCCTGGTGGTGGCCTTCTTCCTCTGTTTCGCCTTCTCGACACCGATCCTGACCCTGTTGATCCACCCCTACACGGTGGCGCAGAGCCTGGTGGCGATCGGGGCGAAGTCGGGCGCCAATTCGAGCTTCGCAGGGGCGGTGCAGGGCGCCAAGGACATGTTCCTGGTGTTGACCGGCCAGGAGGCCCTGCCGCGGGGGCTGCAGGCCACCAACCTGATCGAGACCGCGCCGCTGGAAATTTTCTGGACCAAGGTGAAGCTGGCGGCGATCGGCGCGGTGGCGCTGAGCTTCCCGGTGCTGGCCCAGCAGATCTACGCCTTCGTGGCGCCGGGCCTCTACAAGAAGGAACGCCGCGCCTTCCTGCCGTTCCTGGTGGCCTCGCCGCTGCTGTTCCTGCTGGGCGCGGCCATGGTCTACTACATGATCCTGCCGATCCTGATGCGGTTCGCGCTCTCGCAGCAGATCGTCGGCGCGGGGCCGGTGTCGGTCCAGCTGATGTCGCGAATCTCCGAGTATTTCGACCTGGTGACGGCGTTGCTGCTGGCCTTTGGGCTCTGCTTCCAGTTGCCGGTGATCCTGACGCTGCTGGGCATGGCGGGGATCGTCAATTCCAGGATGCTGATGTCCGGCTGGCGCTACGCGGTGGTGGCCGTGGTCGGCGTGGCGGCGGTGGTGACGCCTCCCGATCCGGTCAGCCAGATCCTGCTATCGATCCCGATCGTCGGGCTCTATTTCGTCTCGGTGGGCTGCGTGTGGCTGATCGAGCTGCGGCGCAAGAAGGACGACGACGCGGCCGAGGCGACCGCCTAGAGGCGCAATGGGGTTGGCCCCTCCGGCAACGCGCTCTAGAGAAGGCCGCTTCCACCAGAACCCTGCGGCCCCCAATGCACGATATCCGAGCCATTCGCGAAACCCCTGAGCCCTACGTCAAAGGCTGGGATGCGAAGGGGCTGTCCGGTTCGTCGCTGGTCGCCCAGATCGTCGAGCTCGACGCCAGGCTGCGCACCGCCCAGACCGCCTGGCAGACCGCCCAGGCCGAACGCAACGAGGCGTCGAAGAAGATCGGCGCCGCCAAGGCCGCCAAAGACGAGGCCGAAGCTCAGCGCCTGATGGCGCAGGTCGAGGCGCTGAAGGCCAGGCTGGAGGCCGAGAGCGAGGCGGAGAAGGCGGCCGCCGCGGCGCTGCACGACCTGGTCGCGGGCCTCCCCAACATACCCGCCGATGATGTGCCGGCCGGCAAGGACGAGCACGACAACGTCGAGGTCCGCCGCTGGGGGACACCGTTCGCCATCTCCAAGCCGAAGGACCACACCGACCTGGGCGAGGGTCTGGGCCTGCTGGACTTCGAAGCCGCCGCGCGGATGAGCGGGTCCCGGTTCGTGGTGCTGAAGGGCGAGTTGGCGCGGCTGGAACGCGCGCTCGGCCAGTTCATGGTCGACATCCAGACCCAGGAGCACGGCTACACCGAGGTTTCGCCGCCGCTGCTGGTCAACGACGCGGCGGCCTATGGCACCGACAAGCTGCCGAAGTTCGCCGACGACCTGTTCCGCACCACCGACGGCCGCTGGCTGATCCCCACCGCCGAGGTGCCGCTGACCAGCCTGGTCATGGACCAGATCGTCGCCGAGGAAGAGCTACCGCTGCGCTACACCGCGCTGACCCCCTGTTTCCGCTCGGAGGCCGGGGCATCGGGCCGCGACACCCGCGGCATGATCCGCCAGCATCAGTTCTACAAATGCGAGTTGGTCTCGATCACCGCGCCCGACAAGTCGCAGGAAGAGCACGAACGGATGGTCGGCTGCGCCGAGGCGATCCTGAAACGCCTGGAGCTGCCGTTCCGCACCATGCTGCTGTGCACCGGCGACATGGGTTTTGGGGCGCGCAAAACCTACGACCTGGAGGTCTGGCTGCCGTCCGAGGACCGCTATCGCGAGATCAGCTCCTGCTCCAACGTCGGCGATTTCCAGGCGCGGCGGATGAACGCGCGGGCCAAGGCGGCCGGCGAGAAGGGGACGCGGTTCGTCCACACCCTGAACGGCTCGGGCCTGGCGGTGGGCCGCACCCTGGTGGCGCTGATGGAGAACTATCAGGACGAGGACGGCCGCATCGCGATTCCTCAAGCGTTGCACAGCTACCTGCCCGGACTGACCCACATCGGGGGCAGGGCGGCTTGAGGATCCTGCTCACCAACGACGACGGGATTCATGCCGAGGGGCTGGCCGCGCTGGAGCGGATCGCGGCGAAGCTTTCCGACGACGTCTGGATCTGCGCGCCGGAGGTGGAGCGGTCGGGCGCCAGCCGGGCGCTGACGCTGAGCGAGCCGATCCGGGTGCGCAAGCTGGACGCGCGGCGGTTCGCGACCTCCGGCACGCCCACCGACTGCGTGATGCTGGGGGTACGCGAGCTGGTGGAGGGCGCGGCGCCCGACCTCGTGCTCTCCGGCGTCAACCGCGGCGCGAACCTGGCCGAGGACGTGACGCTATCGGGGACGGTGGCCGGGGCCATCGAGGCCATGGCGCTGGGCGTGCCGGGCGTCGCGCTCTCCCAGATGGGCTTCCACGAGGAAGGCGCGAAGGGCTACGACGCCGCCGAGGCCTATGCGCCAGGGATCATCCGCCGCCTGATCGAGGTGGGCTGGCCGGCCGATGTGGTGATGAACCTCAACTTCCCGGGCCGCCCGCCGGCCGAGGTCACCGAGGTCGAGGTGACGCGCCAGGGCTTCCGCGACAGCCATGTCCGCACGCTGGAGAAGCGCACCGACCTGCGTGGCCGAGAGTACTACTGGACGGGGTTCCGCCAGGAGCGGTCCAGCCCCGAGCCCGGCACCGACCTTCGCGCGCTCTATGACGGGAAAATCTCGGTGACGCCGCTGCATATCGATCTCACCCACGGCGAGTCAGTGCACAAGCTTCGGGGCCTGCTGGGCGGAGCGCCCCCCAAGTTTTGACGATGGCGAAGAAAGACGACGACACGGCCGAGACGCGGCTCGCCCGCCTGATCCTCGCCCTGCGCTCGCAGGGCGTCAGCGATCCCGCCGTGCTGGGCGCCATCGAGACCACGCCGCGCGAAGCCTTCACGCCGGATCTTTTCAAGGAACGCGCCTTCGAGGACTCGGCGCTGCCCATCGCCTGCGGCCAGACCATCAGCCAGCCGTTCATCGTCGGCCTGATGAGCCAGGCGCTGAAGGTCGACAAGCGCGACCGGGTGCTGGAGATCGGCACCGGCAGCGGATACCAGACGACGATCCTCTCCAAGCTCTCGCGGCTGGTCTATACGGTGGAGCGCTATCGCACCCTGATGCGGGAGGCGGAGGCGCGCTTCAAGACGCTGGGCCTGACCAACGTCATCACCCGCTTTGGCGACGGCGGCGAAGGTTGGCCCGAGCAGGCGCCGTTCGACCGCATTATGGTCACAGCGGCGGCGTCTGATGAGCCGAAGACCTTGCTTTCGCAGCTCAAACCGAACGGAATCCTGGTGGCGCCGATCGGCAAGGGTCCGGTACAGAGCCTGCGGCGCTATACTGGCGACGGCAAGGGGGGCTTCACGATCGAGGCGCTGACCGACGTACGGTTCGTGCCCTTGCTCGATGGGGTGGCGAAAGAATTGTGACGAAGAGTTCAATGACCTGCGGTGGTTTGCAGGTTGGCGCGATGGGTCGGGTTAACCCATCATCAACCGTGACGCCCCGACTGATTCCATCTCCTAGACCGGAGCGGCGATGACGCACTTCTTCCAGCGATCGGCCCTGATCCTTTTAGCCACGGGATCGGTTTGCGCGGCCTTGGGCGCGAGCCCCGCGCTGGCCGTGACCCACCACAAGGGCAAGGTCGAGGCGCCGCCCAAGGCCGCCAACGGCAAGATCGTCACCCTGAAGGGTGAGCGCTCGGCCTATGTGATCAAGAAGGGCGACACGCTCGAGAAGATCGCCGACCGGCTCGACACCACCGTCGCCGAGCTGATGGCGACCAACAAGCTGAAGAAGACCGCGGTGCTGCAGCCCGGCGATGTGCTGAAGGGACCGGCGGTCAGCAAGAAGGCCTATGTCGTGGCGCACGGCGACACGGTGTTCTCCATCGCCAAGCGCTTCCACGTCAGCGTCGAGGAGCTGCGCGAGGAAAACGACCTCTCGACGAAGACCTCGATCAAGCCCGGCCAGCAGATCCGCCTGCCGTCCGACTACCGCGCGCCGGAGGTCGAGGCCGCCGACGACCAGTCGGACAAGACCGGCGCCGACAAGGCCGACGCCACGCCGGCCAAGCCGTCCCGGACCCACAAGGGCAAGCCCGCGGCGGAAGCCTCCGACGAAAGCCCGCCGTCCGGCGGCGGCCGCGTCGAGACCCACGAGGCCAAGGGCGAGACCTACAAGGCCAGGAAGGGCGACACGCTGGCCAAGATCGCCGACCGCCTGGACACCGACATCGGCGAGCTGAAGCGCCTGAACCACGTCAGGGGTTCGGCGGTGCGCGCCGGCCAAGTCTACCACGGCCCAAGCTTCGCCGAGCACATCTACACCGCCCAGCCGGGCGACACCCTGGCCAGCATCGCCGCCCGCTTCGGCGTCAGCGTCGCCAGCCTGCGGGCCGAGAACGAGCTGTCGAAGCGGGTGCTGAGCGTGCGGTCCGGCCAGAAGATCTACCTGCCGGACGGCTACCGAGACCGCGAGGCGCCGACGCCTCCGACCCGGTCGTCTGACCGTTCCGGAGGCGACCGCTCGGAGCACTATCCGACCGTCTATCCGCCGGGCCGTGGCGAGCCGGCCCTGCCGGCCCATCCGATCCCGTATGCGCCCTCCGCCGGGACGGAGACGCCCCAGGCGCCGACGCCCGGTCCCAGCGACGCGCAGATACAGCAACTCGCCAAGGGCCGATTCCTGTGGCCGCTGACCGGGGCGATCCTGTCGGAGTTCGGGGCGAAACCGGGCGGCCAGAGCAATGCCGGAATCAATATCCAGGCCGACGCCGGCACGCCGGTCCGCGCCGCCGCCGCTGGCGAAGTGATCTACGCCGGCGCCACCCTTCCTGGCACCGGCAATCTCGTGCTGCTCCGGCACGCTGACGGCTGGGCGACCGTCTACGGCAATCTCGGGCGCATCGACGTCAAGATGCAGCAGAAGGTCACCCAAGGGCAGCAGATCGGGCAGGCCGGCATGTCCGGCGACGTGCCGGAGCCGCAACTGCATTTCGAAGTCCGCTATCAGCCCACCCCGGCGGAGCGTGCGCGGCCCGTCGATCCCAAACTGGCCATGCCGCCGATGGCGCCGCAGCCCTAGAGCGGCAGGGTCTTGCCCAGTTCGCCCGCCAGGTCGCGGATGAACTGCCAGGCGACGCGGCCGGAGCGGCCGCCGCGCAACTGGGCCCATTGCAGGGCGCGGCGATCGAGGTCGTCAGTGGTTAGCCCGTAGCGCGCGGCGTAGCCCCGGACAGCGTCCAGATAGGTCGCCTGGTCCATGGGCGGAAAGCCGATCCACAGGCCGAAGCGGTCGGAGACGCTGACCTCCTCCTCGGCGTCCTCGGCGCTGGCGATCAGGCCGCGGCCTTCCTCATGGTCGCGGGGCATCAGGTGTCGGCGGTTGGAGGTGGCGGTGAACAGCACATTGGCCGGCGGCCCGGAGACGCCGCCCTCCAGCGCCGACTTCAATGCCTTGGCCGCCGCCGCGCCCTCCTCGAAGGAGAGGTCGTCGCAGAGCACCAGGAACCGCTCCGGCCGCGTGCGCAGGATGTCGAACAGATCGGGAAGTTCCGTGACCTGGTCGCGGTCGACCTCCACCAGCTTCAGGTCCCTGGCCTTGGCGGCCACATGCATGAAGGCGGCCTTGGCCAGCGAGCTCTTGCCGGTGCCGCGCACGCCCCACAGCAGGGCGTGATTGCAGGGCAGGCCGCCCGAGAACCGCTGCAGGTTCTCGACGAACCGCTCCTTCTGCCGGTCGACGCCGACCAGGGCGTCCAGCGGCAGGGGATAGTCCGGCGCGGGATGGAAGGCGCCGCTGGCCGGATCGTGGCGGAACAGCCGGGCGGCGTCGAAGGCGGGCTCCAGCGGGCGCGGCGGCGCCAGGCGCTCCAGGGCCTCGGCGATGCGGTTCAGGACAGGTTCGAGCTCATGCGTCATCGCGCCGACGCTTACCCCGTCGGGCGCGTCCGAGCAAAAGCTGAGCCCGCGCCGATGGGACGCGCCCAGCTTCCTTCAAGCAAGACGGCGGGTTCCATTGCAAAACAGGGGCGCAGCGCATAGCTTCCGCCGACTTCGAGCGGGGCCTCCCAAAAAGGCGCCGCCGCACCGCTTTCCGGAGAGGCCATGCCCGCCGCCACTGACATGCAGCAACAGCTCATCGGATTCCTGCCGCTGATCGCTGTGGTCATCCTGTTTTACTTCCTGATGATCCGGCCTCAGCAACGGCGGATGAAGAGCCACCAGACGATGCTGTCCGCCCTGAAGCGCGGTGACACGGTGGTCCTGCACTCGGGCGTGCACGGCAAGATCGTTCGCGTCGAGGACACCACCGTGGGCGTCGAGATCGCCACTGGCGTCACCGTCAAGGTGCGCAAGGCGATGATCGCCGAGGTGGAAACCCGCGGGACCCCCGCCGCGGCCAACGACGCCAAGACCTGAAGAGCGCTTTCCGGCCATGATGAATCTCGCCCGCTGGAAGGTGGTCCTCGTCGTTCTGGCGACGTTGCTGGGCCTCCTGTTCACGCTGCCCAACCTGTTGCCGGCCAAGGTCCGCGCCAGCCTGCCGGCGTTCATGCCGAGCAACACCCTGCACCTCGGCCTGGACCTGCAGGGTGGCTCCTACCTGCTCTATTCGGTCGACACCGCGGCGCTGCGCACCGAGCGGCTGACCAACATGGAAGAGGATGTCCGCACCAACTTCCGCGACAAGAACATCGGCTTCACTGACCTGGCGCTGAACAACGGCGAGATCGGCGTGCGGATCACCGATCCGGCGCAGGTGAACGATGCGGCCACCGACCTGCGCAACCTGTTCGGCGCCTCGCTGGCCGGCGCGCCGGGCGGGCGTGAGATCACCGTCACCGTCGCCCCCGACCAGCGCCTGCGCATCGCCTTCGTGCCCGAGGCTTTCGACGCGGAAGCCTCCAAGGCGGTCGAGCAGAACATCGAGGTCATCCGCCGCCGCATCGACCAGAGCGGCACCAAGGAGTTGAACCCGGTCCGCCAGGGCAAGGACCGCATCGTCATCGAGGCGGCCGGAGAAAGCGATCCGGAAAAGCTCAAGCGGCTGATCGGCCAGACGGCCAAGCTCAGCTTCCAGATGCTCGACGAGAACGCCTCGCCTCAGGACATCGCCGAGGGCCGCATCCCGCCGGGCGACGAGGTGCTGCCCTCCTCGGACGGCCGTGTCCCCAGCTATCTGGTGCACAAGCGCCAGGTGGTGACCGGCGAAATGCTGACCAGCGCCTCGGCGGGCTTCGACCAGCAGAACGGCGGCTCCGAGGTGGAGCTGCGCTTCAACGGCATCGGCGCCCGGCGGTTTGGCGACATCACCCGCGAGAACGTCGGCAAGCGCTTCGCCATCGTGCTGGACGGCAAGGTGCTGTCGGCCCCGAACATCGAAGGGCCGATCCCCGGCGGGTCCGGCCGGATCACCGGCAACTTCACTCCGGAAAGCGCCAACGAGCTGGCGACCCTCTTGCGCGCGGGCTCGCTGCCGGCGCCGATGAAGGTCGAGGAACAGCGGACGGTGGGCGCCGAACTGGGCGCCGACGCCGTGCGCGCCGGCACGCTCTCCGCCGTCGTCGGCCTGGCCGCGACCATGGTGTTCATGCTGCTGATCTATGGCGGGCTGTTTGGCGGGGTCTCGCTGATCGCCCTGGGCGTCAACGCCCTGATGATCATCGGGGTGATGAGCTTCACCCAGGCGACCCTGACGCTTCCGGGCATCGCCGGCCTGATCCTGACCCTCGCCGTGGCCGTGGACGCCAACGTGTTGATCTATGAGCGGATGCGCGACGAACTGCGGTCGGGCAAGACCCTGATCTCCTCGATGGAGGCCGGGTTCTCGCGGGCCTGGGGCACCATCTTCGACGCCAACATGACCCACATCTTCTCGGCCCTGATCATGTTCAATCTGGGCTCCGGGCCGGTGAAGGGCTTTGCCTGGACCCTTTCCATCGGCGTGCTGACCACCGTCTTCTCGGCCGTTCTCGTCACCCAAGTGCTTCTGGCCTGGTGGTTCCGCACCGCCCGGCCGAAGACCCTGCCGATCGCCTGAGGGAGCCGTGGCTATGAAATTCTGGCCCCTGATCAAGATTCTGCCCGTCCGCACCCACTTCCGGTTCGTGCGGCTGTCGCGGGTGTTCGCGTCGCTCTCCGTCATCGCCGTGATCGGCGCGGTCTTCCTGTCGCTCTATCCGTTCACACCGCCCTGCGGCGGCCTGGCCTGCGGCATCGACTTCAAGGGCGGCTCGGTGCTGGAGATCTCCACCGCGCCCAAGGCGGTCGATCTGGCCAAGGTGCGCAGCGCGCTCGGCGGCATGGGCATCGGCGACGTAGGAGTGCAGGGCTTCGGCGCGGCGAGTTCGGCGCGGGTGAGCTTCCAGACCCCCACCGGTGCGGACGCCAACGCCACGGCCGAACGCGTCAAGGCGCGGCTGACCCAGACGCTGGGCGCAGTACATTTCTCGAGCACCCAGGTGGTCGGCCCGAAGATCTCCAGCGAGTTGTTCAGCAAGGGCTTGCTGGGCCTGGGCGCGGCGATCCTGGCGATGTTGCTCTACATCTGGTTCCGGTTCGAGTTGCAGTTCGGCCTGGGCGCGGTGGCGGCCCTGTTCCACGACGTCTTCCTGAGCTTCGGTCTGATCGCCATCATGGGACGCCTCGGCAAGATCGAGTTCGACCTGACCTCGGTCGCCGCCATCCTGACGATCATCGGCTATTCGATGAACGACACGGTGGTGGTGTTCGACCGGTTCCGTGAGAACCTGCGCAAGTACAAGCGCATGCCGCTGGCCGAGGTGATCGACATGTCGATCAACGAGATGCTGACCCGGACGATCATCACCTCGCTGACCGCGGTGCTGGCGCTGGTGGCGCTCGCGGTGTTCGGCGGGCCGACGCTCTATGGGCTGTCGATCATCATGCTGTTCGGCATCGCCATCGGCACCTATTCGTCGATCTACATCGCGGCGCCGGTGATCCTGCTCTGGGGCGTCAAGCGCGGCGGCGACGACGAGGTCGCCGAGCCCCTGAAGCCGCAGACCGTCCGCTAGCCGGGCAGGGCCCAGG
>DATAUR010000072.1:0-11126 GCA_036268175.1 Phenylobacterium sp. | reverse complement strand
ACCCCTTGCGTCTTCAGCCAGTCGGCCAGGCCCTTGGCGTCGGGCACCGCCAGGATCACCCGGCCAAAGCCGTTCGGCCCCGGTTGCCGCTGCGGCGACTTCAGCAGCGCGACCACCGCGCCGCCGCCGCCAAAGCCCATGATGTACTCATACGGCTTGCCGTCGCGGTGCATGATGTTGGCCAGCGTCATGCCGAGCTTGGCGCTGTACCAGGCCTTCTCCGCCTCCAGGTCCATGACGTTGAGACCGGCGCCCTCCACGCGCGCGGGCTTCAGATTGGCCGGCGGCCCCTCGGCCAGGGCCGCGCCGGCGTTCAGCGCCAGGCCCGCGGCCAGCGCCGCGATCGTCCAGGTCTTCATGTGTTGTCCCCCCAATTTCCCCGCCATCCTGGCCGGTTCTCCACCCCGCGTCATCCCGGAAGGCCGTCTTGCGGCCTGTCCGGGACCCATGGACACGACGCTCTCCGGCCTATCGCGGCCCATCAGCGCGTATGGGTCCCGGTCTTCGCGTACCGCGAAACCGGGATGACGCCGCAGCGTGGGCCGGCCTAGCTGTCCAGCGCCCCGTCGCGATCGGCCATGATGTGCTTGTAGACCGCGTTCGCCATGCCGCGGGTGTTGTGCGAGGCGGTCTTCAGCGCCGCTTCGCCCACCAGCGAGGCGCCCTGCGCCACCATCTCGTCCAGGGCGTCGGCGATCTCGGTCAGCTTCTGATAGACGGCGATGTCGGAAACCTGGGCCATGCGCGATCCCCTACAGCGCAAGGCGGCGTTCGAAAACCCGTCCATGGCGCCGCGGCTCTGAGGTTCAGCCCTCGCTAACCACGTAAATTCACCCTGAATTGACGGGCCGGCGGTTAAGCACGACGTGGTTATTCTCTTCGGGAATTCAAAGCTGGTGTTTCCGACCGTTCCGTTCCGGATGATGCGCCTGACCTCGGCCCTGGTGGTGCTGACCGGCGCTCTGATCCTCGTCGCGCCGCTTTCGCTGCGCAGCGCCCTGCTGTCCGACAAGCCGGCGGTCGACCTGTTGACCTTCTATGGCGTCACCGCCGGCGCCTATGGCCTGCTGCCGTTCGTCCGCCGCGGCGACATCGTCATGGTGGCGATGTGGGTGGTGCTGGGCGTCGGGGTCGCGCCCTGCTTCGTCGGCCAGGAGCTGTCGCCGCCGCACATGTTCGCCGGCATGGCCGGGGTGCTGCTGGCGGCGGGGCCCATCTACATCGCCCGCTTCCGCCAGATCGCCCAGGGCGACATCCGCTTCCACCGCCGCCGCGAGACCGAAGCGGGGATCTGACCTACCTCCCGCCGCTACGCGGGAGAGGTGAGTATTTCAGCCCCTGCAGCCAGGAAATCACCGCCGCCTCCAGTACGATGCGCTTGCCGCTCCAGCTGTGGTCGGTGGCCTCGTGATGCAGGGTGACCGCCTGGCTTCCGTCCGCCTCGATCGCCTTGACCAGCTTCTCGGCGCCGGGCGCGAGGCCGTCGTCGGCGGTCAGCACCAGCACCGGCTTGGTCGAAAGCCCCTTGGCCACCTGCGCGTTGAACGCCAGGCGCGGCGTCATGGCGATCACCTCGTCGGCCATCTTCTCCGGCGAGGTTCCGGCCAGCGTTTCCATGTTCTCGGCCATCGACTTGACGACCATCGGCCTGGTGGCCGCGGTCGCCCCGCGCCCGGCCATGTCCGCCGCGCAGATCAGCACCGCGCCGGCCAGGCCGTCGTCCTGCGCCGCCGTCAGCGCGGTGACCCAGCCGCCCATGCTGTGGCCGGCCAGGACCAGCTTCTTCGTGTCGATCTGCAGGGGCCCGGCGTGGGCCGGGTCGCGGACAAAGGCCAGCACCGCCTTGGCGTCCGCAAGGTTGCCCTCGAAGCTGAAGGCGCCGGGACTGCCCCAGGAGCCGCGGTAGTTGAAGGTGACCACGTTCCAGCCCGCGCGGCGGATCGCCTGGGCGAGGTCGAGGTTCTTCTCGTTGCCGGGCAGGCCGTGCAGCAGGACGACGGTGGGATGGACACCCGCGCCGCCGGCCAGATAGGCCACGCCGTTGATCTCCACCCCGCCGCTCGGGATGTGCAGCACCTCGATGCGCGGCGGATGGGCCGCGTCGGCCGGCGGATCGGTGAAGATCGCGGCCGGGATCGCCGGATGGCCGACGGCCTTGGCCGTCGCGGCGAAGGGTGAGGCGCCGAGCGCCACGCCCAGGATCAGTCCCGCCAGGATCGCATGCCGCATGCCGCCCCTCCGCCTCGGTGATTTACGGTGTATATCTAATCGCCTAGAATTCCAGCCGATAGGTCCTGGTCGCCGTGCCGGAGAACAGCGCGGTCTTTTCGTCGGCCGAATAGCCCGCCGCGATCCGCTTGAAGGCGTTCCACAGGGTCGCGTAGCTGCAGGCGCCCATGTCGACCGGGAAGTTCGACTCGAACATGCAGCGCTTGGGCCCAAACGCCTCGATGCAGGTCTCGATATAGGGCGCCCATTCGGCGGCGAGCTGTTCCGATGGCGCGCGGGGCTCCGAGAGGAACGAGGGGAAGTTGCAGAACGCCATGGCCAGGCCCCCCAGCTTCACCACCACCTTGGGCGACTTGGCGAGTTCGCGGATGTTGTCGCGCCAGACCCCGAACCGTTCCGGCAGCCGGCCCTGATAGCTCGCCCGGCCCAGCGGCGTGCCCACGTGGTCGAGGATGATGGTCTGGTCGGGGAAGGCGCGCGCCAGGTCGATGACGTCGGGCAGTTGCGGCTCCAGCAGCCAGGCGTCGAAGGTCAGGCCCAGCGGCCCCAACCGCGCGAAGCCCTCGCGGAACTTGGCGTCACGATAGAGGCCGGCCTCCACCCGGTTCAGCGGCCCCAGCACGTCCTTGTCGTCGTTGAAGGAGGCGGAGTTGCGGATGCCGCGGAACCGCCCGCCGCCGGCGCGGACGTGCGCCTCCAGCACCGGCGTTACCGCGTCTCCCAGCAACAGGTCGGCGCGGCTGACGATGCCGGCGCAGGCGCGGAAGTCGCCGTAGGTCCCGCTGGCGCTCATCGCCGCGACGCCGTTGACGAACTCGGTCTCGCCGATCACCCGCATATCGAGGGGGCCGTCGGCCTTGTAGAAGGCGCCGCACTCCACGAACACCGTGGCGCGGACGTTGTGCGTGCTCGCGTCAGCGATCAGCTCGTCCAGCAGATAGCGCCGGGCGTCGGCGATCGCCGTCATGAACGGATGCTCGGGCGCGCCGGCCGCGGAGGGATAGTTCCTGTGGTCCCACAGGTGATGGTGCGGATCCACGATCGGCAGATCGGGGTCCAGTATCGCTTCGGCCATGGATCGTCTCCCGAGCGCCTCTCAAAGCGGGCGTCCCCCGCTTACTCGAAGCAAGAATGGGCGATCCTCGCCTATCGGCGGGGCCGGCGGCAAACCAAAACGCGGGCGTCCGAAACGCGCGCGTCAGGATTCCGCGGGCATGGCGTAGGCCCGAAGCGACGAGGGCAGGCGCAGCGCCTCCCGGGTCGCGTCGCGGAACGACTGGTAGCGGTCGGCGCGTTCGGCGCTCGCCGCCCATTCGGCCCGGCCCTTGTTGTGGACGAGATACTCCATCCCTTGCGGGCTGGTACGCGCGACAACTGCGGCGAAAGCCATCTGGTGTCTCCAGCGTTAACGGAGCCGACTGTTCTGTTACGGCTCACCGCGGAGGATTGTTTCAAAAGCTGTGCCGTAATCCGGCGGGCGGCGTTTTTGCCCGGCCGTCAGCCCTTCGAGGCGACGATCTTCAGCACCAAGCCCAACACCGCCATGGCGATGAACACCCACATGGCCAGCGAGAACCCCACGGCCGCGAGCAGGCCGAGGATGCGGCTCGACCGGTTGACCGGCCGCCGTTCGTCCTCACCTGGAGTCCCGCCAGGAGGTGGTGGTTCCATAGTCGCCCCGTTCACGCCACCTCACGCCCCCAGCTGTGCAATCTACGCGCAAGGTCAGTGACTCGCGCCTGCCGGCGGTTGACGGCTAAGGGGCCACGTCCGCGCCCGCCGCGCAAGAGTCCACTGCGACGCTGGCGAAACGTCGCGGCGCCGGGCGCGCGCGATCGGCGGCGGGCTTCAGGGCGTCTTGCGCGGGGCGATGGAGACCAGCTCGACGTCGAAGATCAGCGTCGCATCCGGCGGAATGCCGCGCTTCTGGATCGCCTGGCCGGCTGGCGCGCCCGGCGGCGGCGGGGTGTTGAACGGCCGCCCGGGGCCATAGGCGAGGTAGGGCGGCATTCTGATTCTCCAATGATCGCCTGGCCGCATCAGTTGCAGGGCCGCGTTCATCCCAGGGATCACGCCGCCCACCGCGAAGGTCGAGGTCCCGCCGCCGTCGCCCGGCGAGGTCGAGAAGATCTCGCCGCTCTCCAGCCGGCCGACATAGCGCATGGTCACGCTGTCGCCGCGGGTGGGATGCGCGCCGCCGGGCGGTCCCGCCGCCAGCACCTGATAGCGGATGCCGGGGAGCGAGATGGTCTCGCCCGCCGCGTCCGGCACGCCCTTTTGCGCCGGCTGGGCGGCGGCGGCCTGCGGGAGGCCCAGAACCGCGGCGAGGCCGGCGGCGAGGCTGAGGGCGAGGGTGGCGCGGTGTCGGGTCATGCGCCGACTATAGACATCCCTTGAGCCATCTCCACAGCCGGCCCTCCGTGGATTACCGTGTTCGCGGTGAGTCCGGCCAGGACGGGCCGGGCGCTAAGAGGGAGCAGGACAATGAAACTCAGGACCATCGGTCTGGCGCTCGTCGCCACGGCCTTCATGGCGAGCTCGGCGCTCGCCCAGTCGGGCACCATGCAGCCGATCCCCAACCCGCCGGAAAAGCATAAGGTCGTGAAGCACAAGAAGAAGGCCAAGCCGGCCGCCGAGGCCGCCAAGGCCGACGCCGCGGCTCCGGCCACGCCCGCGACGCCTGCCAAGAAGAAATAGGCTAGGGGTCACGGCGCGGCGCGGGGTCCATCGCCAGTCGGCAGGACTTCGCGCCGCGCCTCTCCCAAGGGAATCTGCGCCGCCCTGCACGGTCCATAAAGCCTAGTGCGTCATGCTGGGGGCCGGGATAGGCAGGCGTCGGAGCCTTGGGTGAGCTGGCAAGACTCCAGCGGCTACTACAGGCTGTTCGGCCTGACGCCGGACGCCTCGGCGGACGAGCTGGCGCGCGCCTTCCGCCGCCTGGCCAAGGAATGGCATCCCGACCGCAACCCCGCGCCCAACGCCGCGGCCCGCTTCCAGCAGCTCAGCGAGGCCTACGCCGTCCTCACCGCCGCCCGCAGCAGCGCCGCGGCCTATGGCGAGGCGGCCGCCCCGCCCAAGGCCAGGCCGGCCAGCGGGCTTTGGCCCGTGGCGATCGGCCTGGTCGGGCCGGTGATCGCGGCCATGGTCTTCGTGCACGGCCATCTGGCCGGCGGTCTTGCCAGGCCCGGCCGGCCGGACGCGCCCTCCGCCGCTCCGCCACCCGCCGCCCCGCCGTCCAACGCCCCGTCATCCAATGCTCCGCCGACCGCCAGCGACGACAGCCCGATCCTCCAGGCCCCGGCGCCCATCGCGGTCTGCGCCCATGTCCCCGACGACGGCGCCCTGGTGGAGGGCGCGGTCGCCCACGGGCCGTTCGGCCACCACCTGGACGTCACCAACGGCTCGGACGGCGCCTCGATCATCAAGCTTCGGGACGCCCACACCGGCCGCGCGCTGCTGGCCTTCTTCGTCGGCAAGGGCGGCCACGCCCGGGTCGGGCCGCTGCCGGACGGCGACTATCACATCCAGTACGCCATCGGCGCCGACCTGGGCCCCGACTGCCGCGCCTTCACTGCCATCGACCGCGCCGCCGAGTTCCCCGACCCCGACCGCCTGAAGACGCAATATCGCGACGGCGGCGTGGTCACCCAGACGCTGAGCTACGTGCTCTACGCCGCGCCCGGCGGCAACGTCCGCGCCCAGACCATCGACCCCCAGAAGTTCCTGGAGGAGTGACGATGCTGGTCGGGGCCGGAACGAGGCGGACGACGTGGCGGCTATCCAGGCTGTTGGGATGGAGCCTGCTCGCCCTCGGCCTCGGCGGCGCGGCGCCCCCGTTGGCGGGCCGCCCCTATTATCTTCAGATCGAAGCCCCCGCCGACGGCGCCATCCACGATTCCGCAGGCCGCCGCCGCACCACCGCCTGCGACGTCTACCGTGGCCCGCCGCCCAATACCGCCGATCCGGTCTTCGAGAGGTCGGGCTGCCGGCCGTCCGACGGGCAGAACTTCACCCGTTGGGATGACGCTCGTCAGCGGATGGTCCCCGCCGCCGCCCCTTTGGTGAAGCCGCGGTTCGTTTCCGCCGCCGCGCTGCTCGACCTGCGGGCCTGGGCGCCGGCCACGGCCTTCGCGGACCCGCCTAACCGTCCGGCCGCCGGCGACTACGAGGTCGAGCTGATGAGCCGGGGACGCGGTCCCGTGCGCAGCCGCGTCGTGCGCCGCAGCGGCGCCTGGGTGCGCACGTTCGACGTGGATTGGGGCGGCCGGCCCACCTTGACCGTCCAGAACCTCGACATCGGGGTCTCTTTCCACGCCAGGCGCGACGTTCACGGCCGCATGGTGGTGATCAGCGGCCCCTTTCCGATCCGGCCCTATCGGCCGCCCGGCGGGCCGGTCCGCATCGCAAGGGAACCGGACCGGCAGGTGCTGGGCGAAACCTGCAGCTGGTGGGACCTCATGCCCGGTGCGTACGATGCCGGCCTGTGGGAATGCCGCGCCGCCGACGGCGCGCCCCTGATTGTCCGCCACATCCAACGGGGAGATTTCGAGGACGTCTTCGCCATCGATATCCGCCGAGGCCGCGTGCCCCTGCGCCGCGTCCTGCCCTCGAAGGCGGAGGCGTCCGCCAAGGCGCTCGGCCTGGAGGGTCCCTAGCGCCGATGCGGCGCCGGCGGGAAGCGATGGATCTTCGGCGTCAGCCGCCCGATCCGCCCCTCGATCGCCGCGATCCGCCGCGAGCTGCCTCGCAGGTCGGCCGCCAGTCCGGCGTCGATCACCTCGTCGATCACCCGGTCGCGCCGCAGCCACCAGGTGACCTCGCGCCGCCGGCAGGCCTCCACGTACATCGCCCGGAATTCCGGCCGCCGCCGCATCCAGGTGTAGACCGCCTTCGACGACGGCATCCCCGGCCGCCGCACCACCGCGCTCAGCGCCGCTCCGGCCTCGACCGCCGCGCAGACCGCCGCCGCCCACTGCGGCGTATAGCTGCTGCGCGACCCGGCGACCCAGGTCCGCACCGGCTTCCCGGCCGCGCGGCGCGCCGCATCCCGCGCCGCCGCCTTGGCCGCCCGCGCCTCCGCCCGCTCCGCCTGCTGCACCTCCGCCAGCTTCAGTCGCACCTCCCGATAGGCGTCGCCGAACGCCGGGACCATCTTCACCCACTGGAACACCGTGCAATAGGCCGGCATCGCCGGATCGGCGGTGATCGCCGCCATCGTCTCCCGATCCCCCATCCGCTGCAGGATAACCCGCCCCATCGCCCAGGTGAACGCCGAGGATTTGTGCCCGGGTTCATGATCCATCGGCGGGATCGGCCAGTCCTTGGCGGGGATCGAAGGGGAGGGCATGGGCATGTTCATCGGTGCAGGATACCGCGTCTTGATCGAAAGAACAAAATAAGAACATCTTGAATTCGTCCCGGACCTGCGCTATCTGACTATCTAGATGGTCAGGAGCCAGTGATGACCGACATTCCCCTCGCCGACGCCAAGGCCCGCCTGAGCGAGCTGGTGGCCCGCGCGGCGGCCGGCGATCCGGTGCGCATCACCCGGCGCGGCCGCCCCGTCGCCGAACTCACCGCCATCCGCCAGGATCGCAAGCCGCTGGATGTCGCGGCGCTGAAGCGGCTGACGGACACCATGCCCATGGCGTCGGAAGGCGCGGCGGATCTGGTTCGCCGGATGCGTGACGAGGATCGCTACTGAGCCTCTATCTCGACACCTCGGTCCTCGTCGCGGCGATCACCCATGAGCCGTCGACGGCGCGCATCCAGGCCTGGCTGGCGGCGCGCGCGTCGGACGAGCTGACGATCAGCGACTGGGTCACCACGGAAGTCTCCTCGGCGCTGTCGATCAAGCTGCGCCGCGGCGACCTTGACCTCGCCCAGCGCGCCGCCGCCCTGGCCGCCTTCCATCGCATCTCGGCGGACAGCCTCTCGGCCGTGGCCGTCCTGCCCTCGCACTTCCAGGTCGCCGCCCACTACGCCGACCGCCACGACCTCACCCTGCGCGCCGCCGACGCCCTGCACCTGGCCGTCTGCGCCGCCCACGGCGCGACCCTAGTCACCCTCGACCGCAGGTTCGCCGAGGCGGCCTTGCAGTTGGGCGTCGCGGTGGAGGCGGTTTGAGCGGCGCTACCCCCGCCGCGCTGCGGGGGAGGTAGCCAGAACCGGCAGGCAAACTGGCCGACGTGGAGTTAAGGCGCAGGGTGGCGAAGGCGAGCTACGCAAATCGTGCAATCCCACTTTCCGCACCTCTTGGTTGCATAACTCGCAGCCAAGGGTCTTAATGCCGCCGTCTGGGGGGACAGAAATATGCTCAAAAAATTCATGGCGGCTACCGCTGCACTGGGTGTTGCGGCCTGCGCGACAACCTATTCTGTAACGCCAGTCGCTGACGCCACCCAGGACGTCACCTATGACCACGGCGCGCCAGTGGTGATGTCGCGAATGCAAAATGGCGCTGTTCGCGTGGCACCGACATCCACAGCATTTCAAGGTCGGATGAGCCTTGGTGTCGTGGCATTCAATGACAGTAAAGCCAGCGCGAATCTCGGCACGGAAAACGTCAGCGTTTACACCGCGTCAGGCGTTCCCGTTCGCGTCTTCACCTATGAACAACTCGCCAAGGAGGCCCAGACGGCCGCACGCTGGCAGGCATTCGCGGTTGCCTTGGCAGGAGCGGCAAATGCATATGCGGCCTCCCAACCTACGACCGTCACCAGCTATGGTACGGCCTACGGGCCGCGTGGTCTGATCAGCTATTCTTCGTCCGCGACGGCCTACAATCCGGCGAATGCGGCGCTCGCCAACTCCGTTAACGCAGCCCAGACGAGCCGTAGCATGGGCCAGATTGGCGCAACGTTAGATGCAACCCTCCGTAATCTGGGAAGCAGCATCCTTCGAACAACGACGATTGAGCCTGGCAACGCTTTCGGGGGCAACGTGATCATCGACAAGCCGAAGTTTTCGAAGGGCGAGGCACAAGCGCTTCGTGTAGTCGTGAATTTTGACGGCGAGGTTCACGAGTTTAGGTTTTCAGTCGGAGCCCCCTGACGACGGAGCGGGTACATGGACCTCTCAAAATCCTGGCAAACACTGTCCGAAGGCCAAGGCAGCGTCGTCTCCGCTCTGATCACCGTCGTAGCGGCGATTGTGGGCGTGTTTCTGGGCTGGCTGCTCTTCAGCGGTCGAGTGAAGAATCTAGAGACGGCGCTTCAAGCCTCGGAAGAGAGTATTCAGAAGCATTTGCATGCCGTTGAACATGCATTGACGGCGCATGGAGCGACCATAAACGATCAACTTCTGGGTTTCTCGCAACAGCTTGTGAATATCGGAAGTGCAGTAGCGGATATTCCAACATCTCCACCAGAGCATATCGCTCCTGAAGAACAACGTGCGCAGGACACGCTGCGAGATGATTGGATTCGCATCCGTGATCGGCTTGAAGCGATCGCCTCTGACCCTCAAGTGGATGGCCGGACTCGAGCGAAATATGCGCGACTAGACCGGAGGCGGTACATCGACTTGGTGAACGCGCTAGAGCAAGACGGAAAAGACGTCGCTGGTTTCCGTAGCGCAGTCGAACTGTGGCAGCGGTTTAGAACGGGTCGCGCGATCCCTGCTCCCGCAGACATCGCAAGGATGCGCGAACTCGCAGACCGTTTGGCGTTGGTTGCAGTCGGCCTGGTCGATCGAGAAACCCCCTCCGGCGTTTCCGCCGAAAGGGCCTCCCAAACCTAACTTCTGAGCCTGATCCCAAGCCGCGCCCAGCGCGGCCCGACCTCAATACCCCTGGATGCGCGCGTAGCGGTCGCGGTGGAACGCCTGGTTGCCAAAGGCCGCTTCGGCCGCCCGGGCGCGCTTCAGGTAGAAGCCCGCGTCGTGGGCGTCGGTCATGCCGATGCCGCCGTGCATCTGGACCATCTCGTTGGAGACCAGGTGGAAGGTGTCGCCCATCTTGGCCTTGGCGAGGCTGACCAGCTCCGGCACGTCGGGGCTGTCGGCGTCGATGGCGGCGAGCGCGGCTTCCACCGTCGAGCGGGCCAGTTCCAGGTCGGTGAACATCTTGGCGGCGCGGTGCTGCAGGGCCTGGAAGGAGCCGATCACCTGGCCGAACTGCACGCGGACCTTGAGGTAGTCGAGCGTGGTCTCGAAGGCCTGCAGGGCGGAGCCCAGAATCTCGGCGGCGACGCCGGCGCGGGCGCGGTCGAGGACCTTGTCGATCAGCTCCGCGCCGCCGGAGAGCGGCTCGGCGGCCGCGCCCTTGAACTCGATGTTGGCGGCGCCGCGGCTGTCGGCCAGGTGCAGGCGGGTGCGGGTGACGCCGGCGTCATCGGCCTTCACCACGAACAGGCCCACGCCATCCGGGCCCTTGGCCGAGACGATCAGCACATTGGCCGCCATGCCTTCCAGCACGAAGGTCTTCTTGCCGGTGAGCTTGCCGCCCGAGACCGTGGCCTCGACCTTGCCCGGGTTGTGGTGCGGGCCCTCGTCGATGGCGAGCGCGCCGACCGCGGTCCCCTCGGCGATCTTCGGCAGCCATTCCGACTTCTGCGCGTCCGACCCGCCCAGGATCAGGGCCGACGCCGCGGCCAGGCCAGACGCCAGCAGCGGCGAGGCGGTCAGCGTGCGGCCGAGCTCTTCGAGGACCAGGCCCAGGCTCAGGTAGCCGAAGTTGGAGCCGCCATATTCCTCCGGGATGATCACGCCGGCCCAGCCCATCTCGGCCATCTCGTTCCAGGCCGCGGCGTCGTAGCCCAGCTCGGCGCCGGAATCGCGCATCTTGCGGAAGGCGGTGACGGGCGACTTTTCTTGCGTCCAGGTGCGGGCTGCGTCGCGCAGCATGCTCTGTTCTTCAGTCAATACGGCCATTTTGAATCTTCCCTAGCTTGCAGTGT
>DATAUR010000071.1:0-34550 GCA_036268175.1 Phenylobacterium sp. | reverse complement strand
GCCGCGTCCCCCAACTCAAAATGAGGACGAGCTGCTGTGAAGATTGCTTTCGACCCTCAAAAGCGCGCGGACACACTCGCGCATCGTGGACTCGATTTCGAAGACGCGCCGAAGGTTTTTGCTGGGCGTCGAATACAGGTTGAAGACGACCGCCGCGACTATGGTGAGGTCCGCTGGCAGACGGTGGGCTTTCTGGACGGAATGATGGTGATGGTGGTCTGGACGCCGCGTGGTGACATCCGCCACATCATCTCGATGAGGAAATGCAATGAGCGGGAACGAAAAAGATACCTCGAGCAGTTGGGTCGATCCTGACGACGCCCCCGAATGGACCGACGAAGTCTTTGAGCGCGCCGCGATCTATCACGGCGAGAAGCTCATTCGGCCTGCGACCGGCACGCTCACCAAGCCCGGTCGTCCCCGGCTCGCCAATCCCAAACGGCAAGTGACGCTGCGGCTCGATGGCGACCTGCTCGACCGTCTGCGCGAAACTGGGCCCGGCTGGCAGAGCCGGATCAACGACATCCTGCGGAACGCCGTGAAGCCCTAGCTCATCGCCGGGGCGGGGCCTGGCGGGTCGGGCGGCAGGGGGATGAATTCCTTGTCGTCGGCGTCGGGAAGTTTCATGCGGCCGGCGCGCCAGTCGGCCTTGGCCTGCTCCAGGCGGTCCTTGGACGAGGAGACGAAGTTCCACTCAATGAACCGCTCGCCCACGGGCTCGCCACCCAGCAGCATGACGATGGCGGGCGTGACCGCGGTCACGGCGACGGTCATGCCGGGCGCGAAGACCGCCATCTGGCCCTCGTTGATCTGCTGGCCGTCGATCTCGACCACGCCCTGCGCCACATAGGCCGCGCGCTCGGGATATTCCGCCGGCAGCTCCGCGGTGGCGCCGGCCTGCAGCGCCCAGTGGACATAGAACATCGGCGAGTGGGTCTTGACCTTCGCCTCGGCGCCGAAGGCCTTGCCGGCGATCAGCCGCGCCCACATGCCGCCGCCCTCGTAGGTGGGCAGGTCATCGGGGCCATGGTGGGCGAAGGCCGGGTCGATCTCCTCGGCCTCGGTGGGCAGCGCCACCCAGGCCTGGATGCCGTTCATCCGCCCGCCGTGAGCTCGCAGGTCCTCGAACCGCTCGGAATGGGTGATGCCCTTGCCGGCGGTCATCCAGTTGACCTCGCCAGGCAGGATCACCTCGGTCGACCCCACGCTGTCGCGATGGGTCATGGCGCCTTCGAACAGGTAGGAGACGGTGGAGAGCCCGATGTGCGGATGCGGCCGCACGTCGACGGTCTTGGGGAATCCCGCCTGGAAGTCCTTCGGCCCCATGTGGTCGAAGAAGATGAAGGGGCCAACCATCCGGTGCGCATGGAACGGCAGCACGCGCCCCACCTCGAACCCGCCCAGGTCGCGGCGGCGCTGGTCGATGACGAGTTCGATCATGTCAGGGAGGCTCCGCTTCGGGGAAGCCTATCCTTGCGCGCTCACATAGGGGCTGATCAAGCCGAGCGGGGCGGCGGTGGTGTTCTTCACCGAGCGGATGACGATGCGGCTTTCGATGTTGGAGACCAGGCCCAGCGACAGGATCCGTTCGCGCAGGAAATCGTCGAAGGCGTGCATGTCGCGGGTGACCACGCGCAGCTCATAGTCGGCCGAACCGGTCACCGTGGCGCACTGCACCACCTCGGCGAGCTTGCCGATGGCGGTCTCGAAGGCGTCGAGGTTTTCCCGCGTCGGCAGGCTGAGTTTGACGGTGCAATAGACCTCGAACCCCAGGCCGAGCTTTTCGCGGTCGAGGATGGTCACCCGGCGCTGGATGACGCCGGCGTCCTCCAGCCGCTTGATCCGCCGCCAGCACGGGCTGGACGACAATCCGACCCGCTCGGCGATCTCGGCCACCGATAGGCCGGCGTCGTGCTGGATGAGGTCGAGTATCTTAGCATCGACGGCGTCCAGGACCTCAGACAAGTTTTCCTCCCCCGTGAGCGCCTTATCGGCTTGGTTCGTGCCCCGGAACCGACAGGCGGGGGCACGCTTTTGGCAAGCAATTGCGGCGATCTTATATGATCTTCTAAAGCGTGCGCGAGGGGCTGAAGGAAGAAAATTGCGATCCGACGCCCGCAAATGCCGATTGACGACAAGTTTCTGCTCACCGCCCGCCCAAGCGCCTGTTTTTCAACGACCCCCGACCTCCGCCCCCCGACTCCCGATTCTGCAAGGACCGGCCATGAAGACGCTCAAGAACAGTCGGGCTCTCAGCCTCCACATCCCGGAGCCGCGCTTCCGGCCGGGCGAGACGCCGGATTTCTCTAGCCTGGCGATCTCCGAGGCCGGCGCGACGCCGCGCCCTGCGGTGGACACCCAGCCCAAGGACATGCGCGAGCTCGCCTACGGCCTGGTCCGGGTGCTGAACAAGGCGGGCGAGGCGGTCGGCCCCTGGAACCCGAACCTCGATCCCGAGGTGCTGAAGCGCGGTCTGCGCACCATGATGCTGACCCGCGTCTACGACGACCGGATGTACCGCGCCCAGCGGCAGGGCAAGACCAGCTTCTATATGAAGTGCACCGGCGAAGAGGCCGTCTCGATCGCCCAGGCGATGGTGCTGAACCACGACGACATGTGCTTTCCGACCTACCGCCAGCAGGGCATCCTGATCGCCCGGGGCTACCCGATGGTTCAGATGATGGACCAGGTCTATTCCAACTCGCGCGACCCGATGAAGGGCCGTCAGCTGCCGGTGATGTACTCCTCCAAGGCGGACGGATTCTTCACCATCTCGGGCAACCTCGGCACCCAGTTCACCCAGGCCGTCGGCTGGGCCATGGCCTCGGCGCTGAAGGGCGATGACCGCATCGCCTCGGGCTACATCGGCGACGGCTCGACCGCGGAGGGCGATTTCCACCACGCCTTGACCTTCGCCTCGGTCTACCGCGCGCCGGTGATCCTCAACATCGTCAACAACCAGTGGGCCATCTCCTCCTTCCAGGGCATCGCGGGGGGCGAGGAGGCGCCGTTCGCCTCCCGCGCCATCGGCTACAACCTGCCTTCGCTGCGGGTCGACGGGAACGACTTCCTGGCGGTCTACGCCGCGACCCAGTGGGCGGCCGAGCGCGCGCGGTCCGACCTCGGCGCAACGGTGATCGAGCACTTCACCTACCGTGCGGAAGGCCACTCCACTTCGGACGACCCGACCCGATACCGCCCCGCCGAGGAGGCCAAGCTCTGGCCGCTGGGCGACCCCATCGAACGGCTGAAGGGCCACCTGATCCAGCTCGGCGTCTGGTCCGACGACGAGCAGCAGGCGCTGCACGCCGAACTGGTCGAGCAGGTCCGCGTGGCGGGCAAGGAGGCCGAGGCGCACGGCACCCTGCACGATGGCGACCGGCCAAGCGTCAAGACGATGTTCGAGGACGTCTACAAGGACATGGACTGGCGCCTGGTCCGCCAGCGGCAGGAGTTGGGGATCTGACCATGAACAAGCCTGTCACCGCCCCCAACGCCGCCGAAGCCGCCGCTCCCCAAGACGCAAAGACGGGGGAGGCGGCCAAGATGAACATGATCCAGGCCATCAACTCGGCCATGGACGTGATGCTGGGCCGCGACCCCGACGTGCTCGTGTTCGGCGAGGACGTCGGCTACTTCGGCGGCGTGTTCCGCGCCACCGAAGGTTTGCAGAAGAAGCATGGCCTGAACCGCTGCTTCGACACGCCCATCGCCGAGGCCGGCCTCATCGGCACCGCCATCGGCATGGCGGCCTATGGCCTGCGCCCCTGCGTCGAGATCCAGTTCGCCGACTACATCTATCCGGGCTTCGACCAGATCGTGTCGGAGGCGGCGCGCCTGCGCTATCGCTCGGCCGGCGATTTCTGGTGCCCGCTGACCATCCGCAGCCCCTACGGCGGCGGCATCTTCGGCGGCCAGACCCACAGCCAGAGCCCCGAGGCGCTGTTCACCCACATCGCCGGCGTGAAGACGGTGATCCCGTCCACGCCCTACGACGCCAAGGGCCTGCTGATCGCCGCCATCGAGGACGACGACCCGGTGGTGATCTTCGAGCCCAAGCGCCTCTACAACGGCCCCTTCAACGGCGACCCCGAGACGCCGGTGACGCCGTGGCAGAAGATCGAAGGCAATGACGTGCCGGTGGGCCACTACACCGTGCCGCTGGGCAAGGCCCGGATCGCCCGGCCCGGGGCCGAGGTGACGGTGCTAGCCTACGGCACCATGGTCCACGTGGCGGTGGCCGCCGCCGAGGCGGTGGGCGTCGACGCCGAGGTGGTCGATCTTCGCACGCTGGCTCCCGTGGACATCGAGACCATCGCCGCCTCGGTGCGGAAGACCGGCCGCTGCGTCATCGTCCACGAGGCGACCCGGACCTCGGGTTTCGGCGCCGAATTGTCGGCGCTGGTGCAGGAGGCCTGCTTCTATCATCTCGAGTCGCCGATCGAGCGGGTCACCGGCTGGGACACGCCCTATCCGCACGCCTTCGAATGGGAGTACTTCCCCGGTCAGAAGCGGGTCGGCGCCGCCCTCAAGCGCGTGATGGAGGCCTAGAGCGTGGGTCGTTTCGTCTTCAAGCTGCCCGACCTGGGCGAAGGCACCGCCGAGGCCGAGATCGTCGCCTGGCACGCCAATATCGGCGACCACGTCGCCGAGGATGCGCCGCTGGTCGACATGCTGACCGACAAGGCCACGGTGGAGATGACCTCGCCGGTGGCCGGCAAGCTGATTGAGATCAGCGGTGCGCCGGGCGACATGGCCGCGGTCGGCGGCGCCATCGCGGTGTTCGAGGTCGAGGGTGCGGGCAACGCCGCCGGCGCCGCCTCGCAAGCCCCCGCCGCGCCCGTGGCCGCCACTCCGGCGCCTGAGCCGGTCGCAGCGCCCGTCGCCGCGCCGCCTCCGCCGCCGGCCGCCGAGCCCGCGCCGCAGCCGGCTCCCGCCGCCGCGCCGGTCGCCGCGTCCACGGCGCCTCGGGCGATCCCGAGCCGGGCCGAGGGCGACAAGCCGCTGGCCTCACCCGCCGTCCGTCGCCGGGCGGAGGACCTGGGGATCAAGCTCGGCCACGTGGCCGCCACCGGCCCCGCCGGCCGGATCACCCACGAAGACCTCGACGCCTTCATCGCGTCTGGCGGCTCCAGCGCCGCCGCGCCATCGGCGGGCCTCGCCAGGCGCACGGCCGTTGAGGAGGTCAAGGTCATCGGCATGCGGCGCGCCATCGCCCGCCAGATGCAGGAATCCAAGCGCCGCATCCCGCACTTCGCCTATGTCGAGGAAGTCGACATGACGGAGCTGGAGGAGCTGCGCGTCCACCTCAACGCCACCAAGCGCGCCGACCAGCCGAAGCTGACCATGCTACCGTTCATGATGCGCGCCCTGGTGCGGGTCCTGCCGCACTATCCGCAGATCAACGCGCGCTTCGACGACGAGGCCGGGGTCGTGCATCGCCACGCCGGCGTCCACATCGGCATCGCCACCCAGACCTCCAACGGCCTGGTGGTTCCGGTGGTGCGGCATGCCGAGGCGCTGGACGTCTGGACCGCGGCGGCCGAGGTCGCCCGGGTCGCCGAGATCGCCCGTTCCGGCAAGGGATCGAAGGAAGAGCTGTCAGGCTCGACCATCACCATCACCTCGCTGGGACCGCTGGGCGGCATCGCCACCACGCCGGTGATCAACCACCCCGAGGTGGCGATCATCGGGCCCAACAAGATCGTCGACCGGCCCGTGGTGCGCCATGGCCAGATCGTGGTGCGCAAGATGATGAACCTGTCGTCGTCCTTCGATCACCGGGTGGTGGACGGCTATGACGCCGCGGAGTTCATCCAGCGGGTGAAAGCCATGCTGGAACACCCCGCAACCCTGTTCATGGATTGAGTGCCGTGCCGACCAAGAATGGGGCCGAGACGATCACCACCCGCCTGCTGATCCTGGGGGGCGGACCGGGCGGCTATGTCGCCGCCATCCGCGCCGGCCAATTGGGCATAGACTCGGTGCTGGTGGAGGGCGACCGGCTCGGCGGCACCTGCCTGATCCGAGGCTGTATCCCGTCGAAGGCGCTGATCCATGTGGCCTCGAAGTTCGAGGGGATGGCGCATGCTGCCCAGGACGGCAAAGGCGGGTCGAAGGACGGCATCTCGCTGAAGGCCGCGCCGGCGCTCGACATGGCGCAGACCGTCGCCTGGAAAGAGACGGTAGTCGACAAGCTGAACGGCGGAGTCACCGCTTTGCTGAAGCGGGCCAAGACCCGGGTCATCGCCGGCTGGGGAACCTTCAGCGACGCCAAGACCTGCCACGTGGAGACCGCCGACGGCCCGGTGACCATCAAGGCCGAGACGGTGATCCTGGCGGCGGGCTCGGTCGCCACGGCCCTGCCGCACATCGCGTTTGGCGGCGACGTGATCTCGTCCACCGAGGCGCTATCGCTGGACAAGCTGCCCAAGCGCCTGGCGGTGATCGGCGCGGGCTATATCGGCCTGGAGCTCGGCTCGGCGTTCCGCAAGTTCGGTTGCGAGGTGACCGTGGTCGAGGCGCTGGACCGCATCCTGCCGCTCTACGACGAGCCGCTCACCAAGCCGGTGAAGACCTGGCTGGAGAGGGCCGGCGTCACCCTGCACCTGTCGGCCAAGGCCACCGGCTGGGAGAAGGGCGAGCTGATCGTCGAGAAACAAGGCGAGGGCGGCGGCGAGACCCTGCGCATCCCCGCCGACAAGCTGCTGGTCACCGTCGGGCGCCGCCCGCGCACCGAAGGCTGGGGCCTGGAGGAGATGGGCGTCGACATGGCCGGCGCCTTCGTCGAGGTGAACGACCGGATGCAGACGTCGATGAGCGGCGTCTACGCCATCGGCGACCTGGTCGGCGAACCGATGCTGGAGCACAAGGCCGCCGCCCAGGCCCACGTGGCCGTCGAGGTGATCGCCGGCCAGAACCGCCGCTTCGCGCCCGAGGCCATCGCCGCGGTCTGCTTCACCGAGCCGGAGATCGTCTCGGCGGGCCTCTCGCCCAAGGAGGCCGAGGCCGCCGGCCACGATCCGGTCAGCGCCATCTTCCCCTTCCAGGCCAACGGCCGCGCGCTCTCCATGGAGGCCGGCGACACCGGCGGCTTCGTCCGCGTGGTGGCCCGTAAGTCGGACCATCGGGTGGTGGGCCTGCAGGCGGTGGGCGCCCACGTCTCCGAGCTTTCCGGCGAGTTCGCCATGTCGATCGAGATGGGCGCGCGCCTGGAGGACTTCGCCGGGACCATCCACGTCCACCCGACACTCTCCGAAGCGGTCCACGAGTCGGCGCTGCGGGCGCTGGGCCACGCCATCCACATCTGAGACCGGCCGGCTCGCCTAGTAGGTCTGCCAGAGGGTGACCGTATTTGCGAAATCGCCTGCGCGTGCGTGCCGGTCGCGAATGAAGACATAAAGCCGGCCGCCGTCGCCGAAATTCATCTTGAGCTGGGGGTCGGAGTCGATCTGCAGGAGCAGTCGCCACTCCTTGGCCGCGTGTTCGATCGCCGGCGGGACGTCCTGACCCCAGATTGGATCGGGGAGAGCCTGCGCCCTGTGCTCACAGGACAGCCACATCCGTTCTGGCTGGATTTCGTTCGGATAGCCGCCGATGCGGTGCTGGGTTTCATCCGGCGGTGGTGCGTGGGCGAGGTCTTCGAGAGCTTGAAAGTCTTGCGCGTCGAGACCTAGGTCCGCGGCGTCCAAGCCCAACCAGTCCAGGCTCGGCGCGGACGTGAAAACCTCAAATTCCACTCGACGTTCGGGATATGGCCTTCCCGCTTGCGGAGGGGCCGAGACCGCGAATCCGGCGGGTTCGGCGCTGTAGAGGATACGCACGCCCTCCGGATCGTCGAGCGCGTCGGAATCGCGGAACGCATAGAGCCGCCCCTCTTTCGGCAGCCAGTCCATCGGGGCGTGCAACTGCACCGCCGCCAAGTCGATCTGTGCAAGGAAGGTGCGGGGCCTTTGGTGTCCGGATGGCCATTTCAGGTTGATAGGCAATTCGGGCTCGCCGCCAAGTTTCGAGAAGCCCGGCGTCTTCGCCGGAACGAGGAGCAACGTCGGGCGAAGCAGGTGTCTGAGTCGCGCTTCGAGAGCCTCGGTGACCAAGTTCGCAACGTCCCGGGACTGTCTTCGAGGGGTGCTGTCGGGGGGGCTCAGCCGGCGGTGCAACAAGCGGAATAGTTCGCGTGGCGCACCGAGCAGGAGCAGAGCAACCACCACCGGCAATCCATATCGGATCGTGTCGTCGGAGCTGAGCCAAGCCCATCCTTCGCGCAGGTTTCCACTCATTTTCCGTGCGTGGCCTTGTCCGGCGAAGGAGCGCTTCGGTGGCCGCCGAGGGCTTGGGCGGTGTGGCCGACAGCGGACGCGTTCGCCGCCTTCCACCAGGTTGGAGTGCCGTGCAAATACCGTTCGATCGGGTTGAAGCGCGGCAGTCCGAATTTGCGTGAGGCCGAGTGAATTCGCGTGTGGGTCAGTGGGCTCTCCATCGGTTTGATGTTCGCCGGCTGGTTCTTGATCGCGTCAGGGATCGACTTGCCCCACCCCTTGTTGGGGATGAGGGCGTGATGCGCGTGCTGGCCCTCTTCAACGAAACCTGTTTCGCCCATCCACTCCCGAGCGCCTTTCCCGTCCTCCCATGGCTTCGTTCTCCAGGTAAACGGGCCCTTCAATTTGATACGGCCCTTCTGGAGTCCATTGAGCGCCAAGCTGGCCACGGTTAGGTCGAGGCCCGCCGTAATGCCGTCAACGACCGCTCGCGCCGTATGGCCTTGTTCCATCTCGCGCCGCGCCACGCGCGGGGCATTGAGGATACCGGCGATCCCAGCAGCGACTGAATCGATAGGACCGTGAGGCTGCGACGGCTGAGGCGGCCGCGCGACTCCGGCTTCTTTCCGGGCCATCAGCGCCCGGTGTTGCCGGATCATCTCGTCGTATGCCTTGCCGTCCGGGTCCGGCACGGAATGCGGTTTTCCGCCGCGCCTATAGGAATCGCTCAAGCTATGCCTCCCAGCATGACGCCCGCGTTTCGGTGGGACCTTTCCGACCCCTGATGATCATCTCGCATCAGATGCTCAAAGTCAAGAACAAATAGCGAACATCTCCCAATTCAAAGGCTTGACTACAGATGTAAAATTATTGCATTACAAAGGTAATATTCAGCGGATAAACGCCTATGATCGTGGCTGCGATCCACAAGAGTTCTCGTCGCGGCGCGACGGCCAATCTCGGCCTGCTTACCTTGGGCCTGCTGGCGGTCGGCATTCCGACCGGCGCGGTCTATGCCCTCTTCGCCCACCAGCAGGCGCTGCGCACCGACTGGGACATCAAGGGCCCGCCCTGTCCGCCGGCGCACCGCAGTTGGAAGGAGGTGGTGCAGTCGCGGGAGCCGCACAGTTTCAAATACGGCGGCGTGGAGTTCTCCCATCCCTTCGGCGGCGCCGACTGCGCCTCGGTGCCGGATGGGCCGTTCATCACCAGGCGCGCCTACTACGCCTGCCAGTTCACCGCCCCGATCATGATCTCGGTGACCGCCGGCGGCCGCACTGAGTTCTTCGAACCCGGCCCCGGCCGCCACGCCACCGTCAGCCTGCGCCACGGCCGCATCGCCTGCGTGCTGGGCGGTTGGAACGCGGCCTGAGACGCGAGAGCTACTTCACCGCCGCCCGCACTCCTTCCACGAACGCCGCGTAGGCCGCGCTGAGTTCGCGGCCCGTGGGTTTCGGCCAGGCGGCGTTCTGGACGATGATCAGGTGGTCCTTCGGGAAGGTGGTGATCGCCTGGCCGAAGATGCCGACCGCCTCATAGGCGCCGCTCGGCCGGATCCACCAGAAGTAGCCGTAGCCCGCCGGCGGCGGCTGGCCGTTGGAAATCTCCACCTTGGTGGCGTCGGCCACCCACCAGGGCGGCACGATGGGCTTGCCCTGGGCGACCCCGCCACCGGCGATGAACAGGCCGACGCGGCCATAGTCGCGCAGGGTCATGGAGATGCAGCAGCCGCCGCGTTCCTGGCCGCCCGGATCGGTCATCCAGACGGCGTCCTGCTCCATGCCGTAGGGCTTCCAGATCTTCTCCGACGCATATTGCGCCAGGCCCTCGCCCGTCGCCTTGGAGACCAGCACGCCCACCAGGTCCGTCTCGCCGGTGTTGTAGTGCCAGACCGTGCCAGGCGGATGGGCGCGCGGCAGCTTGCGCAGGTAGCTGACCATCGGATTGACGCCCGGCTCGGTCACCGACTGGCCGGCCTTGGCGACGTCGGAGTTGGGGGCGACGTAGTCCTCGTTCCACTTCACGCCGGAGCTCATCATCAGCATCTGGCGAACGGTGACGCCCTCGTAGGCCGAGCCCTTCAGCTCGGGGATGTAGTCGGTGACGGGCGAGTTCAGGCTCTTGATCTTGCCGTCCTGGATCGCCGCGCCGACCAGGGTCGAGGTCACCGACTTTGCCACCGAGAACGAGGTCCAGCGGTCGGTGGGCTTGCGGCCCAGGGCGTACTTTTCCATCACGATCTTGCCGTCCTTCAGGACCAGCAGGCCGGAGACGCGATAGGCCTTCATGTACTCGTCGACGGTCCAGGTCTTGCCATCGTAGCTGAAGGTCGGCGCGATCTGTTTGGCGGCGACCGGCAGCGGATGCACGTGCGGTCCGCGCTTCACCGTGTTGGTCTTGTAGATGTGCTCGATGTCGCGGAAACCCTTGGCCTGATAGTCGCCGCTCCAAGTCAGGATGCTGGCGATGGCGGTGGGCTTCGACGGATCGAGCGAGACCTGCGCATATCCGGCGCCCGCCGCGCCCAAGGCCAGCACCGCCGCGGCCGCCCACATCCAGGTCTTCATGATCGTCTCCCCGATTTGCAGGCGAAGCTATCCGAGAGGGGCGGCGCTTCCAATGGGCCGCCTTCCACGTTAGGCCAGAACCATGGCTGAGTTCGATTTCGACGCGGTGGTGGTCGGCGCGGGCGCCGTGGGGCTGGCGTGCGGCTACGCGCTCGCCAGGCGCGGCTTGAGCGTCGCGGTGCTGGAGAAGGAGGCCGTGATCGGCCAGGGCGTCTCCTCGCGCAATTCCGAGGTGATCCACGGCGGGCTCTACTATCCGACCGGCTCGCTGAAGGCCCGGCTGTGCGTCCAGGGCCGCCGCGCGCTCTACGCTTTCTGCGACGCGCACAAGGTGAATTACGACCGCTGCGGCAAGCTGGTGGTGGCCACCGGTCCCGACGACGTCGAGCGGCTGGAGGCGATCCTCGAGCAGGCGCGGATCAACGATGTCGAGGGCATGGCGCAGCTCACCGCCGCCCAGGCGATCGCCATGGAGCCGGAACTGGCCTGCTACGGCGCCCTGCACTCGCCGCAGAGCGGAGTGCTGGACAGCCACGGCTACATGCTGGCGCTGGAGGGAGAGATCCAGGCTCACGGCGGGGCGGTGGTGACCTCGACGCCGTTCGAAGGCGCGACGCCGCTGGACGGCGGCGGCTTTTCCATCCGCGCCGGGGGCGAGGAGCCGGCGACGCTGACCTGCCGCTATCTGGTGACCGCGGCCGGCCTGTTCGCCCAGGACGCCGCGGCCCTGATCGAGGGGTTCCCGAAGGCGGAGATCCCCAAGGCCTTTTACGGCAAGGGCATCTACTTCCGGCTGATGGGCAAGGCGCCGTTTTCGCGCCTGATCTATCCGCCTCCGATCCACGGGGCGCTGGGCACCCACTATCGCCGCGACCTGGGTGGCCAGGCGGTGTTCGGTCCGAACCTCTTCTGGGTCGACGACCTGGACTACAGCGTCGATCCGGGCGCGCGGGCGGCGTTCACCGACTACATCCGCAAGTTCTGGCCGGCCGTGCCGGAAGAGCACCTCAGCCCCGACTACGCCGGGATCCGGCCCAAGCTGCATGGACCGGACGATCCGCAACCGGACTGGCGGATCGACGACGTGACCGCGCACGGCCTGCCGGGGCTGGTGACGATGTTCGGCATCGAGAGCCCGGGGCTCACCTCGTCGCTGGCGCTGGGCGAGGAGATTGCGGTCCGGCTCGAAGTCTAGCCGTCAGGCCTTGCCCACGACGGGCCTAGGGCGCCAGATGCCGCGCTCAAACTCCTGGGGGATTCCATTGCGATCGATCGTTCTGTTCGCCGCCGCTTTCGCTCTGGCGGCTTCCGCCCATGCCCAGACGTCGAGCGCGCCCTACGATCCGTTGAAGACGTTCGCGCCGCTGAACCTGCCCGCGCCGGCCAATTCGATCCGCACCGGTTCCGGCACGCCGGGCCCGGCCTACTGGCAGAACCGCGCCGACTTCAACATCGCCGCGAAGATCGACACGAAAGCCCACGTGCTGAGCGGCGACGAGACGGTGACCTACACCAACAACAGCCCCGAAGCGCTGGGCTTCCTCTGGTTCCAGATGGACCAGAACCTCTACCGCCGCGACAGCCGCGGCTACGCAATGTCCGGTGGCCGGCGGGTCGATACGAAGAACTCGACGGACGGCTACGTCATCGATGCCGTGACGGTGGGCGGCAAGCCTCTCCACACCGTGGTCTCCGACACCCGAATGCGCGTCGACCTGCCGGCGGCCGTGAAGGCGGGCGGCGGCAAGGTGCAGGTCCGGGTGCAGTACCACTTCCTGATCCCCGGTCTGTTCGGCGGGCGGATGGCGTGGAACACCAATAAGTCTGGCGACATCTACGATCTGGCGCAGTGGTATCCGAGACTTCAAGTCTTCGATGATGTTCGTGGCTGGGATACTTTGCCTTATCTTGCCAATGAATTCTATCTTGAGTATGGAAACTTCGATTATTCAGTAACCGTGCCGGCGGACATGCTGGTGGCGGGGTCGGGCGCGCTGGTCAATCCGGGCGAGGTGCTGAGCGCCGAGCAGCGCGCGCGCTGGGACCGGGCCAAGGCCAGCGACAAGACCGTGGTGATCCGCACGCCGGAGGAGGTGGCGGCCACCCCGCCGCCGAACGGGGCGACCAAGACCTGGCGCTTCCACATGGAGAACACCCGCGACGTGGCCTTCACGGCCAGCCGGGCCTTCGTCTGGGATGCGGCGAAGATCAACCTGCCGGACGGCAAGACGGCGATGGCGCAGTCGGTCTATCCACCTGAAAGCGTTGGCGAAAACGGCTGGAGCCGGTCGACCGAATATATGAAGGACGCCGTCGAGCGGTTCTCCAAGCGCTGGTATCCGTATCCCTGGCCGAACGCCATCAACGTGGCGGGGCCGGCGACCGGCATGGAGTATCCGGGGATCGTCTTCGACGGCATCGACGACAAGGCCAAGACCCTGTTCTTCATCTCGGCGCACGAGATCGGCCACAGCTGGTTCCCGATGATCGTCGGCTCCGACGAGCGGCGCAACGCCTGGATGGACGAAGGCATCAACACCTTCATCGACGTCTACGAGTCCGCCGATTTCGAGAACGGGGTCTACGGGCCCAAGCGCGACGGCGAATACGCGCCCGACCCCAAGGGGACGCCCGCCGACCAGATCGCCGAGCTGATCAAGGACCCGCAGGCGCCCGTCATCATGAGCCGGGCCGACACCATCCGCGAGAGGTACCGCCACCCGGTGACCTACTTCAAAGCCGCCTTCGGCCTGACCCTGCTGCGCGAGGACATCCTGGGCCCCGACCGCTTCGACCCGGCGTTCCGCAAGTACATCGCCGACTGGGCCTACAAGCACCCCAAGCCATCCGACTTCTTCCGCGAGATGGAGAGCGCCGGGGGCGAGGACCTGAGCTACTTCTGGCGCGGCTATTTCCTCAACAACTGGTCGCACGACATGGCGGTGACCGAGGTGGTCAACGATCCCGCCAAGGGCGCCTTGGTGACGGTGCAGAACCTCGGCCAACTGGTGCTGCCGGCGACGCTGCGGATCACCTTCAGGGACGGCAAGACCCGCGACATCAAGGTGCCGGTGGAGACCTGGATGCAGACCGGCAAGCATACCTTCACGGTCGAGGGCGGCGCGGTCGCCGAGGCCACCATCGACCCCGACCACCGCCTGCCCGACGCCGACCGGTCGAACAATACGGCGAAGGCGCACTGAGCCCTGGGATCCCTTGGTCACTCCCCCGATGGGGAGCGACTGGGACCCATCCACATTCGCTGCGCGGGGGATGTTCGCGCTTCCCTCCTCCTCGATGGAGGAGGGCCAGGGTGGTGGTGTGCGCACGATGGTAGTGTGAAAGGCGCTGGGGGCGTCTGAGCCGACCTGCGCCAGCCTGTCGACACAGCGGCCACACCACCACCCAACCCTCCTCCATCGAGGAGGAGGGCTTATGAATCAGTGGCTTAGCTTCATATCGGCTTTGATTTCAGCGCTTGCGGAGCAATCTGAATGTGGTTGGCCCCAGGCGGCGCTAGACCGGGCCGAGCAGGCTCTCCAGGGCTTCGGTCGGGCTCGCGCCTTCCAGGTGGATGCGGGACCACAGCGCGAAGAACAGCAGGGGCCAGCGGGCGCCGTCGCCGCCGGTGGTGAAGGCGGCCTGGGCGTCGGGCTTCACGCGGCGGACGGCCTCGACCTGGGCCAGGCGGGGGGCGATGTCGGCGGCGCGGGGGGCGATCCAGGCGTCGACCGGGACGGTGAAGCCCTGCTTGCGGGCCCAGGGCTGGGCGGCCGGGCAGGCGCGCTCCAGCCACTTGCGCAGCAGCCATTTGCCGTAGCGGCCGCGCACCTTCATCCGGTCAGGCAGCGGGAAGGCGAAGGCGGCGACCTCCGGGTCCAGGAACGGTGTGCGGCCCTCCAGCCCGTGGGCCATCAGGCAGCGGTCGAGCTTGAGCAGCAGGTCGTTGGGGAGCCAGGTGGCGATGTCGGCCCACTGCGCCCGTTGCAGGGGCGTGAGGCCGGCCGGCCCGGCCGCCTCGGCGCGCCAGCGGGCGAGCGCCGCCGCATCGCCGCCGCGCGGTTCGGCGGGCCGGCCGCCCAGCCAGGCGGGGCGCAGCGCCCGGCGATAGCGGCCGTAGCCGCCGAACAGCTCGTCGCCGCCCTCGCCGGTGAGCACCACGGTCAGCGTCCCCTTGGCGGCCTCGGCCAGCTTGTAGGTCGGCAGGGTGGCGTAGTCGGCGGTGGGGTCGTCGAGCGCCCAGGCGACCTGCGGCGCGATCCGCCAGAAGTCCGCCTCGCCGAAGCTGGTCTCGCGCCAGTCGAGGTTCAGCGCGCGGGCGACGCGTTCGGCCTGGGCGCGCTCGTCGGCGGCGCCGGCTGCCTCGAAGCCGCAGGTGAAGGCGGTGACCGGGCGCTCGTTCAGCCGGGCCATCAGGGTGGCGATGGTCGCGCTATCGATGCCGCCGGAGAGGAACAGGCCGTAGGGCACGTCGGAGCGCTGGTGCACGCGGACGGAGTCTTCGAGGACGGCGTCGAGGCGCCGCAGCAATTCGCCTTCTCCCCCTGTGGGAGAAGGTGGCCTGCGAAGCAGGTCGGATGTGGGGTTTCGCCGACGGCCAAGCGCCCCCTCATCCGTCAGCCTTCGGCTGCCACCTTCTCCCACGAGGGGAGAAGGAAGGCGGTAATTCGAGACGATGCGGCCGTCGCGGACTTCGCAGACCTCGCCGGGCGCGAGGCGGCGCAGGCCCTGGAACATCGTCCGGGCGCCCAGGGTGTAGTTGAAGGCGAGGAGTTCGCGGGCCGCCTCGTCGTCGAGGACGCTCTGCATCAGGCCGGCCTTGAAGAAGGCGCGGGGCTCCGACGCGAAGGCGAGGCCGCCTGAGTGTTCCATGATGTAGAGCGGCTTGATGCCGAACGGATCGCGGGTCAGCCAGGTACGGCCGTCGGCGCCGATCAGGCACAGGGCGTACATGCCGCGCAGGCGTTTGAACGCCGCCTCGCCCTCGCGGGCGTAGAGGTGCAGCAGGGGCTCGAAATCGGAGCCTGTGGCCAGAACGTCGGTGAGCTGATGATCCCGCGCCAGCTCCAGGTAGTTGTAGATCTCGCCGTTGCCGATCACCGTGGAACCGGCGGCGTGCAGCGGCTGCCAGCCGCCCTCCAGGTCGATGATCGAGAGGCGCGCGTGGGCGGCGACCGCGCCCCGCAGCTCCTCGACGCGGACGCCATCGGGGCCACGGTGGGTGAGGGCGCCGATCATCTCCGCGACGCGGGGATCGCCTCCGCCGATCTGGCCCGCGACGCCGCACATTTCAGATCGCTCCGTAGTCGGAGAACAGGGTCTTCCACTGGGCGATCACGGCGCGCTCCGAGAACTCCGCGGCCACCCGGCCAAGGCCACGGGTCCTGAAGTCTTGCGCGAGCTTCGGCTCGGCCAGGATGCGGCGCACCCCGGCGGCCAGGGCGTCGGCGTCATCCACCGGGACCAGCAGGCCGTCGCGGCCGTCCTCGATCAGCGCGCCCGGCCCCTGGCTGGCGGCGGCGACCACCGGCAGGCCGTGCGCCCAGGCCTGGATCACCACATTGCCGAGCGGCTCGTAGCGCGAGGGAAAGACGCAGACGTCGGCCGCCCGGTAGAGCGCGGACGGGTCGTTGCGCCAGCCCAGGAACCGCACGCGGTCGGCGACGCCCAGGGCCTGCGCCATGGCCTTCAACCTGGCCTCCTGCGGCCCGACGCCGGCGATCCACAGCCAGGCGTCCGGCAGGGCGGCGAGCGCCTGCAGGCTGACGTCATGCGCCTTGCTCTCGTGCAGACGGCCCATGGCCAGCAGCAGGGGCGCATCGGCCGGGGTCTCCAGGCTGGCGCGGTCGGCGGGGGCCCCGCCCTGGCCGGCCAGCGGCGGCGGGGCGGCGGCGAAGTTGGGGATGTGGCGCACCCGGGCGGCCGGCCAGCCCTGGGCCACGATCCACTCGGCGATGTCCTCGGTATTGGCCACCAGCTCGTCGAAGCCAGCGTAGTATTTGAGGTTGTAGTAACCGCCCAGCCGACCGACCCGCGCCCAGGGGCCCTTGGGCGTGTGGCGCGCCGCGCGGTTCATCCAGGCGAGCGCCAGCTTCGCGCCGCTGAGCTTGGCGTAGCCCGCCGCGGCGGTGCGGGTCAGGATGTCGAGCGGCCCGCCGAAGGCCAGCACCTTGACCGGCACGCCGGCGGCCCGCAGCGCCGCCTCGCGCCCGGCATGGCGCCGGATCGCGGCGGCTTCTTCCACGCCCGCGCGCCGCAGGGCCGTGACCAGATCGACGAAGTAGGTCTCCGCCCCGCCGTCCCCGGCCGTTCCCAGAAGGTGCAGCACGCTCATGTGTGCGCGGAACCTAGCGGGTTGGGCCGGGCGGTAGAAGGGGCAAGGCGTTCAAGCGCGCCGCGACGGCGGCCGTGAACCTGCTAGGACCAATCCACATTCAGATTGCTCCGCAAGGCCTGAAATCAAGGCTGATATGAAGCTAAGCTGCTGGTTTATAAGCCCTCCTCCTCGATGGAGGAGGGTTGGGTGGTGGTGTGGCCGCGACGTCGACAGGCTGGCGCAGGTCGGCTCAGACGCCTCCAGCGCTTTTCACACCACCATCGTGCGCACACCACCACCCTGGCCCTCCTCCATCGAGGAGGAGGGAAACGCGAACATCCCTCGCGCAGTGAATGTGGATGGGTCCTAGTCGCCGATGGCCCAGGTCCGCCGGCCCGCGGCCGACATAGGCTTGCCGTACCTGGCGCGGTTGGCGGGGGTGTCGGGGATCACCGCGCTGGCGATCACGGTCGGCCCGGTGGGGCTGACGGCGGCGCTCTGCGAAACCTGCGGCGCGATCGCCGAGGCGTCCTTGGCCAGGTCCGCCGCCGCGTGGGCGGAGGCCTTGGCGTTGTAGTCCCAATGTCGGGCGGTCGCCTGGGCGGCCGTGGCGCCGGCCGCCAACAGGCCGCAGGCGCCAAGCGCGAGCAGCGAATGCCACATCTCGTGGCTTATGGTCTTGGACACTTCGAAGTCCTCTAGTGAAAGCCTCCCGATGAGAAGAGCGCGGTGAGGACGCCCCAGGTTGCGGGGGTTCAAACAGGTTTGATCGGTGGCGCGGGCTTACCTCCCCCCCGAAGCGGCGGGAGGGGGACCGCTCGCCGAGCGTAGCGAAGAGCGAGTGGTGGAGGGGGCGAGCCCCACGCCCTGCCTTTTCGCCGCGATCAGCGCCTCGGCCTGGACGAGGATCGCATCCGCAACCTCGCCGAGCCGGTGATAGACCGACCCCGCCGAGACGCGGTGCACGCGGACGCCCTGGCTCATTAGCCACCTGTCCCGCGCTTCGTCCTTCGCCCGCGCCGCGTCGTCCCAGTGTGTGGCGCCGTCGACCTCCACCGCCAGGCGGGCGGCGGGGCAGTAGAAATCGAGGATGATTGTTCCAAACGGGTGTTGCCGGCGGAAGGTCGGCTTGTCGGGGCCGCGTCCGCGCAGGCGGCTCCAGAGCATGACTTCGGGTTCGGTCATGGCTTTGCGCATGGCTCGGGCGCGGGTGGTGATGAGGGTGTTTCGCATGTTGTGCCGCGGCTTGCCCCCTCCACCACGCCCTCTTCGGGGCGCGGTCCCCCTCCCGCCGCTTCGCGGGGGAGGTAGGGAGGATCGTGAGGTTTGGTACTATGAAGTCAAGCATTTTGTTCTCTATTTGTTCTTGACATTGCCTCGGCTTTCGGCGATACTTATGGCGGGCCTTAGCGCCCAATGGCGGATGATTAGGACATGGCGAGAGGCGGTGAGCCCGCGCGGGTGGGCGAGAGCAAGTTCACGGCTGAGATCGGGGAAGAGATCGTGGCGCGGGTGTCGGCGGGGGAGAACGTCCGCGCGATCTGCCAGGACCCGGAAATGCCGTGCCGGAACACGGTGCGGACCTGGACCCATCAGCATCCGGAGTTCGGCGCGGAGCTGCTGGCGGCCACAAAAGGCGCGCGGATCGCGGCGCGGATGCGCGACCGGGCGCGGTGGGACGCGCACGAGGCCAGGCGGCATCCGCGCGGGCGGGGCAGCACCTATCGCCGCGAGCTGGGCGAGACGATCTGCGAACGGCTGGCGGAGGGCGAGAGCCTGACGTCCATCGTCCGCGACGAGGGCCTGCCGAGCTATGCCACCATCCTGCGCTGGGTGAACCGGCATCCGGATTTTCAGGAGATGTACGTGCAGGCGCGCGAGATCCAGGCGCACCACTATTTCGACGAGGCGCGCGACGTGGCGCTGGCGGCGACGCCGAACTCGGTGTGGGTGTCGCGGCTGCAGTTCGACATCATCCGCTGGCAGACCGCCAGGCTGGCGCCGCAGAAATATTGCGAGCGGCTGATCGTCGACGCGGCGATCTCGGCGCGGCGGGTGCGGGAGGATCCCCGGCGGGCGCCGATGACGGTGATCCTGAAGCGCTTCACCGAGGTGACGGCGGAGGACGAGGCCGAGCACGACGCGACGCAGGCGTTGTTTGAGCGGCGGAGGCGGTAGGCCGTTCCATCCGCTCCCGTTCGTTCCACCCTACGCTCGTCATTCCCGGGACGAGCCCGGGAATGACGAGCAAAAAAGGGGCGGGGATAGCCGCCTATCGCATCGCCGCCGGCGCGGCGGTCTGGTCGCCGACTTGCCAGGTGGGCGGGCAGGGGCCGAGGCGGCGGTAGTGGCGGGTGACGGCGCCGGGGCCGGCCTCGCCGCCCAGGGGGGTCACGCTGACGGTGAGGCGGAAGTCGGCGGTGGGATCGCCCAGGGTCTGGGTGGCGAAGGCGTAGCGGCGGCCGTCGGCGACGCAGCGCTCGGTGACGCCGTGGGGGATGGCGACGGGCGGGGCGAGGTCGCGGCACTCGGCGCCCTCGATCTCGGCGCGGGTGCGCAGGAAGGTCCGGTGCATGGGGGTATCGGCGCAGACCAGGGTCGCGGCGCGCACCTGGCCGGCGGGGCCCAGGTCCTGCAACAGCCATAGGGTCGGCGGATCGATGGCGCGCTGGCGCGCGGCCAGGATCGCGCCGCTGTCGGGCTGGGCGCCGCAGGCGGCGAGCAGCAGGAGGGCGGTGAGGATTGGGGCGAGATGGCGCATCGGACTTACGGATGTAATCACAGATTATTACATGCGTAAATGACGATCGCTTGCTGGCCCTTGCGCGGAGTCGTAGCCGGCGCCCCACCCCAAACCCCACCCCGCGAGGGGGCGGGGCTGTTACGGTCGTTCGACCTTCACGGAGAGCGCGCCGCATGAGCCTGTTGATGAATGTGCTGTGGTTCATCTTCGGCGGCTGGATTTCCGGCACGCTGTGGATCGTCGCCGGGGTGGTGCTGGCGATCACCGTGGTCGGGCTGCCGTGGTCGCCGGCGGCGTTCCGCATGGCCGGCTTCAGCTACGCGCCGTTCGGCAAGATGGTGGTGGATCGCGACTACGGGGAGGTGAGCCTGCTGCTTAACATCCTGTGGCTGATCTTCGCCGGCTGGTGGCTGGCGCTGCACCACATCGTGCTGGCCGGCGTGCTGGCGGTGACGATCGTCGGCATCCCGTTCGCCTGGCAGCACGTCAAGCTGGCGGGCCTGGCGCTGATGCCGGTGGGCAAGGCGGTGATCTGGTCCTGACGGCTATTTCGCGGGCTTCGGCGTCCTGGCGCGGGGCGCGGGCTTCGGCTTGGCCGCGGTCGATTTGCTGGCCACCGCCTTGGCGGTGGTGGTGGCGGCCGGCGCGGGGCTGGCGCAGGTGGCGGCGTGGATCTGGGCGGTGAGGTCGTTGTTGACCTTGATCAGCCGGTGGACGTCGTCCTGGATCTTCAACAGGGCCTCGGCGTCCTTGTAGGTCTGCAGGGCCTGTTTGTCGGAAGCCGCGGCGGAGACCTTCTGGCCGACCATGATCACCGAGAGCAGCACGAGCTGCAGGAAGGTCTGGGCGATCCAGCCGATCAGGGCGGCGGTGCCGGCCTTGATGGCGTCGGGCAGGCTGATCAGCGCCAGGATCGCGAAGGCGTAGGCGCACCACATGGTGCCGACCGAATTGGTGATCAGGATGGCGACGCGGCCGTTGAAGCCGACGTGCTCGTCCTTGCGCAGGTGCGGGCCGGCCTTGGCGCGCTCGGCGAGGCGGGGGTTGGGCGTGTGGTCGGCGGTCATTGGCTTCGCTCCGTGGGGTCTGGGGCGCTAAGGGGTCAGGCGGCGGGTTTCGTGGAGACGCGCAGCAGGATGACGCCGTGGGCGGGGACGATGGCGCGATAGCTCGCCTGCCTGCCAAGGTCCTTATCGGCCCAGACGTCGTGCATGGCGGCGGGGCCTTTCAGGCCAAGCTCGGCGGTGGTCACCTGCATGTAGGCCGGGCGGTCGGCGAGGTTGAACAGGCCGACGGCCTTGGCGCCGCCGGCCAGCGGGCGGGTCCAGGTCTCCAGCGGGCCCTCGGCGTGCAGGCGGTCGCCCTGCTTGCCCATGGGGTCCTGGTCGATGGCGATGACGCCCTTGTTGCCAAGGATCGCCAGGGTCTCGGGGCTCATCTTCGTCAGGTCGTTGCCGGCCAGGAGCGGGGCGGCGAGGATCGCCCAGAGGCTCATGTGGGTGCGGTATTCGGTGGCGTTCATGCCGCCGTTGCCGACCTCCAGCATGTCGGGGTCGTTCCAGTGGCCGGGCTTCTGGAATTTCGCGAGGCCGGCCTGGGAAAGGCCGATCTGGATCATCCGCGAGAACCGGTCGGAGATGTCGCCGGTGGTGCGCCAGAGGTCCCCGCCCACCGAGGCGCCCCAGCGCCAGGTCTGGTTGATGCCGTATTGGCAGAGGCTGTAGACCATCGGCCGGCCGGTGGCCCTGATCGCCTCGTGCATCTTCTCGTAGGCGGCGGCCTCGATGGCCTGGCCCTGTTCCAGGGTGGCGGCCTTTTCCACCGAGGGGGTCAGGCTGCAGAGGTCGTACTTCAGGTAGTCGATGCCCCATTCGGCGTAGGTCCTGGCGTCCTGCGCCTCGTGGCCGAGGCTGCCGGCGTAGCCCGCGCAGGTCTTGGCGCCGGGGGAGGAATAGATGCCGAGCTTCAACCCCTTGGAATGGACGTAGTCGGCCAGCGCCTTCATGTCCGGGAACTTGGAATTGGCGTGGATGACGCCCTGGGCGTCGCGCTCGCCCTCCCAGGTGTCGTCGATGTTGATGTAGCGATAGCCGGCGCGGGCCAGGCCGCTTGAGACCATGGCGTCGGCCTGGGCGCGGACGGTGGCGTCGTCGATCTTGCTGGCGAAATGGTTCCAGCTGTTCCAGCCCATCGGCGGCGTGGGCGCGGCGGTGGCGGTGGCTGGCGCGGCCTGCGCGGCGGCGGTCCAGGCGAGGGCCAAGAGCGCGCCCACGCCCACCCGCACGGCGGTCCCGATCCTGCGCGTCATGCTGTCTGTTCCCCCGTCCGAGTCTGGCCGCCCGCGCCCGAAACAGGCGTCCGTCGACCGATGTTCGCGGCGACGGTAGCGGCTTGCGCGGCCAGGCGCGAGAGGGAAGCGCGAGGGGTCGCCATGGTTAAGCTGCGCCCGAAAAGCGCCCTTATCGGCCCTGACAGATTGCCGCAGCTGGGGAGCTGAAGGCGGTCCGGAGCCGCCCATTGGAGGAATTATCTCGATGAGCCAGCGTAGTTCGAGGGTCTTGATCGCGGGGGCGATGATGTTGGGCGTGGTGAGCCTTGGCGGCTGCGCCACCAAGAAGTTCGTCAACGAGCAGGTGGGCCAGGTGTCCACCCGGGTCAGCGACGTGTCGAACCAGGTGGCCGACGTGAACGCCAAGGTCGCCGACCACGACACCAAGCTGGCGAGCCTGGACCAGACGTCCCGCGACGCCCTGCAGCGGGCGACCGCGGCGGGCAAGCTCGCCGAGGGCAAGTTCCTCTATCAGGAGGTGCTGACCGACGATTCGATGAAGTTCCCGGTGGACAAGGCCACCCTGTCGCCCGAGGCGCAGGCCCGGCTCGACACCTTCATCGACAAGCTGAAGACCGACAACCGCAACGTCTACGTCGAGGTGCAGGGCCACACCGACGCCACCGGTCCCAAGGCGGTCAACTACAAGCTGGGCGAAGAACGCGCCGAGGCGGTGCGGCGGTACCTGAACGAGCATGGCGTGGCGCTGAACCGCATCTCGACCATCTCCTATGGCGCCGATGCGCCGGTGGCGTCGAACACCACGCGCGACGGCCGCAAGGCCAACCGCCGGGTGGTGCTGATCGTCCTGGCCTAGGTGATCGGGCTTGGCTGGGGCCGCCCGGCGCGGCCGGCTCGCCGTCGCAGGCAGCCTGATCGGCCACGGCGCGGTGGTCCTGGCGCTGCTGTCCCTGCCCGGGACGCCGCCCAAGGCCCCGCCGCCGGCTGAGCCGATGACGGTGGAACTGGTCGCAGTTCCGCCGCCGGCCCAGGTCGCGCCGCCGACGCCTTCGCCGCCGTCGCCGGCCCCGCCGCCTCCGCCGCGGGTGGTGTCCGCGCGGCCGGCGAAGCGACCGCCGCCGCAGGTTCGCACCCTGCCGGCCGGCGAGGGCCCGAGCGCCAACGGCGACGCCGAGGTGAGCGACGCGCAGCTCGCCTCGGCCGCCCAGGCGGGGTCCGGTCCGCCGGGCCGCTGCGACATGGCCCGCCAGCTGCAGGCGGCACTGCGCAAGAACGCCCTGGTGCAGGCCGCGGTGGCCGAGGCGCGCCATGCGCCCGGCGGCGTCAACCGGGCGATGTTCGTCTGGAACGGCGACTGGATCCGCAGCAGCGGCCAGGACGGCAATGGCCTGGCGGCGGTGCGCGAGGCGATCATGTGGGAGGTGGCCTTCGCGCCGGAGGCCTGCCGCGCCCAGCCGGTGCACGGCCTGATCCAGATCTCGCTGGCCGACGGCCCGGGCGCCGAGCGGCTGGTGGTCGGCGCCGGCGACTGGCGCTGGTCGGACCTGCTGCGCCGGCCGGCCCGCGGCTAGGGGCGGTTTTCGAAGCGGCTTGAAGCGCCCGCTTGATGCCTGGGGGGCGAAACCCTATAAACCGCGCCTCGCGCTCGGGGACCCGGTCGGCATGGCTGGGTAGCTCAGTTGGTTAGAGCGGTGGATTCATAACCCACAGGTCGGCGGTTCAAGCCCGCCCCCAGCTACCATCGGGTCCCCAAGTGCGAATAATTTCAAATAGTTAGATATCATTCACTTCTCGAGGCCTAGGAGCCCGGCTTGAACGCGCGGATCGCGGCAGCGGAAACGCCGATCGGGGAGGGCCGGCGCGACGCGGCCATCGATGACCTGACCGCGGTGCTGACCGAGGCGCCGGACCAGCCGGCCGAGACCTATCTGACGCTCGGCCGCCAGCTCTACCTGGCCGGCCGCTTTCGCGACGCCGAACACTGGACCGCGCAGGCGCTGGGCCGTCATCCGGACGCCTATGCGCTGTGGAACCTGCAAGGGGTGCTGATGCGCGTGCTGCGCCGGCCGGACGAGGCGCTGGCGGCGCTGGATCGGGCGGTGGCCTTGCAGCCGGACGAGGTCGGGCCACGGGTCAATCGCGGCTCGGTGCTGCTGGACCTTGGCCGGGCGGGCGAGGCGCGGACGGCCTTCGCCGAACTGCTGGCGCGGGAGCCCGGCAATCCCCTGCACCTGTTGAACTTTGGTCGCGCGGAAGGCGCGCTGGGGGAGACGGCGGCGGCGCAAGCGCATGTCCGCCAGGCGCTCGCCCTGAAGCGCGACTATGCGGAGGCGTGGCTGCAGCTCGCCGACCTGGCGGGCGGCCGCCACGACCTGGCCGAGGAGATCCTGGAAGAGGGGCTGGAGGCCTGCCCCGATCATCCCAAGCTGCTGGAGGCCAAGGCGCTGACCCTGCGCGCGTCTGGCCAGCTTGGCTGGGCGCAGGCGTTCCTGGAAGCGCTGGAGCCGCGGCTGCCGGACGCGGGCTGGCTGCAGTTCCACCTTGGCGACCTGGTGGCCGAGAACGATCGGGTCCGCGGCAATGCCCACCTGCGCCGCGCGGTGGCGCTGGAGCCGCAGAACCTCGATCACCTGGTGGGGCTGATCCAGAGCCTGGAGCGGACCACCTCGGCGCAGGAGGGCGTGGCGCTGGACGAGGCCTATGGGCTGTCGCGCGAGGCCCTGGCGCTGGGCGGCCTGCGGCCCGGCCACAGCAAGGTGCTGCGCGATCTCTTCACGCGGGTCTGCGCCTTCGACGCGGTGGACGCGCTGGGCGATTTCGCCACCGTGGGGCGTGGGTGGGCGCGGGCCGGGCTGCACACCGCCCTGCTGCGGCAGATGGGCCGGGTGCGGACGCCGGCGGACCGGCGGGAGCTGATGCAACAGCATCGCCTGTGGGGCCAGGCGGCGGAGGCGCGGGCGGCGGCGGCGCCGATCGTCCGAGCGCCCCGAGCGCCGGGCGATGGCCGCATCCGGCTGGGGTTCATGTCCTCCGACCTGCGCCGCCACCCGGTGAGCTTCTTCGCCCTGCCGCTGTTCGACCACATCGATACGAGCCGGTTCGAGGTGTTCTGCTACTCCTTCTTCCAGGGGCAGGAGGACGAGTTGCAGGCGCGCATCGCCGGCCAGGTGTCGGCCTTCCGCTGGATGCCGGAGATCAACGCCCGAGACGCCGCCCAGGTCATCGCCGACGATGGCCTGGACATGCTGATCGAGCTTGGCGGCTCGACGCTGATGAACAAGATCGAGGTGATGGCCTATCGGCCGGCGCCGGTGCAGGCGAGCTGGCTGGGCTATCCGCATTCGGCGGGCTTGCAGGCCATCGACTATTTCATCTGCGACCCGCTGACCGCACCGGCCGACCCGGAGCTGTTGCTGGAGCGGCCGCTGACGATGCCGCAGACCTGGATCGCGTTTGGCGAGGAGGTGTTCGAGGGCCATCCGGCGATCGCGCCGGGCCTGCCGCAGGACCGCGCCGGGGTGCTGACCTTCGGCACCGCCAACGCGCCGCACAAGTTCAACCGCGAGGTGCTGCGGACCTGGGCCCGGGTGGTCGCCGCGGTCCCCGGCGCGCGCTTCGCGATGATCCGCCCGGAGGCCGGCTCGGCGGTGTTCCGCGCTCATGTCACCGCCGAGTTCGCCGCGGCCGGCGTGAGCGAGGACCGCCTGGTGTTCCATGCCATGCGCGGCCGGCACATGCCGCTCTACAACGAGGTCGACATCAGCCTCGACGCCTTCCCGCTGACCGGCGGCACGACCACGGCGGAGGCGTTGTGGATGGGGGTTCCGGTGGTCAGCCTGCGCGGGCCAGCCTTCTACGAGCGGCTGAGCGCCTCGATCCTGGCCAACGCGGGCCTGGGAGACCTAGTCGCCGACGATGTGGAGGGTTTCGTGCGCCTGGCGCTCGACCTGGCCGCCGACCGGCCCCGGCGCGCGGCCTTGCGCCAGGGCCTGCGCGACCAGATCCGCCGGGGCCCGCTGGGCCAGGGCGAGGCCTTCGCGCGGGATTTCTACGACCGGGTGGCTGCGGCGGTCGGGCGAGGCGGCTAGGAGCGGCCGGTGTCCTACTTGCATGGGATGACGATCCGTCTCCCTTCCTCCTCGATGGAGGAAGGGTGGGGATGGTGGTGTTCGCCCAAGGGTGAAGCGGAAGTCTCGTTTGGCGCCGGCGCCCTCCGGCGCCATTGGCTTCAGGTCAGCGGCCACACCACCACCCAACCCTCCTCCATCGAGGAGGAGGGCGATGGCAACCAGGTCCGCGCGCCATGGGGTGTCGCCTCGACCTAGGCCGGGCTCGCCGAGCCCCATTCGTTCCAGGCGGCGAACTTGGGGGTCTTGGGGACATACATGCGGTCGATGTCGCGCACGGTGAAGCCGGCGGCGGCGATGGCGCTTTCGATGGGGCGGGTGAGGTGGCAGCCGCCGGCGATGCGCTTCCAGACAGGCTCGATGCGCCGCTGCCATCTGGCGAGGCCGGTGTCGGGGGCGAGACCGTGCTCGCAGAACAGCAGCCGGCCCCGCGGCTTCAGCACCCGGCGCGCCTCGGCGAGCGCCTCGGCCGGGGCGCAGACCGAGCAGAGGGTGAAGGTGCAGACCACGGTGTCGAAGCTCCTGTCCTCGAACGGCAGGGCCTCGGCGGTCCCGTCCTCGATGGCGACGGTGAGCCTGGGATCGCGGGGCGCGGCCAGCGCCGCAGTGCGCAGTTCGGCGGCCGGATCGACGCCGATCACGCCGGTGACCTTCTCCGGGTCGTAGTAGGCAAGGTTGAGGCCCATGCCGACGCCGAGCTCCAGCACCCGGCCCTGCGCGCGCGGCACGACCTTGGCCCGCTGGCGCATGATCGGCGAGGAGGAGCAGGCGCAACCGAGCAGCCCGGGCAGGATGAAGCGGTCGTAGAGCGACGCCATGGACTTTTCCCCCGGCTGTGGCGGGCCACCCTAGCGCGGATCGTAGACCTTTGGCGCGTCCCCCAGCGCGACGGGGCCGAGCGTCAGGCGGCCGGCCTGGAAGTCGAGGGTCGCCTGGGCGGTGTCGCCCTGGCCCTGACGGGCCTGGGTCACCGCCGTAGCGGACTGGGCGGCCCCCTGGTCGATGGCGCCCTGCGCACTGAGGGCGGCGAGCGCGCGGGGCGCCTGGCGCAGCGTCACCTGCAGCACGCCGGAAAGCCGGCCATCGGCGCCGGCCCCGAGGTCGCCAGAGCTGACCCCCAGCACCGCGTCGCCCGCGGTCAGGCCGGCGTTGCGCACGGTCATCCGGCCGCCGGCGTCGGACCAGCGGCGCACCGCCTGCGCCCAGGTCGGGCCGCTGAAGGCGCTGATCTTGGACAGCGTCGAGTTCCAGACCATGGAGACCGGCTTGTCGCCCGCCAGCCGGGCGAACAGGCCGCCCGGGCGCGCCCGGCCGCCGTCCAGCCGGGCGAACACCCCGCCCTGGTCGTCGGGACCGGCGCGCAGGTGGAACTCCACCCGATCCGCCGAGGTCAGCGCGAAGGGCTGGGCGCCCGGCTGGGCGGCGAAGGTCAGCTTGACGCCTTCGAAGGAGAAGCTCGGCGGGCGCTGGGTCAGGTGGGTGAGGCTGGCGTGGATCATCTGGCCCTTGACGTCCACCGGCCCGCCGACCGGGCGGATGAAGGTGATCCCGACGGGGGCGGCGACGATCCAGTGGGTGAGGGCGTGCATATAGGCCTCGCCCTCGATGCGCGGCGCCTCCAGCCCCCAGCCGGAGGCGGTGCGGAGCGAGGCGTCGGTCAGGGTGACGTCCATGCGGAAGGGGTAGCCGCCGATGGTCCGCTGGCGCCAGGCGAGCTGGTAGCCGGCCTGTTTCCAGGCCTGTGCCACGGCGTCCATGCGTCGGGCGGTCTCGCCCTTGGCCCAGACCCAGGCGGCGCTCCAGGCGAGGATCAGCACGCCGAGCGCGACGAAGGGAAGGTACAGGCCCAGGCGGCGGTATTTGCGGGGCGCGGAGGGATCGGGCAGAGACATGGGGGCTTCTTACAGCGGGGGGCGATGGCGCACGAGCCTTGGGTGTTCGGATACGGCAGCCTGATGTGGCGGCCGGGCTTTCCGTTCGTGGAGCGGAGGGCCGCGACGCTGGCCGGGCGCCGGCGGGCCTTCTGCATCTATTCGGTGCATCACCGGGGCACCTATGAGCGCCCGGGCCTGGTGCTGGGGCTGGCCCCCGGCGGATCGGTGCGGGGCATGGCCTATCGGGTGGCCGAGGCGGATTGGGCGCAGACCTACGCCTATCTGCTGGAGCGCGAGCAGCCGACCGAGACCTACATCGAGGCGCGCCGGTTCGTGCGGCTGGCGGACGGGCGCCGCGTCGAGGCGCTGGTGTTCCTGTCGGACGTGCATCACCCGCAGTGGGCGGGCGCGCTCAGCCTGGAGCGGCAGGCGGCGCTGATCTCAGGCGCGACCGGACTGTCGGGCCGCAACGTCGACTACCTGCGCGACCTGGTGGAGCACCTGGGCCAGGAAGGCATCCGCGACCGCTCGATGACCGCGTTGCTGGGGATGGTCGCGGGGGGTTGAAAAACCCCCATCCGCTCATCCCGGCCTTCGCCGGGATGAGCGGAATTCTAAAGAGGCAGGAGCGCCATCGACGCGGTTTCGATGCGGTCCTGCAGCAGGCGCATGAACTCGGCGCGTTTCAGGCCGGCGGGGATCGGCTCCAGGTATTCGTAGACGATGGTGCCGGGGCGGCGGAGCACGCCGTGGGCGGGCCAGTGGACGCCGGCGTTGGTGGCGATCGGGTGCACCGGGATGTCCAGCTCGCGGTAGAGGGCGGCGATGCCGGGCTTGTAGTCGCCGGCGACGCCCGGTTCGCCCCGGTGGCCCTCGGGGAAGATCACCAGCTGGCGCTCGTCGGCGAAGCGGGCCTTGGCGTCGGCGACCATCTTGCGCAGCGCCGCGGCCGCGCCGGCGCGGTCCACCGAGATCATCCCGGCCTTGGCGGCGTACCAGCCGAAGAACGGGATCCACATCAGCTCCTGCTTGGTGACGAAGCAGCTATCCGGCAGGACCGAGAACTGGGCGAAGACGTCGAACATGCACTGGTGCTTGGGCGCGATCAGGGCGCGCTTGGTGGGCATGTACTGTTGGCCGCGGAACTCGACCCGGATGCCGCAGATCACGCGGAGCAGCAGCATCACGCCCCGCGACCAGGGCCGCCAGGAGGCCACGATCCAGCGCCGGGGCGCCAGCACCAGGGGCAGGATCAGCAGCACCCAGAACACCGACCAGACATAGAAGAGGACGGTGAAGAGGAGGGATCGGACGAGCAGCAAGATCAGCCCTTCTGCGGCGCCACGGGGCTGGTGCGGGGACCTAAGCCCAGCACCGCCTCGCGGCCGAGGATCGCCAGATACTTGGAATACTCCACCACCAGCAAGCGCGCCGCGCCGGGCGAGCGCCACCAGTGGCGGGTCTTCAGCGCCGCGGTGGGGACGGCGTAGGTCTGGAAGGTCGCCGCGGGCGGGCGTAGCACGGCGCGCAGCTCCAGCATGGCGCGGGGCATGTGGTAGTCGCTGGTGACGATAATCAGGCTGTTGAAGCGCATGGCCCGCGCCCATTCGGCGGTCTCCCGCGCATTGCCGACGGTGTCGGCGGCGGTGAAGCCCAGGTCCACGCAGCAGTCGTAGAGCCGGCGCACGGCGCCGGAGGCCACGCGGAGCTGCTCGCGGCTGACCTCGCGGTTGACGCCGGAGACCAGGACGCGGCGGCCCTTGTGGTCGGCGAGCAGCTGGATGGCCGCGGCGATGCGCTCGTTGGAGTTGGCGCCGGTGAGGGCCACGATGCCGTCGGCGGCCTGCGGCTCCTGGGTCGGCGTCGAGCGCTGCACCCGCTCGGCGAAGGCGACCAGGCCCGCCGCCCAGATCATCGCCAGCACCAACAGGGCGGCCAGCGTCCTCACGGCATGTCCCGGATCAGCCCCATGGCGGTGACCTGGGCGGCGATCGCCGCGACCAGGGCGGCCAGCAAGGGACAGGGGATCACCGCGGCCAGGTCGCTCCAGGCCAGCGGCAGGGCGGGCGTCAGGCCATCGGGGCCGCCGGCGATCCGCAGGCCGACGCCCAGCGCCAGGGCCGCGCCCGCGCCGATCAGGCCGGCCAGCCCCGCCACCCGGGCGAAGCGCAACAGGAACAGCCGGGCGACGAAGCCGTCCTCGGCCCCGGCTAGGTGCAGCACCTCGACCACGTCCTTGCGGGCGGCCAGGCCCGCGCGGGTGGCGAAGGCGACGACCGCGGCGGCGGCGGCGGCGATCAGCAGGAAGACCAGCATCCCCAGCCAGCGGACCACGCCGCCGGCCCGCTGGATGTCCTTGATCCACACCGAGTGGTCGTCGACCGTGGCGTCGATGTTCTGGCTCTCCAGGGCGGCGTTGAGCTGCTTGGCGTTGGCGGGATGGCGCCGGTCGAGGGTCACCGCCACGAGCCTGGGCACCGGCAGGTCCTCCAGGTCGCTGACGTCGCCCAGCCAGGGGCGGATCAGGTCGTAGGCCTTGGCGGGCTCCAGCGCCCGGGCCTCGGCGACGCCGGTGGTCTCGGCCAGGGCCTCGGCGGCGCGGGCGGCGGCGGCGTCGGGGGTCTCGCCGCCGCGCGGGCGGACGATCACCGTGGCCTCGCCGTTGAGCTGGCCGGTCCAGCCGGCGGCGGCGCGGTCGGCGGCCAGCACGCCCATGGCGGTCAGGCAGGCCAGGAAGCACAGCACCGCGACCACGAAGATCAGCGCGCCGTCGCGGTCGTCCTTCTCCGGCAGGAAGGACGCCGGGCGCCAGCGGGCGGGATCGAAGGCCTCGCTCATGACACCGCCGAGGCCTGGGTGGAGCGGGCGGTGATCCGGCCGTTCTCCAGCAGCAGCACCGGGCGGCCGGAGCGGGCGATCAGGTCCTGGTCGTGGGTGGCGATCAGCACGGTGGTCCCCAGCCGGTTCAGCTCCACGAACAGGCGGAAGATGCGCACCGCCATCTCGTGGTCGACGTTGCCGGTGGGCTCGTCGGCCAGCAGGAGCTCCGGCCGGTTGACCACGGCCCGCGCGATGGCCAGCCGCTGGCGCTCGCCGCCGGCCAGGGTCGGCGGCATGGCGTGCATCCGCTGGCCCAGGCCCACCCAGGTCAGGAGCTCGGCCACGTCGTTGCGGTAGTCGGCGGGCTTGCGGCCGGCGATGCGCAGCGGCAGGGCGGCGTTGTCGAACACCGACAGGTGCTCCAGCAGCACCTGATCCTGGAACACCACCCCGATGCGGCGGCGCAGCTCCGGCTTCGCCGCGGCGTGGGCGTGGGCCATGTCCTGGCCAAACAGGTGGACCAGGCCCTTGGACGGCTTGGCGGCCAGGTAGATCAGCTTGAGCAGCGAGCTCTTGCCCGCGCCGGAGGGGCCGGTGACGAAGTGGAAGGAGCCCGGCGCCAGGCCGAAATCGAGGTCGGTGAGCACGTCGGGGCCGCGCCCGTAGCGCATGGAGACATCGTCAAAGCGGACGACATCTTCGGCGGTTCGGCCGGCCGCAGCCGCAACGGGGTTTCTGGACATGGAGACCGAAATCGGTGACCTCGGACAGGAGGCTGCGGGAGCGTCCGATTCGACCGTCACGATAACGGTCGCGTTCCGGCCGCGCCACTTCTCATCGCCCAAGACGCCCGGAATTTCCTTGAATATCCAGCCGTTTTATCGCCCGGCGTCAAAATCGCCCGCGCGGCGCGGCCTTAACGGGGAAGGGCGGCGTCGCCGCCCAGCGCCTTGCACAGGGTGACGTAGTTCTCGATGCGGTTGAGGCGGGTCTGTTCCAGGGCGTTTTCGTCCTGGCGGCGGGCCTCCTGGGCGTCGAGCCAGATCTGCAGCGGGATGGAGCCGGCGCGGTAACGGACCTCGTCCAGCCGCTCGACGGTGCGGGCGTTGGTCAGCGACCGCGCCTGCGCCTCGCCCTGGGCGTCGAGCTGTTCGCGGGCCGACAGCGCGTTCTCCACGTCGGTGAGCGCCTGGTAGAGGGTCTGGCGGAACTGCACGACGGCGATGTCGTAGTTGGCGCGCGAGACGCCGACCGCGAGGCGCACCTGATCGACCTGCAGGAACGGCAGCGCCAGGTCGACGCCGAAGGTCCCCACCGGATGGCGCAGCAGGTCGCCAAGGCTGGTGCTGGCGCCGCTGGCCGAGCCGGTGAGGCTGAACACCGGATAGAAGCTCAAGCGCGCCTGGTCGACCTGGGCGAGCTTTTCCCGCAGCCGCAGCTCGGTGGCCCGCAGGTCCGGGCGCCGCGCGAGCAGGCTGGCGGGGAGGCCCGCGTCCACCGGCGGCATGGCGCCCTGCGGCAGGCGCAGCAGCTCCTCGGCCGGGGCGGCGGCCTCGCCGTTCAGCAGCAGGTCCAAGGCGCTGCGGGCCTCGACCCGTTGTTCGATGAGGTCGTGCAGGCCGGCCTGCTGGGTGGAGAGGTTGCGCACCGCCTCGGCCACCTCCAGCGACGAGGCGGCGCCGGCGTGGGCCTGGACGGCTACCAGGTCGAGCGCCTTCTGGGCGTAGGCGACGCTGCGTTCCTCCTGGGCGATGCGGTCATTGAGGAAGCCCACCAGGAAGTAGTCGTCCACCGTGGTGGCGATCAGCGACAGGCGCGTGCTTTCCAGGTCCTGGGCGGTGGCGCGGGCCTCCCATTTGGCGACGTCCTTCTGGGCGGCGAGCGCGCCGAACAGGTCGACCTCATAGCTGGCCAGGAGGTCGGCGGTCTGGGCGCGGCTGGAGACCGCCGGGCCCTGCAGGCTGGTGTTGGAGGCGGTGGTGACGGTGGCGCCGATCGTCGGGTTGATCACCGCGTCGCGGGCCTGCAGCCGGGCGCGGCGCAGGGTGATGGCGGCTGCCGCCAGATCGTTGTTGCGGGCCAGCACGCGGGCCACCAGCCGGTTGAGCTGCGCATCGCCGAAGCGGTCCCACCAGGCGTCGCCGGGGATCGGCGCCGGCGGCTCCGCATGACGCCACTGCGCCGGCTGGGCGACAGCGGGCTCGACATAGGGCGTGCGCAGCACCGTGCAGGCGGCCAGCAGCAGGGCCAGGGCCGACAGGGCGACGGCGCGGAGGAAAGGACGACGCGTCATTCGCGGGCCAGGGCCTCCACTGGGTCGAGACGGGCGGCGTTGCGCGCCGGCATGAAGCCGAAGACCATGCCGATCAGGGTCGAGAAGACAAAGGCCACGACGATCGACAGCGGCGAGATAACCACCCGAAGGTTCGCGCCAGCCACGTGGTTGACCAGGCTCGCGATGCCGAGCGCGAGCGCGACCCCGAAGGCGCCGCCGATCACGCAGAGCAGCGAGGCCTCGATCATGAACTGGCTCATGATGTCGCTGCGCCGCGCGCCGACCGCGGTGCGCACGCCGATCTCGGTGGTCCGCTCGGTCACCGAGACCAGCATGATGTTCATCACCCCGATGCCGCCGACGATCAGGGCGATGGCGGCGATCATGGCGATCAGGCCGGTGAGCGCCGCGGTGGTCTGCTCGATGGTCTTGCGGATGGTGTCGGTGGAGAAGGTGAAGATGTCCTGCGTCCCGTGACGGGCGGTGAGCAGCTTGACGATGGCGGCGGCGGCGACGTCGCCGGGCGTGTTGTCGGCCAGGCGCACGGTGATGTTGCGCAGATACGACTGGCCCAGCATCCGCCCGAGCACGGTGGTGTAGGGGACGTAGACGTTCAGCGTCGAGCCGTTGCCGAACGCGCTGTCCTTGTGCGCCGCCACCCCGATCACCCGGCAGGGGACCGAGCCCAGCAGGATCACCTGGCCCAGCGCGGGGCCATCGCCGAACAGCTTGCGCCGGGTGTTGTCGTCGATGACCACCTCCTGGGACTGTTCGTGCACCGCGCGGCGGCGGAAGACCTGGCCCTCGGCCATCTCCATGTCGCGCACCCGGAAGTACTGCTCGCCGACCCCGTTGACCGTGCCGGTGGCCGAGACGTCGCCGTAGCGCAGGGTGAGCGAGGTGGTGGCGGTGGGCGTCACGCTGTCCACGAACCCCTGGGTCGCCAGCGCGTCGGCGTCGGCGGCGGTCAGGGTGTGGATCGAGCTCGCCTTCTCGTCGCCGAAGTCCTTGCCCGGATAGACGTCCACCGTGTTGGTGCCGATCGAGGAGATCTGCTTGAGGATCACCTGGCGGGAGCCCTGGCCCAGGCCGACCACCGAGACCACCGAGGCGATGCCGATGATGATGCCCAGCATGGTCAGGACCGTGCGCAACCGGTGGGCGTTCATGGCCAGAAGCGCCATGCGCAGGGCGTCGCCCAGCCGGTCGACCATGGCCGTCCAGCTCTCCTTGCCCGGCATCCTGCCCAGGGTCGCGGGCGAGATGGGCTCCATCTGTTC
>DATAUR010000070.1:0-34853 GCA_036268175.1 Phenylobacterium sp. | reverse complement strand
CTCCCCCGAAAGGGGAGCGACTTTTATTCCGCCGCCTGCAGGACCTCGGCGGCCTTGAGTTCGGCGGCCTTGGCTTCGACCAGGCCGACGATGTGGTCGACCATCTGGTCGTTGTCCATCTTGTGGTCGGGGCGGCCGGCCACATAGACCATGCCCGAGCCCTTGCCGCCGCCGGTGAAGCCGAGGTCGGTCATCAGGGCCTCGCCCGGGCCGTTCACCACGCAGCCGATGATCGACAGGCTGATCGGCTGGGCGATGTGCGCCAGCCGCTGTTCCAGGGCCTCGACGGTGCGGATCACGTCATAGCCCTGCCGCGCGCAGGAGGGGCAGGCGATGATGTTGACGCCGCGGTGGCGCAGGCCCAGCGACTTGAGGATATCGAAGCCGACCTTGATCTCCTCCACCGGGTCGGCGGCCAGGCTGACGCGGATGGTGTCGCCGATGCCGGCCCACAGCAGGTTGCCGATGCCGATGGAGGACTTCACCGTGCCGGTGCGCAGCGCGCCCGCTTCGGTGATCCCCAGGTGCAGCGGGGAGTCGATGGCGTCGGCCAGCAGGTTGTAGGCGGCCACGGTCATGAAGATGTCCGAGGCCTTCACGCTGATCTTGAACTCGTGGAAGTCGTGGTCCTGCAGGATGCGGGCGTGGCGCAGGGCGCTTTCCAGCATCGCGTCGGGGCAGGGCTCGCCGTACTTTTCCAAGAGGTCGCGCTCGAGTGAGCCGGCGTTGACGCCGATGCGCATGGAGCAGCCGTGGTCGCGGGCCGCCTGGATCACGTCGCGCACGCGGTCGGGAGAGCCGATGTTGCCGGGATTGATCCGCAGGCAGGCGGCGCCGGCCTCGGCCGCCTCGATGCCGCGCTTGTAGTGGAAGTGGATGTCGGCCACGAGCGGGACCTTGGACGCCCTGGCGATCTCCTTGAACGCCTTGGTGCTATCCTCGTCGGGGCAGGAGACGCGGACGATGTCGGCGCCGGCCTCCTCCAGCTGGCGGACCTGCTCGATGGTCGCCTTGGCGTCGGCGGTGAGCGTGTTGGTCATCGACTGGACGCTGATCGGGGCGTCGCCGCCGACCGGAACCCTGCCCACATGGATCTGGCGGCTCTTGCGACGCTGGATCGCCCGCCAGGGTCGGACGGCGGTGTGGTCCTGGACGTGATCTTTGACGCTCATGACCGGGGAAAATAGGCGCTTCGGCCCGCGAACCCAAGCCGCGATCTGAAGATCGTCTCCCTTAAGGGAGCATCTTTCAGTTCGGCGCTTCGGCCAGCTTGTTCAGGGAGACCTGGGCGGCGGGCAGCACGCCCTTGGACTGGCCGCCGACGAAGACCTGGAAGCTGGCGGGCTCGGACACGGTGGCGGTGAGCCCGGCCAGTTCGGGCGCGCGATAGGCCTCGCCGGCGGCGAACTGGCGGGCGAAGTAGATCTGGCCGTCCTGGCCGCGGACGATCAGCGAGGCCGACTTCAGCGCCTGCAGGGTGACCGCCGAGGGCTGCGGGGCCGGCGCGCCATAGATCTTGCCGGTGGGCGTGAAGACCGGCGACAGCGTCTTGGGGTCGACCGTCGGCTCGTCGAAGAGCTGTCCGGGCTTCGCGCCCGAGGTCTTGGCCGGGGAGAAGGTGCCGTCCGGGTTGAGGGTCGGCATGCCCGGCGTCTCATAGGGCGGCGGCACGGTGGACTCCACCGGCGCGGGCAGGGGCGCGCCCAGCTCCACTGGCCCGGGCTTCTGGGCGGCCAGCGCCAGGGCGGTGGCGCGCGCCGAGGCGGTGGGCGGCGGAGGCGCGTTGGCGGTCATGGTCCGTTGCGCGACGTTCCACAGGACGATGGCCACCAGGATGACGATGACGCCTGCGATGATCGCCGCGGCCCGGGGATCGCGCGCCTGGACGACGCCGACCGGGGCGTGCAGCGGCTCGTCGAGGATGGGCTCCTCGGCCTTGAAGCGCTCGACCGCGGCCTCGCCGTCGAGGCCCAGCGCCTCGGCGTAGGCGCGGATGTAGCCGATGGTGAAGGGACGCGAGGGCAGGCGATCCAGGCGCATGGCCTCAATGTCGGCCAGGTAGGCGCGACGCACCCGGGTGATGTCGGCCAGTTCTTCGAGCGAGAGCTTGCGCTGTTCGCGGATGGCCTTCAGCGCCTGGCCGATGTCGGCTCCGGAATGGAGGTCGAGAGCTTCGCTGTCGCTGTCGCTGGCCAAGACCGCCGAAACCCCTTCAGACCGCCGCATAGATCTTGCGGGCGAGGGTCTCGATCTCGTTGCGCACCGAGCCCGCGCTGCTCTTCAACAGGGCCGCGACCCCGCGCCGGGCCGCCTCGCGGTCGCAGGAGAGCACCATCTGCTTCACCGGCCCGACGCCGGCGGGCGGCATGGAGAGCCGCTCGAACCCCAGGGCCACCAGGGCGAAGGCCTCCAGCGGCCGGCCGGCCATCTCGCCGCAGACGCTGACCGGCGTGCCGGTCTCGGCGCAGGCGCGTTGGATCTGCTCCAGCGCCCGCAAGGCCGGCGGCGACAGCGGGTCGTAGCGGCTGTCGACCCTAGGGTTTCCCCGGTCGGCGGCGAACAGATATTGCATCAGGTCGTTGGTGCCGACGCTGACGAAATCGGTGAGCGGCAGCAGCGCGTCCAGGTGCCAGACCAGGGACGGCGCCTCGATCATCGCGCCGACGTCCAGGCGGGACGGCGGGGAGCGGCCGCGGCGCTGGGCCCAGGCGATCTCCACGTCGACCAGGGCGCGGGCGGCGCGGAACTCGTCCACATTGGCCACCAGCGGGAACATGATGCGCAACGGTCGGCCGCGCGCGGCGGCGATCAGGGCGCGGAGCTGCAGCCGCAAGAGGGCCGGGCGGTCCAGGCCCATGCGGATCGCCCTCCAGCCCAGCGCCGGATTGTCCTCCCGTTCGGCCTCCATGTAGGGCAGCACCTTGTCGCCGCCGAGGTCGAGGGTGCGGAAGATCACCGGCATGTCGCCGGCCGCGTCCATCACCCGGCCGTAGAGAGCTGTCTGGGCGTTGAAGCGCGGCATCTCCTCGGCGACCATGAACTGGAACTCGGTGCGGAACAGGCCGATGCCCTCCGCGCCGGTCTCGCTCAGGATGTCCAGGTCCACGTCGAGGCCGGCATTCATCAGGAGCGTGATCTTCGCCCCATCGCGGGTGAAGGCCGGGGTGTCGCGCAGCTTGGCGAACTCGGCGCGGCGCTGGCGGCGCACGTCGATGCGCGCCTGGATCGCCTTCACCACGTCGGTGCGCGGGCGCAGGTAGGCCTCGGCCGTCTCGGCGTCGACGATCACCATGTCGCCTTCGGAGACCCGGTCGCGCAGGCCGGCCAGGCGCCCGACGCAGGGAATGTCCAGCGCGCGGGCGACGATGGCCGCGTGGCTAGCCGCAGAACCCTCTTCCAGCAACAGGCCGCGCAAGCGGGTGCGGTCGTATTCCAAGAGGTCGGCGGGGCCCAGGTTGCGGGCGATCAGGATGGCGTTGTGCGGCAGTTCGCGCGCCTCGTGCCCGTCGCCGGAGAGGTGACGCAGCAGGCGGTCGTTGAGGTCTTCCAGGTCGTGCAGGCGCTCGCGCAGATAGGGATCGCGGGCCTGGCCCAGGCGGGCGCGGTGCTCGGAGCGGACCCGCTCCACCGCCGCCTCGGCGGTCAGGCCGTTGCTCACCGCGTCCTGCAGGCTGCGCAGCCAGCTCTGCGAGTGGGCGAACATCCGGTAGGTGTCGAGCACCTCGAAGGAGGCGTCGACCAGACCGGCGTTGCCCTCCAGCATCTGGTCGATCTGGGCCTGCAGGCTGTCGATGGCGGCGGCCAGGCGGCGCTCCTCGGCGGCCACGTCGTCGGAGAGCAGTTGCGAGGGCGCGACCGGCGGCTCGTGCAGCACCGCGACCCCGTAGGCCAGGCCGTCGCCAAAGCGCGTGCCCTTCAGCCGTTCGGGCCGGTGCGGGGCGATCTCCACGCCCTTCAGCGCCGCCTCGCCGATCAACTCGCCGGCGGCGACCATCTCGGCCAGCACCATGGCGACGATCTGCAGATCCTCGACCTCGTCGTCGGTGTAGACGCGGGCGGTGCGGTTCTGCACCACCAGCACGCCGATGGCGCGGCCCCCGCGCAGCAGGGGCACGCCCAGGAAGGCGTGGTAGGGGTCTTCGCCGGTTTCCGGGCGGTAGGAGAAGGCCGGGTGTTCGGGAGCGTCGGCCAGGTTCAGCGGCCGGCCCAGCTTCATGATCTCGCCCACCAGGCCCTCGCCCGGTTTCATGCGGGTCACGTGGACGGCGGCGGGATCGAGGCCTTCGGTGGCGAACAGCTCCATGTCGCCGGCCGCGCGGCGCATGTAGAGCGAGCACACCTCGGCGACCATGGAGCGCGCGATGATACGCACCACCATGTCCAGGCGCGTCTGCGCCGGGCCGCCCCCCGCGAGGGCTTCCCGGATCTGCCGCAGCAGGCTGCGCTGACCGCGTATGGCGACGCCAGGCTGAGCCATCTACCTTCCGACCGTCTCCCTCATTCTTTTCCGCGTCCTAGCAGGTTTGTGTCTCTGAACGGAGACGGAAAGGGGACGTTTCCACCGTTTGGCGGCTTTGCACAGCAATCGGGCGCCCAAGCTTGAGCTTTTCCTCCAGGCGTCTCATCGTCACCGCCAACAGATAAAAATTTGTCCTCGGGGGGACGCCATGCTGCGGAAATGGGGCTTCTTCATCCTGGGGCTGGCGCTGATCCTGGGCGGATCGCTGCTGGCGCATGAGATCGAGACGGCGGGCGGGGTCAGCCTGCGCGACGTGCGCTTCGCCGGCGACAACGGCTTGACCCAGGCGGGCCTGCTCTATGTGCCCGCGACCGCCACGCCGACGCATCCGGCGCCCGCGGTGCTGGCCAGCCACGGCTATATCAACACCCGCGAGATGCAGAGCCCGTTCGCCATCGAGCTCGCCCGCCGCGGCTTCGTGGTGCTGGCCATGGACATGGTCGGCCACGGCTATTCGCAAGGGGCGGTGGGCCAGTCCAAGGACCTGGGCGGGCCAGCGGCCCTGCGCTACCTGCAAAGCCTGCCGTTCGTCGACAAGGCCAACATCGGGCTTGAGGGCCATTCCATGGGCGGCGTGCCGGTGGCGTCCGCCGCGGCGTCGCAGCCGAACGGCTACAAGGCCATGGTGCTGGCGGGCTCGACCCCCGGGTTCCTGGGCGCCGCGGCGCCGACCAAGATCAACGACCTGGCGGTGATCTTCGGCCAGTACGACGAGTTCGCCCCCCTGATGTGGCATGAGCCCAAGGGCTCGATGGTCAACCAGTCGAAGAAGCTCGCCAAGGTGTTCGGCGTCGAGAGCCCGGTGCTGGTGGACAAGATCTACGGATCCACCGCCGACGGTAGCGCGCGCATCCTGGAAAACCCGCCGGTCACCCATCCCTGGGAGCACTTCAGTCGCGCCGGTGTCGGCGGCGCCGTCGATTGGTTCCAGAAGACGCTCGCCGGCGAGGCCCATCCGCTGCCGCCCAGCGACCAGATCTGGCTGTGGAAGGACATTGGCACCGGCATCGGCTTCGTGGGCTTCGTCCTGCTGCTGATCGGGACCTTCGAGGTGCTGCTGACGGTTCCGGCGTTCGCGAGCCTCAACCAGCCGACCCAGCCGGCGGCCGAGCGGCGGGGGTGGAAGTGGTGGCTGGCGGCGCTCCTGACCACCGCGATCCCGGCGCTGACCTACTATCCGCTGATGAAGCTCGGGAACCTGTTCTTCCCGATGATGCTGTTCCCGCAGTCGATCCAGAACCAGCTGCTGGTCTGGGCGCTGGGCAATGCGCTGATCTCGCTGGTGGTGAGTCTGGCGCTGCGGGGCGGCAAGCCGGTGTTCACGCCCAATTGGGCGAAGTCGGCGGGGATCGCTGTGGCGACCATCGCGGTGGGCTATCTGTCGCTGGCCATCGTCGACGCGGTGTTCAAGGTCGACTTCCGCTTCTGGGTGCTGGGCCTGCATCCGCTGGACGGTCGCCACGCCTTGATGGCGATCCCCTATTTCGTGCTGTGGGCGATCTATTTCCTGATCGCGATCCGCGCCTTGGCGGCCAATCTGGCGGTGAAGGGCGAGGGCTTCATCATGCAGGTGGGCGCCTGGAAGATCGCCATGATGCTGGGCTTCCTGGTCCTGCTGATCGTGGAATATGCGACCCTGTTCCGCACCGGGTTCCTGTTCACGCGAGACGAGCCGCTGAACACCATCGTGGCGATCCAGTTCGTGCCGCTCTTGGCAGTGATCGGGGCCCTCGCGGCGGTGACCTACCGGCGGACCAACTCCTACGTCCCCGGCGCCCTGATCTGCGCCCTGCTGCTGAGCTGGTATGTGACGGCGGGCACCGCGACCCACTGGTATCCGGGGTTCAAGCTGCCGACGCCGGGCGCGGCGCGGGCGCGCTGATTCGATAGGCGCAACGCCGCGCGCCGGCCAGGATGTGGTCGGTGCGGTCGACGGTGACGCCGGGACCCAGCACGGTCTGAAAGAGCGTCAGTTCGGCGCGGCAGAAGCCCTGGCAGGCGGCGGCCGCCGCGCAGATCGGGCAGTGGTTCTCGACCAGCAGGTAGCTTCCGTCCGCCTCCCGCGACCACTTGGCCATGTAGCCCTCGGCGACGCGCAGGGCGGTGAGGCGGGCGAGCCGGCTTTCCAAGGTGGTCGCGGGCTGCAGCGCCTGGGCGTAGGCGATCTCGGCGTCCCGCTCGCGGCGGGCGATCAGGCGCTCGACGCCCTCGTCGCCGAACTCGGCGCGGACGGCGGCCAGCATTTCGACGGTGAGCTGGGCGTGGGTGTCGGGGAAGCGGCCCTGCGCCTTGGCGGTCAGCGACCACAGGCGGCGCGGCCGGCCGACGCCGCGGCGTTCGTCGGCATGGGCGACCAGGCCGTCGGCGGCCAGGCGCTCGAGGGTCTTCAGCGCGGCCTGGCGGCTGACGCCCAGGCGCGTGGCCATCGCCAGGGTCTCCTGCGGTCCGCGGGTCTTAAGCGTGAGGAGGATCTGGTCGACGGGGCTGCGCAACGAAAGGGTCCGGATTTGACAATCCAGATATTGCAAAACCGATGGCGACCGTCTACCCCAATTCGACAGGTTCAAGGTTGTCGAAATGTCCGAGGCGAAGGCGCTGAACAGTTGGCGGGACCTGCTGGGCGAGGGGCGGCTGCCGCGCTTCGTGCTGATCTGCCTGGGCGTCTGGCTGAACGCCGCCGACGGTCTGGTGACCGCCACCATCATGCCCAGCGTCGGCGCGCAGCTCGGCGGCTACGCCTATTTCAGTTGGGCGACGGCGGGGTTCCTAGTGGGGGCGATCCTGGCCGGGGCGAGCTCGGGCCGGATCTCGGAGATTTTCGGCCTGCGAGGCGCGACGGCGACGGCCGGCGCGATCATGGCCGCGGGCTGCGTGATGAGCGCGCTGGCGCCTGACGTCGGGACTTTCCTGGTGGGCCGGCTGATCCAGGGCCTGGGGTCGGGCTGGATCAGCGGTTTCGCCATGGTGGCCATCGCGCTGCTGTTCCCCGAGCGGCACCTGGCGCGGGTGTTCGCCAGCGTGACCTTCATCTGGGGGATCGCCACGGTGCTCGGGCCGCTGTTCGGGGGCGCGGTGCTGGAGGCCGGAAACTGGCGCGATGTCTTCTGGCTGTTCGCCGCCCAGGCGGGGGTGTTCGCCGCCGCCGCGCCGTTCCTGCTGCGGGGCGCGAGCCGGGCCGGCGGCGGGCCGGGGATTCCGTGGATGCAGCTCAGCGTACTGGGCGTGGGCGTCGCGGCCATCGCGGTCGCCGACGTGGTGCGGGCGCCGGCGCTGGCCATCGGCCTGGTGGCGGGCGGCATCGCGGTGCTGGGCGGCGTGGTCTGGATCGACCATCGCGCGCGGGTGCGCCTGCTGCCGCACCGGGCCGGAGACTTAAGGACCGTCTGCGGCGCCGGCTATTTCGCGATGTTCGCGCTGACCGCGGCGACCATGGGCTTTGCGATCTATGCCCCGCCGATCCTGCAGCAGCTGCGCGGGTTCTCCCCGCTGGGCGCCGGCTACACGATCGGCTCGGAGTCGGCGGCCTGGACCCTCGCGGCCATGCTGGTGGCGGGCGCGACGGGGATCTGGGACGGCCGCTGGATCCGGGTGGGCGTCGCCTGCCTGTTGGCGAGCCTGGCAGTCCTGGCCTGGACCATGGCGGACGGGCCGTTCCTCTGGGTGCTGGCCGGTGGGGCGCTGATGGGCGCGGCGTTCGGCCTTTCGTGGTCGTTCATGAGCCGCCGCCTGATGATGGCGCTTTCCGAGGCGGACAAGGCCATCGGCGCCTCGGCGATCACCGCGGTGCGCCAGACCGGCGCCGCGGCCGGCTCGGCGATCTCCGGCGTGGCCGCCAACCTGTGCGGCTTCTCGGCCGGGCTCACCGAAGCCAGCGCGCGGGCCTCGTCCTTCTGGATCTTCGCCTCGGTGATCCCGCTGGCGCTGGTGGGCGGTTGGGCGGCGTTCCGGCTGACCGGCTCGGCGGAGAGGGCCTAGGAGGCGCGCGCCTAGGCTAGAGCTGGTCCAGGCCGTAGGCGGCGTGCAGGGCGCGCACGGCGAGCTCGGTATAGGCGGCGTCGATCAGCACGCTGATCTTGATCTCCGAGGTGGAGATCACCTGGATGTTGACGCCCTTTTCGGCCAGCGCCGCGAACATGGTCTTGGCGACGCCGGTGTGGCTGCGCATGCCGACCCCGATCACCGAGACCTTGGCGACCTCGTCGTTGACCGCCACGTCGTCGAAGCCGATGCCAGCCTGGGCGGCGCGGACGATCTCCACGGCGCGCTGGGCGTCACGCTTGCCCACCGTGAACTCCATGTTGGCGGTGTCCTGGGTGCGCGCGTGACTCTGGACGATCATGTCGACGTTGACGTTGGCGTCGCTCAACGCCCCGAAGATCAGGGAGGACACGCCCGGATGGTCGGGCAGGCCGAAGAGGCTGATCTTCGCCTCGTCGCGGCTGAAGGCCACGCCGCTCACGATCCGCTTTTCCATGATCTCATCCTCGTCGCAGACGATCGTACCTTGGCCCGGCGCCTCGCCTGGCTCCACGAAACTCGACAGCACCCGCACCGGCACGCCCTGGGCCATGGCCAGCTCGACGGAGCGGGTCTGCAGCACCTTGGCGCCCAGCGAGGCCATCTCCAGCATCTCCTCGTAGGAGATCTTGGCCAGGCGCCTGGCCTTGGCCTCGATGCGCGGGTCGGTGGTGTAGACCCCGTCCACGTCGGTGTAGATGTCGCAGCGCACGGCCTTCACCGCCGCGGCGATGGCGACGGCGCTGGTGTCCGAGCCACCACGGCCCAAGGTGGCGATGCGCCCGTCGCGGGTGACGCCCTGGAAGCCGGCGATCACCGCGACCTCGCCGCTATCCATGGCGGCGGCCAGCTTGTCGGGCTCGATGTCGTCGATGCGGGCGCGGCCGTGGGCGTCGTCGGCGACGATCGGGATCTGCCAGCCCATCCAGGACCGCGCCGGCGTCCCGGAATTGCGCAGCGCCATGGCCAGCAGGCCGGCGGTCACCTGCTCGCCGGACGCCACCACCACGTCGTACTCGTCGTCGGAAACGGTGAGGCCCTGCGCCGCCGCGCCCGAGCCGTCGGTCCAGGCCACCAGCTCGTTGGTCTTGCCGGCCATGGCCGAGACCACCACGGCGACTTGGTGTCCGGCCGCGACCTCGGCATTCACCAGCCGCGCCACGCGACGGATGCGCTCCAGATCGGCCACCGAGGTGCCGCCGAATTTCATCACCAGCCGTGACATGGGTCTGACGCTTAGGGCCTGTTGCTGCGCTTGCGAAGGGCGGAGCCTAATAGCGGCGGTCCGGGCGCCTCGCAACGGCCCTCCTTCTTTCCAGGTGTTTGGGACGCCTTCGCTTCGACGCTTGGGCGCGCTAAGGGAGGGCATGGCTTCCCAAGCTCAGGCCCGTTCAAGCATCGATCCTGCCGAGGTCGAGCGGTTCTCGCGGATCGCCGCGGAATGGTGGGACCCGAAGGGCAAGTTCGCGCCGCTGCACAAATTCAACCCGACGCGGCTCAGCTTCATCCGCGACCAGGCCCTGCACCGCTTCGGCCGCGACGGGACCGCGCGCCGGCCGTTCGAGGGGCTGCGGCTGCTGGACATCGGCTGCGGCGGCGGGCTGCTGAGCGAGCCGATGAGCCGCCTGGGCTTCGCGGTCACCGGGGTCGACGCGTCCGAGCGCAACATCGGCACGGCCAGCGCCCATGCCGCCCAGGTGGGCGCGCAGGTGGACTATCGCTGCTCCACCGCTGAAGCCCTGCTGGCGGCCGGCGAGCGGTTCGACGTGATCCTCAACATGGAGGTGATCGAGCACGTGGCCGATCCGGCCCAGTTCCTGCGCGACTGCGCCGCGATGCTGAAACCGGGTGGGTTGATGATCGTCGCCACCCTGAACCGCACCCTGAAGGCCTTCGCGCTCGCCAAGGTTGGCGCGGAATACGTGCTGCGCTGGCTGCCGGCCGGCACCCACGACTGGTCGAAGTTTCTCAAGCCGGAGGAACTGCGCGGCTTCCTGGAGGGCGAGCCGGTGACAGTCGACGGCCCTTACGGCGTGGTCTTTGACCCGTTGAGCGGGCGCTGGAGCCAGAGCCACGACGTCGACATCAACTATATGATGACCGTGGTCAGAGACTCCGGCGGCGACGCGGCCTAACTATCGCCACGCGGGTGGAGTAGTCTTCAGCGATGCCTTCGTTACGCGTGCTCGGACACGCCTTCCGGGCCTGGCGGCGCAATCTGAGATGGCGCAAACACGAGCCTGAGACGCCCTATCTCGCGGACCTGTTGTCGGGCGCGCCGGTGTGCCTGCACGTGGGCGCCAGCGACGGGCGCCATTCCTATGTGATGACCCAGGTGGCGCCCAAGGCGCGCATCTACGCCATCGAGCCCTCGGCGTTCTCCTACGCGGTGCTGAAAACCACGGTGGCGTGGCACCGGATCGGCGACCGGGTGACCCCGGTGCACGCCGCCATCGGCGACAAGACCGGCGAGATGCTGCTGGTGACGCCGCGCAAGATCACCGGCCGCATGGGCCGCGCCTACGCCTTCGTCGCCGACCAAGCGCCGCAGGGCGAGGTCCGCCCCGACCTGCAGGACACCGGCATGGAGGTGCAGCCGACGCCGGTCACCACCCTGGACGCCTTCTGCGCCGAACGCGGGCTCGACCGCATCGACTTCATCCGCATGGACATCGAGGGCGCCGAGCTGATGGCGCTCAAGGGCGCCCGCCAGGTGCTGGACCGTGACCGCCCGCACGTGCTGCTGGAGATCCATCCCGCCATGCTGGCCGCCCGCTTCGGCGGCACCGCCGAGCAGGTGGTGGCGCTGTTCACCGACCGCGGCTACCGCATGTTCGCCCTGAACGGCGACCGCCTGGAGGAACGCTTCGAGGTGGTCTCCGACCGCCCTTGGAAGGACTATTTCTTCATCCACCCGGCGCGGGCGGCCAGGCTGCCCGACGGGGTGTTCAAGGCCCGCATGGCGGCGTGAGGAGGGGCCGCGTTTGCCGCGGCTTTAGAACTCCCGTCGGAGGCCCAGGGTGAAGGTGTAGCCCGAGGTGTCCCTCAGCCCGACGATGGTCTCGGCGTCGGCGAAGCTGGACCAGCCGCGGGCGAACTGCCCCGAGATACCGCCCCCCAGCAGGAACCGAGAACGGTCCGGCGCGGTGGTGGTGAGACGGATGCCGGGGAAGAAGCCGGTGGTGTCGGCGACGTAGCGGATGTCCACGTTGCGCTTGTCGTCCAGCGACTCGTAGATCGACTGCACCCGCGCGTAGGGCGAAATCACCCCGAACTGGGTGCTGATCGCCTTGGAGATGTCGAAGCCGACGATGAACTGCAGACTGTCGGTCGATTGCTTCTGGTAGCTCAGGTCCAGGCCCTGGGCGCCGGTTTCATCGAAGGCGTCGACGTCCAGCGTCGTGGCGCTCACCGACAGCGACGGGCCGTAGGACCAGCCGCGCGGCGCATCCATCGCATAGGCGACGGTGAGGGTCCCTTCCCACTGCTGTGCGGTGCTCTTGCCGTGGGCGACGCGGTCAATGGTCGAGGTGGCGCTCTCCGCATAGTCCATGTGGCGGTCGCTGGAAAAGTCGATGTCGCCGAAGCCCACGAGGCCGGTGACCTCGATGCGGTCTGTGAGCGACCAGAGGCCGTAGACCGCGCCCATCCAGGTGTCGGCGGTCATCCTGCCGGTGTTGGAGGCGAACTTCAGCCGGGTGTCGCCATAGCTTACCGACACGCCGCCGGTGAACCGGTCGCTGAATCGGAAGTCCGCGCCCGCGGAGATCGACTCCTGATCGTAGCCGTAGCCGGTCTCGATGGAGTTATCGTCCTTCTTACCGGTGCCGCCGACGATGTTGACATAGCCCTGCAGGCGCGAGGCGTTGAGGCCTCCGAGACCCGCGGTGTCGCCATTGGTCGCCAGCAGCACCGGCTGGTAGCCGGTGGCGACCGGCCCGCCGATGTGGATGTGGCTCAGCGCCGAGAGCCGGCCGGCCACCGCCGCGGTCGCCGAGCTGATCGTGCCATCGACGACGCCGCCCTGCGCCAGGATCTGCTCGGGCGTTATGGCGTCCAGCGCCATGTTGGCCGAGGTCGGCGAAGTCGCCGCCGCGCTCAGCGCCGCGGCGCAGCGCAGCCGAAGGTCGGTGCCCGGCGTCAGGTTCGGGCAAAGCGCGCCGATATAGGCGGCGGTGCTCTCCCATTGCGGATTGCCGCCGGCCGCGGCGATCAGTTTCGATGTATTGGGCGACGGCGCTGCCTGGGCCATGGCCACGGTGGAAAGCGCCATGGGGGCCAGGCCCCCGATCCAAGCGATCCGCGACGCCAGACGCTTATGCTTGCTGTTCACAGTCAACCCCCGTTCGACCAACCCCGGTCGACAATCTGACAGCGTAAGCGCAAAGGTCCAGCAAGAAGCTTCAGTTTGCGCGTCTTCCAAGGGAATTGTCTGGGTGTTCACAGGCTTGCATCGCGACGGCTTTCGTGCCCTGCCTGTTGGCGTCAACCTTGGCTGTTTGTCGCTCGCGTCTCGATTGCTGTGCTGAGGCTCGGAAAAGGCATGGGGCGGATGAAGGCTGTCATCGGACTTCGTCGGGGCGCGTCCAGCGCCCTCGCGCTGGTCCTGGCCAGCGGCGGCTGGGCGGGCGCCGCGCCGTCGCCTGCCAGCGCGCAGGGCGCGGGGGCGTCGGCGGAATCCTACATGGTCGTCGACTGCCTGCTGCCGGGCCAGGTGCGCAAGCTGGGGCGCACGACCACCTTCCTCACGCCGCGCCGGCCGGTGCGGACCTCCGGCGTCAATTGCGAGATCCGCGGCGGCGAGTATGTCGCGGCCGACCGGGCGACCTTCGAGTCCTCGCTGGGGGTCTGGCTGCCGTCGGCCCAGACGGGCGACCCCAAGGCGCAGGACTATGTGGGGCACATCTACGCCGACGGGTTCGGCCACCCGCCGGACTTCGCGCAGGCGGCGGTCTGGTACCAGAAGGCCAGCGACCAGGGCTATTCGCCGGCCACCATCGAGCTCGGACAGCTCTACGAGCGGGGTCAGGGCGTGCCCAGGGATTCGGCCAAGGCGGTCGATCTCTACCGCAAGGCCAGCGGCCTGCCGCCGGCGGACCTGGCCAGCGCCCAGGCGGCGACCGGCGCCCTGACGGCGAAATACGAGGCGGCGCGGGCCGACGCCCAGGCGATGTCGCGCGAACTCGCCGCCGCCCAGGCGGACCTCGCCCAGGAACGCGCCGCGCTCGCCAAGGCCCGGGACGCGCTCGCCAAGGCCGGCCATGCGCCCGCCGCGTCCACCTCGGGCGAAGCCGAGGCGCTGCGCCGGCAACTGGCGGACCGGACCGCCGAGCTGGAGGCCGCCAAGGCGCAGTCCGCCGAGCTTTCCAACGCCGTGCGCGCCGCCCAGGCCCACGCCCAGACCCAGGCCGACCAGAAGGCCGGCCCCTTAAGCGCCCAGGTCAAGGCCGACCAGGCCGAACGCGCCACCATGCTGAAACAGCGCGACGCGATGGAGCAGCAACTCGCCGCCCTGCGCCAACAACTGCCCGACCAGCAGGGCCGGGTCGCCTTCCTGGAGGCCGACGCAGCCCAGGCCCGCAAGCTGGGCGAGGCGGCCAATGCGCGGCTCGCCCAGACGCTCACCGACCTGCACGCCCGCGAGGGCGAACTGGCGACGGCGCAGAAGCGGCTGGCCGGGGTGCAGTCGGACGCCGCCGCCCACGCCGGAGACGCCCAGGCCGCCGCCCGGCTGCGCACCACCCAGGCCGACTACGACCGGCTTTCCCACGACCTGGAGCAGGCGCGCGCCGACGCCGCGGCCCGGCAGGCGGAGATCGCCGCCATTGGGCGGGCCAGCCAGACCCGCGAGGCGGACCTCGCCAAGGCGAGGACCGAGGCGGACGCCGCCCAGGCGCGGCTCGCCAAGGCGCAGACCGACCTAGGCGCCCGGGACGCGCAATTGCAGCAGGTCGCCGCGCGCCTGGCCGCCGCCGAGGGCCGCACCGCCGAGGTCCAACGGCAATACGAGGCCGCCAATGAGCGCAGCACCGCGCTCGCCGGCCAGGTGGCCGACCTGCAGAGGCAGGTGGCCGGCGCGAAATCCGGCGACAGCGCCGCGGCCAAGGCGCTGGCGGCCCGCGAGGCGGCGCTGGCCGAGCGCGAAGCCAGGATCAAGGCCCTGGAAACGCGGCTGGCGAGCACGCGCAACGCGCCTACGCCCGGTCCGGCGCCCGTCAGGAGCCCGTCGCGACTGCAGGCGTCATCCCAGTTCGGGTTCAACCAGAACTTCGCCATCCTGATCGGCGAGGCCGACTACCAGGACCCCAAGCTTCCGAGGCTGGCGACGCCGATCAACGATGTGCAGAAACTCGGTGCGCTGCTGCAGAGCCGCTACGGGTTCAATGTCACCCTGCTGGTCGACAAGTCGCGGACCGATATCCTGCGCGAACTCGACGACCTGGCGCAGAAGCTCAACGAGAAGGACACGCTGCTGATCTACTACGCCGGGCACGGCGGCATGGAGAAGGTGCGCAACGGCGCCGATCGGGGCTACTGGCTGCCGGTCGATGCGGAGGCCGGGCATTCCGCCGGCCAGATCAGCAACCAGGAGATCACCTACCAGGTGGCCCGGATGGCGGCGCGCAAGGTGCTGATCATCGCCGATTCCTGCTACTCGGGCCTGTTGACCCAGACGGTCACCAACGCCCAGCGGCCGCCCGACGCGGCCGAGAACTCCAACGACTATCTGATCGGCATGGCGCACAAGCCGTCGCGCAACGTGCTGACGTCGGGGCGGCTGGAACCCGTGCTAGACGGCGGCGGCGGCGACAACCATTCGGTGTTCGCCCAGGCCTTGATCCAGATTCTGCAGTCCAACAGCGACGTCATCACCAGCGCGGAAATCTACCATCGCCTGCTGCCCCGCGTGATGGCGACGGCGACCGGCCTGTTGCTGAGCGACAAGGACAATCCGGACCCACAGCAACCGACCTATGCGGCGCTGGAGAACGGCGGCCATGTGTTCGGCGATTTCCTGTTTGTGCCGAAACAGGCGCTGGCCGCCCGCGCCCCGCGCGCGCCGGGCCAGGTCGCCGCCGCCAATGGCCCGGCCGGTCCGTCCGGCCGTTGACGCCGCCCCGACGCCGTGCTCGGCGGAGTATTCGGCGGGGTGTTCAAGGCGCGGATGGCGGCTTAGCCGCGTTGACCATCCCGGCGATCTTCGCCGTATCCTCAGCCGTCGTCGGATTGTAGATCAGCAGGCTGAGGTCCGGCCGGCTGTCCACCGCGAAGGTCGAATATTCGAACTCGACGCGGCCCAGCACCGGATGGCGGATCTGCTTCACCGCGTGCACGTGGCTGAAGACCTCATCCTCGCGCCACATGGCCTTGAACTCCGGGCTCAGCCGGCTGAGCTCCGCCACCAGCGGCTCGACCTCGGCGGCGGCGCCGGCGCGGGCGGCGTCCTGCCGGAAGGCGGCGACCACGAACCGCGCCACGCCCTCCCAGTGGTCGTAGGCGGCGCGCATGCGCGGATCGAGGAAGATGAAGCGCAGCAGATTACGCTCGCTCGGTGGGACCGATCCGTAGTCCATGAACATGACCGCCGAGGCCTTGTTCCAGGCGACCACATCCCAGGTCGCCGTGCGGATCAGCGCCGGCGTAGGTTCGAGCGCGTCCAGCACCCGTTGCAGCCGGGGCGTCACCCCATCGTCGCGGCGATAGCGCGCGCCGGGCGGACGGCCCAGCGCCAGCAGGAACATGTGTTCGCGCTCCGGCTCTGTCAGCATCAGCGCCTGGGCGATGCGGTCGAGCACGTCGGCCGAGGGCCCGCCGCCACGCCCCTGTTCCAGCCAGGTATACCAGGTGGGGCTGATATTGGCCCGCTGCGCCACCTCCTCGCGGCGCAGGCCCGGCGTCCGCCGGCGTCCCGGCGAAAAGCCGAGCGCCGCCGGATCGAGCTTGCCGCGCCGGTCCTTCAGATAGGTTCCCAGCCGTTTTTCATCCGCCATCCGCCCGCTCATCCTGTTAGCTTATATACCCCTATAAAATCACGACTTTACCACGATAGACCAAGGGGCCACCTTTGTCTCCAGTCACCTCAGACAGGAGTTTCCCGATGCGTGTTTTCCTGACCGGCGCCAGCGGCTTCATCGGCACGGCGGTCATCGCCGAGCTCAAGACCGCGGGCCATGAGGTGCTGGGCTTGGCCCGCAACGACGACAATGCCACCAAGCTCAGGGCGGCCGGCGTGGCCGTCCATCGCGGCGACGTGACCGATCCCCAAACCCTGGTGGCCGGCGTCCAGGCCTGCGACGGCGTCATCCACTGCGCCTTCATCCACGACTTCAGCCAGTTCATGGAGAACATCGCCATTGACCGTCGCGCGGTCGAAACCATGCTGGCGGCGATGGAAGGCTCGGGCAAACCCTTCATCCTGACCTCCGGCACCCTGATGGCCGATCCCGACCGCGAGGCGACAGAGGAGGACGGCCCCTCGACGGAAGGCGCGGGCGCCTCGCGCGGGGCGACCGAACTGGTGGTCGAGGACTACGCCAAGCGCGGTGTGCGCGCGATGATCGTGCGCCTGCCGCAGGTGCACGACACGCGGAAGCACGGCCTGATCACCTACGCCATCGAGGTGGCGCGCGAGAAGGGCGTCTCGGCCTACATCGGCGATGGCTCGGCCCGCTGGGCCGCCGCCCACGTGAGCGACGTGGCGCGACTCTACCGCCTGGTGCTGGAAAAGGGGGAGGCCGGGGCGCGCTACCACGCGGTCGGCGAGTCCGGCGTCTCCATGCGCGACGTCGCCGAGGCGATCGGACAGCGGCTCGAGTTGCCGGTGAAGTCCATCAGCCCGGAAGAGGCGCCCGCCCACTTCGGCTTCCTGGCGATGTTCGCGAACCGCGACGCCCCGACCTCCAGCCGCCTGACCCAGGAGCGCATGGGCTGGACGCCCACCGGGCCGGGGATGATCGCCGACCTCGAGGCGCTGAAACTCAGCGGCGCCTAGGCGAGGCCCTGACGCCCGCCTACGCAGGTCGCCGCGATTGGGCTAGCGTTCGAGTGGGACGACGATCGATAGGAGCGTGAGACGATGCAGGCGCTGATGATGGACCGGGCGCTGACGCTGCCGTCGATCCTGGAATACGCCGCCCAGTACCACCCGCACCGGCAGGTGGTGGATCGCACGGTCGAAGGACCGATCCACCGCTATGGCTATGCAGACGCGCTGGCGCGCACCAAGCGGATGGCCAATGCGCTGATCGGGCTGGGCGTAAAGCCGGGCGACCGGGTGGCGACGCTGGCCTGGTCGACGCACCGGCACTTCGAGCTCTATTTCGCGGTCACCGGCATCGGCGCGGTGCTGCACACCATCAATCCCAGGCTGCACGCCGACCAGATCGTCTGGGTGGCCAACCACGCCGAGGACGCCTTCCTGTTCTTCGACACCACCTTCGCGGGCCAGGTGGCCGAGCTGAAGGATCGCTTGCCCCTGGTGAAGGCCTTCGTCGCGATGACCGATCGGGCGCACCTGCCCGCCCCCTCAAGCGAGAATGCCGGGCCGGGGGAGGCGCTGGTCTACGAAGACCTGATCGCGGCCCATTCGCCGCAGTTCGCCTGGCCGGAGATCGACGAGAAGCAGGCGTCGGGGCTCTGCTACACCTCCGGCACCACGGGCAATCCCAAGGGGGTGCTCTATTCGCATCGGTCCACCGTGCTGCACGCCATGGCGCTGGCCCTGCCGGACGCCTTCGACTTCTCGGCGCGGGACGTGGTGATGCCGTGCGCGCAGATGTACCACGCCAACGCCTGGTGCACGCCCTATGCGGCGCCGCTGGTGGGCGCGACCCTGGTGCTGCCCGGCCGGGCGCTGGACGGCGCCAGCATCGCAGAACTGATCGAGGCGGAGGGCGTGACCTTCCTCCTGGGCGTGCCGACCATCTGGGTGGGCGTCGCCGATCACCTGGACCAGACCGGCGGGCGGCTGACCTCGGTGAAGACCATCGCGGTGGGCGGCTCGGCGCCGACCGCGGCCCTGGTCTCGCGCATCGAGGACCGGCTGGGCGGCCAGGTGCGGCAGATCTGGGGCATGACCGAGACCAGCCCGCTGGGGGTCATCAACACACCGCTGCCGGAACACGCGGGCGAGGACGCCGCGGCCGGCCAGCAGCGCAAGCTGAAGCAGGGGCGCGGCCTGTGGGGCGTCGACCTGCGCATCGTCGGCGAGGACGGCGAGGAGTTGCCCCGCGACGGCAAGAGCAGCGGCGCCCTGCAGGTGCGCGGACCCTGGACGGTCGGGGCCTATTTCAAGCAGGACGGCGTGGAGGTGTTCACCGAGGACGGCTGGTTCGACACCGGCGATATCGCGACCATCGACGCGCAGGGCTACCTGCGCCTGACCGACCGGGCCAAGGACGTCATCAAGTCCGGCGGCGAATGGATCTCGACACTGGATCTGGAGGACGCGGTCTGCTCGCATCCGGCCGTCGCCATGGCCGCGGCGGTCGGCGTGCCGCATCCCAAATGGGACGAGCGGCCCCTGTTGCTGGTGACCCTGCGCCCGGGCCAGACGGCGGACCCGGAGGAGTTGAAGGCCCATGTGGCGGCCCGCGTCGCCAAATGGTGGACGCCGGACGAGGTGCGGATTGTCGAGGCCCTGCCGATCGGGCCGACCGGCAAGGTCTTGAAGCGCGAACTGCGTGACCAGTTGGCCACGCCGCGCCCGGTTTCCGCCTCCTAAGCTGCCCAATTCCACTCCTTAAGCTGAACGGGAGCGAACCAAGCCTTTCAGACAGCGTTCCCAGTACCCAGGTCACACTCAGGACGACCTGAGGAGACCGCTACCGTGATCGCCACACCGCGTAAGAGACCCAAGGGCGTCCTCGCCATGGGATGGGCTTCCTTCGAAAGCGCCGCGCGCGGCCGCACGGAACATGCGCCGACCTCGGCCGACTATCCCGACACGGTGGTGCGTCGCACGAGCTTCACGGCCGGCGGCGGCCGGAGCTGGCGGATTTCGGCGCTGGAGACGCCGCGCGCGGCGCCCGCGCCCTGGAAGATCGTGGTGATCACCGGCGCGCCCTCCTGGGCCGAATACTGGGCCGAGACGCTCGCCGAGCTGCCGCAGGACCGCGAGATGATCGTCGTCGACCGCCCGGGCTATGCGGGTTCCGAACCGGCCGAGCCGGTCGCCGACATCCGCGTGCAGGCGCAGGCGCTGTCGCCGCTGCTGCAGGCGGCGCGCGGCCAGAAGGTGATGCTGGTGGGTCAGAGCTATGGCGCGGCGATCGCCGCCCTGATGGCCGAGGCCAACCCCGGCAAGGTCGCGAGCCTGGTGCTGCTTTCCGGCTTCTTCGGCGAGACCGGCCCGACCTCCCGCTGGCTGATCGACGTGGGGTCCAAGGCCCTGAAGGTGCTGCCGCGCGACCTGCGCCATGCGGTGATCGAGGCATCGGGCCAGAAGCCGCAACTGACCTACGCCAAGCGGGCGCTGGCCCGTCTGACCATCCCGATCCACATGATCCACGGGGACAAGGACGACTTCGCCCCCATCGAAGCGGCCGAGCGCCTGGCCGCCGAGACCGCCACCCGCCAGCCAATCCACTTCGTCCGCACCGAAGGCGCCAACCACTTCCTGAACGACGGCCCGGCCGAGCAGCTGCTGGCGGCGCTGGAGACCTGCATTCCGGTGCGCAAGCCCTGGACCTTCCGCTGGCCGAAGCTGCCGGCGTTCAGCCTGCCGCGCGCGCTGGGCCTGGGCGCGCCCGGGCAGACCGCCGACGCCTGAGCCTAGCGGGAGAACACCCCGACCGCGGCGGCGAAGCCCAGCACCACCAGCCAGGGCGGCAGCTTGACGACCGCCAGGAAGACGTAGGCGCCGGCCGCCAGCGCCCAGTCGCTGGGCCGGCGGATCGCGGTGGTCAGCACCGGGTTCCACAGCGCCGCGGCCAGCACGCCGACCACCACCGCGTTGAGCCCCGCCATGGTGGCGCGCGCGCCCGCCTGGCGCTTCAGCCGGTCCCAGAGCGGCAGGAGGCCCAGGATCAGCAACAGGCTCGGCAGGAAGATCGCCACGAGCGCCACGAGGCCGCCCCGCCAGCCGCCGGTCGCCAGTTGCTGGGCGGCGCCCACGAAGCCCGCGAAGCTGAACAGCGGGCCGGGCAAGGCCTGGACCAGGCCATAGCCACCCAGGAAATCGTCCAGGTTCAGCCAGCCCCGCCCGACAATCTCTCGCTGCAGCAGCGGCAGCACCACGTGGCCGCCGCCGAACACCAGGGCGCCGGTGCGATAGAAGACGCTGGCCAGGCTGAGCGTCGGACTGCCGAGCAGGCTGCCAAGCGCCGGCAGCAGGCCCAGGATGAGGATGAACACCGCGACGGCCGCGGCCGAGACGGTCGGCGAAATTCGGTGGGTGGCGGCGTCGTCCGGCACGTAAGGCGTGGGCTCGCGCAGGAAGGCCAGGCCGAACAGGCCGCCCGCCGCCAGCGCCAGGATCAGCGCCACCGGCCCGTGGGCGATCAAGAGGCCGACCGCGCCGCCGATGGCGATGCCGGCGCGGACCGGGCCGACGGCGAGCGTGCGGGCCATGGCCACCAGGGCGTTCAGCACCACCGCCGCGGCGGCGATCTGCAGGCCATGCAGCACGCCCTCGCCCCGGGTCGAATCCAGGTGCGGCGTCAGATAGGCGAAGGCGATCATCACCGCGGCGGCCGGCAGGGTGAAGCCGAGCCACGCGGCCAGCAGTCCGGCGTAGCCCGCGCGGCGCAGGCCGATCGCCATGCCAAGCTGGCTGGAGGCCGGCCCCGGCAGGAACTGGGCGAGCGCCAGCAGGTCGGCGAAGGCGGTCTCGCTCAGCCAGGCGCGGCGCTCCACGAACTCGCGGCGGAAATAGCCGATGTGCGCCACCGGGCCGCCGAACGCGGTCAGGCCCTGGACCAGGAACGCGCGGAAGACCTCCCAGGCGTCGCGTGGCCAGGCGCGGCTTTGCGGCGGCGTCTCGTCCATCAGGTCCTGTCTTGCGGTCACGGCGCCCAACTGTCGATACCTTTAGAAACAACAGGGGACCCGGAGCGCGGCGGGATTTCGGCGCCCGGCCGGCGAAAGCCCTTGGCCGGCCCATCTGATCGGCGATAAGGCTTTGCCCGAAAGCCCCGTTTCAGCGGGCTCGGATCAGACTTCAAACGGGGAAGACGCCATGAAGGCCGCCGTGCTGCGCGAAGTGGGCAAGCCGCTTCAGATCGAGGACGTCCAGATCAACAAGCCCGGCCCGCACGAGGTGCTGATCCGCACCGCCGCGGCCGGCCTCTGCCACTCCGACCTGCACTTCATGCAGGGGACCTATCCGCACCCGCTGCCCGCCGTGCTGGGCCACGAAAGCTCCGGCGTCGTCGAGCAGGTGGGCTCCGAGGTCCGCACCGTGAAGCCGGGCGACCACGTGATCACCTGCCTGTCGGCCTTCTGCGGCCACTGCGAGTTCTGCCTGACCGGCCACATGAGCCTGTGCGTCTCGCCGGAGACCAAGCGCGGCAAGGAGGACGAACCCCGCCTGTCGGCGCCGGCCGGCCCGATGATGCAGTTCCTGAACCTGTCGTCCTTCGCCGAGCACATGCTGATCCACGAGCATGCCTGCGTGGCGATCCGCAAGGACATGCCGCTGGACGTGGCGGCCCTGATCGGCTGCTCGGTGACCACCGGCGTGGGCGCGGCGATCCACACCTCCAACGTTCGGCCCGGCGAGACCGTGGCGGTGATCGGCTGCGGCGGCGTCGGCCTGGCCGCGGTCAACGGCGCGGCGATCGCCGGCGCGAGCCGGATCATCGCCATCGACATGGTCGCCTCCAAGGGCAACCTCGCCATGGAGTTCGGCGCCACCGACTTCATCGACGCCTCCCAGACCGACGCGGTCAAGGAAGTGATCGAGATGACCAAGGGCGGGGTGCATCACGCGTTCGAAGCCATCGGCCTGGCGAAGACCGCCGAGCAGGCCTTCAACATGCTGCGCCGGGGCGGCACGGCCAACATCATCGGCATGATCCCGGTCGGCCAGATGGTCAGCGTGATGGGCGCGGCGTTCCTGGGCGAAAAGAAGCTGCAGGGCTCGCTGATGGGCTCCAACCGCTTCCCGGTGGACATGCCGCGGTTCGTGGACTTCTACATGTCCGGCAAACTGAAGCTCGACCACATGATCTCCCAGCGCATCAAGCTGGAGCAGGTCAACGAGGGGTTCGAGGAAATGAAGAAGGGCGAACTGGCCCGCTCGGTCATCGTCTTCGACGCGTAGAACCAAGTTCCTCCCCATTGGGGGAGGTGGCCCGAAGGGTCGGAGGGGGTCCGCTCAGATCGCGGAGGACCCCCTCAGTCAGCTTCGCTGACAGCTCCCCCAATGGGGAGCGACTAGGTTTCCAGCACCTTGCGGACATCGGGCAGGGGGTCGTTGACGAGGCGGCTCTCCACGTCGAACAGCTTGGTGGTGCGGGTCTGGGTGTCGTAGGCGGGCCAGCCGGGGTCGCCGGTGTGGGCGAAGGCGAGCCAGGCGGCGGACATCTGGTCGGCGACGGCCTGGGGCTCGTCGCCGCGGCCGACGAAGCTGCGGGCCTTTTCCACATTGTCGAAGACCAGCGGAATCTCCAGGGCATGCGGGCTGCGCAGGCGTCCCTTGGCGACCGGAGTCTCCCAGGTCAGCATGTACATCCAGACCGGCGCCGCCTGCTGCGCCGCCTTGCGCTCGGCGAGCTTGAGGGAACCGGCCCACATGCCGACCGCGGTGCCGACGCCCGACGCCAGATGGGTCGGGCTGTAGTCGGGGTAGGCGGCGCGCAGGGCGGCGATCAGGGGCTCGGCCTTGTCCTTGGCGGCGGACGCGGCGTGCCTGGCGAGGTCCGCCTCGTCGAAGGCGCCGAACTTCGGATGGCCCAGCATGAACAGCGTCGACTCGTCCTTGTTGGTGCCGATCAGCACCGGCACGTCGGCGTTGAGCGGCGAGGCGTCGGGCTCGAACGGGTCGCTGGGCAGGGCGGTCCCGTCGACCACGGGCGTGTAGAGGCGCATGGCCTCGCCCGGGACCTTCACGCTGGCGTGGCTGATGGCCTCGCTGGAGAGGGCGGCGAGGTCGGCCGGCGTCTTGACCTTCAGGTCGTCCAGCAACTGACGGGCGACCTTGTCGGCGGCGGCGATCGGCTTGCCGGTGAGGCCGGGGCCGGACTGGATCACCGCCTTGTGGAACAGGCCGCGCGCGCCCGGCATGGCCATCAGCAGGCTGACCTTCCAGCCGCCGCCGCTCTCGCCGTAGATGGTGACGTTGCCGGGGTCGCCGCCGAAGGCCGCGATATTGTCCCGCACCCATTCGAGGGCCTGGACGATGTCCAGCATGCCGGCGACGCCGGACTGGGCGTAGTCGGCGCCGAACACCTCGCCCAGGTGCAGGTAGCCGAAGACGTTCAGCCGGTGGTTGACGGTGACCGTGACCACGTCGCCCTTTCGGGCCAGCGCCGCGCCATCGTACATGGCCGCGCCGCCGGAGCCGTTGGCGAAGCCGCCGCCGTGCAGCCAGACCATCACCGGCCGCGCCTCGGCGTTCAGGCCCGGAGTCCAGACGTTGAGGAACAGGCAGTCCTCCGACGAGGCCGGCTCGTCCGGCGCGGGCGGATCGGCGGGCGAGGAGCGCCGCTCGCCAGGCGCCAGGCCCGACTGGATGGCCGGCGCGCCATAGGCGACGGCGTCGGCGGTTTCAGTCCAGGCCGCGGGGCGGCCTGGCGGCTTGAAGCGGGTCGCGCCCACCGGCGCCGCGCCATAGCGCAGGCCCTTGAACACCTCGAGCCCGGCCTCGCGGTAGCCGCGCACCGGGCCATTGGTGGTCGCGACGATGTCAGAGTGGGTGAGGGGCGCGAGCGCCAGGTCGTCCGCCATCTTGCAGATCCTCCGCCGGCCTCTGGACGGGCCGTGGCCACATCAAACGTCGGCGCGGGCGGCGGCGCAAGAGCAAGCAGGCCTGTCTAGAGCTTGGGTCGCATCACCAGCCAGGGGGTCGGCCTGGCCCGCCATTCCCAGACGGCCAGCAGCTGGTCGAGGTGGGCGAGCTTGTGGAACCAGGGCGGCGGGGCGAAGACCTTGGGCGCCTGGTCGACCCGGACGATATCGTGGGTCGGCGCGAACCGCTGGATCATGGTCAGCAGCGCGCCTGGGCGATAGAGGTCGTGGGTCTCGACGACGACGTTCATGCCGCCAAGCGCCGGGCTAAGCGCGGGCTGCAGGATCTCCAACTCGGCGCCCTCCGCATCCACCAGAACCAGGACGCGGCGGCCGGCGAAGGCCTCGAAGCCGTCCGGCGCGAACTCGCCCCCGACGATCACCCGCTCGGAGACGCCATTGCGGGCGGCGAGGTCGGCGCAGGCCAGGCGCGCGCGCTCGTCGATATCGTAGGCGTGGACGGTGATTTGCGGCGCCATCCGCGCCAGGCCGACGGCGTAGTAGCCCTCGGCGCAGCCCACATCGATAACGCAGTCCAGGCCCTGTTCGACCAGCGCGGTCAGGTGCGGGTGCAGCTCGGACTCATAGGTCCCCAGCAGCCGCGGGATCAGCGCGCCTTCCGAGGCCTGGGTGACGTATTCCATGCCCGCGAAGGGGCCGCTCCAGATGCGCGCGCCCTGCTCATGGACGAAGGTGTTGGCCAGGACGTGGCTGCGCCAGCGCGACACGGTGCGCAGCAGGTCGTTGAGGCTGTCCATCTCGACGCCGGCCGGCCAGTCCTCGGTCATTTTGAGGACCAGCTCGGCGTACTGGGTGGTCATCTCCGTGGCCATGGGGGCTCCCCGCCGGGGCGCCTGTCAGGCGGAGGGCCGGCCGTGGGCGCCGGCCGTCGCCAGCGCGCGCGATCCGCCATGGGCCAGCAGGCCGTCGATACGGTTCTTCTGGTCGTTGAACCGCGCGAGGTCGGCGCCGGCCAGGGCCGAGCCCTGGGGAACCTTGACGCCGATGGGGTTCACCCGCTGGCCATTCTTCCAGATCTCGTAGTGCAGGTGCGGCCCGGTCGCGAGGCCCGTGGCGCCCACATAGGCCACCACCTGGCCCTGGCGGACGTGCACGCCCGGATGGATGCCGGCGGCGAAGCGGGAGATGTGGCCATAGCCGGTGTCCCAGCCCTCGGAATGGCGGATGCGCAGCCAGTTGCCATAGCCGCCCCAGGGGCCCGCCTGGGCGACCACGCCGTCGCCGGCCGCCAGGATCGGCGTGCCGTAGCTCGCTCCGAAATCGATCCCCTGGTGGGCGCGGGTGTAGCCGAGGATCGGGTGCTTGCGCATGCCGAACAGCGAGGTGATGTGCGCGCCGTCGACCGGGGTCTTCAGCAGGAAACCTTTGATGTTCTTGCCGAATTCATCGAAATATTCGACGTCGTTCCCGCGCGCGAAGCGGTAGAACTTCACCCCGTGCAGTTCAGCGTACTGCAGGTCGCCGGCCTCCACCGTGCGGCCGGCCTCGGTGACCTTGCGGTCGAACACCAGCTTGAAGTCGTCGCCGGGCTGCAGGTCGCGCTGGAAGTCGATCTTGTGGGAGAACAGCTCGGCCACCTTGGCGGTGATCTGCGGCGTGGCGCCGATCCGCTCGGCGCTCTCGTAGAGCGAGCCGTCGATGGCGCCGGCGGCCACGGTGGTCTCGTCGCGCAGCTTCTCGTCCAGTTCGCGCAGGCGAAGGGCGCCATCGAAGGAGCGGGAGATGGTGATCGCGCTGGCCGGGCCGGTGCGCAGCGAGAGCCCGATCAACCGGGCTTCGCTACGTCCGCCGGGCTCCGCCGCCCGCGGCTGGGCGATAGCCGTCTGGATCAGCAGGCCCGCCTTCAGGTGGACGGTGTCCATGGCCTTGGACAGCATCTGCACCGCCAACTGCGCCTCGGCCGGCCCGACGCCGGCCCGGCGCACGGCGCCCTCCAGCGTCTCGCCGCGCTGCAGCTTGATCGGAATGCTGGTCGGCGCGGCGAAGCCGACGCGCGTCTCGGTCTGGGTGAAGGCGGTATGCTGCAGGGCCGCGACGGCGGCGGGGTCGAGAGCCGCCCGCGTCTTGGCCGGCGGGCTGTAGTGCACGGCGAGCGTCGCGCCGAAGGCCAGGGCCGCGACGGCCGTGACGCCGGCCGCGATCGGCCGCGCGTGACGAACCAGCAGCGGCCGCAGATCGGTAAGTCGCATCGTACCCCCAAGCTGGACGAGGTTTGGTAAGGCCTCGCCGCCGCAAAGCCAAGTCCGCCGCCAGCGTCAGGAGCCGCAGCTTCGGCGCCCAAAAGATGACCGCGCGGCGCAAACCCCTCCGTTCACGCCGATTTGTCGCGGCTCTCCTTCAGAGGAGGGTCAGCACGAGGTCCGCCGGCCGGCAAAGCGCCGCGCCCTTCGACGTCACCACGATCGGGCGCTCCACCAGGATCGGCTGCAGGACCATCGCCGGGATCAGCGCCGCCTCGGACGCGTTGGGATCGGTGAGGCCCAATTCGTGGGCCTCCGTGCCGCGCACGCGCAGCACCTCGCGAGGCGACTTGCCGATCTGCGCCAGCAGGTCCCGGAGCTGCGGGGCGGTCCAGCCGACCTGCAGATATTCCACGACCTTCGGCTCGACGCCCTTTTCGCGGAGCAGGGCCAGGGTGTTGCGGGACGTGCCGCAATTGGGGTTGTGGTAGATGGTGACGTCGCTCATGGCGGGGGCTTAACGCGGCGCGGAGCGCCGGAAAAGCCTCACCAGGAAAACTGCCGATCGCCCGCCAGCACGGTGGAGTCGGAAATGTCGAAGGGCATGACGTCCGCCGGCCGTTTGGGCAGCGGCGGGGCGGCGGCCGGCCACTGCTCGATGACGGCGTCGTAGCGCACCGTCAGCTTACCGGGCCCGGCGGGATGGAGGGTCACGTCGAAGCCTTCCGGAGCGGCGGCCCAGTGGATGCTGGCCGGCGCGCCCGGTCGGAGCGGCAGATAGGCCTTGACCCCGGCCACCGAGTCGATCGCGCCCAGGGTGTTGGACGAAAATTCCAGGCTGATGGTCCGCGCGCCCGGCGGTGGGGTCACGTGCAGGCGAAGCTCGTCGCCCGCCGCCTTGGTCAGCGTCATTTCCGGCTGGGGCAGGGCGATGTAGGGGGCCGGCGCGGCGTCGACCGGCGACCGCCCAGGCGCGGTCCGGATCTTTTCGATGCGGGCGCCGTCGGTCTGCAGCACCGCCTGCGACCAGGCCGGCAGGTCCGGCGTCGTGCTGACCCGCCAGGCCCGCTGAAGGTTCTGGTTCAGCCGGTAGACCACCTCGGTCGCCTGCGGATGGCGCGCGTCGTAGGGGTGGCTCACGCGCACCGCCACGGTCACAGCCAGGCCCGCCAGGATCAGGACCGGTCCCAGCAGGCGAGCCGGCGGGGCGCCCTCCTCGGTCTGGGCCAGGGGCCAGGCGGAGAACGCCGCCGCCAGGACCGACAGCATCAGCAGCTCCGGGAGATCGAGGCTGAGGTAGGAGGCGTGAGCGAAGCTGCCAGCGAAGCCCAGGCCCACCGCGCCCAGCACGGCGAGCAGCACGAGCGCGGCCGGTCCCCGCCGGACGGCCAGGGTGGTGGCGAAGGCCGCGACGATGGCCAATGCGAGTGGCCAGGCCAGGATGAAGGCCGCGGCCGGTGCGGCGACCTGAGCGGCGATCGCCAGCACCAGGCCCAGCAGCAGGACGCCGGCCCAGCCAGCCGGCCGGCTGGTGGGACGCCCATAGGCCAGCGCCCCGACCACGGCGGCGGCGAAGCCGAGAATCAGGCCCACCCGGTCGAAGCCGAAGGCGCAGCTTGCCACGCCGGCCGCCAGGGGCAGCAGAGCGCCCAGCCGGCGGCCGCGCGCCAGCTCGGCGGCGGCGAACAGCAGGACGCCGACGCCCAGCAGCAGCAGGGCGGTCTCCCACCGCGCCGCCTGCGCCAGCAGGAAGCGCTGCTCGAGGAAGCCGAAATCGGCGCCGGTGGCGCGACGGGCGAAGTGCATCACCGCGCCGGCCGTCAGCACCGCGAACAGCGCCGCCCCGGCGCCGCGCGCCAGCTGCAGCCAGGGAAAGGCCTCCAGCCGCCGCGCCCGCACGATGCTCCAGGCCAGCAAGCCCGCGCTGACCGCCAGGATCAGCCAGCCGAAGACGGTGGGATAGGCCAAGGTGATCCCGCCCGGGATCTGGCTGTAGACCACGTCCGGCGCGCGTTCCGGCAGGCGCGGCGAAAAGGCCAGCGCCATCGCCGTCGGCAGCACCTGGTCGCCCATGTCCTGCAGGGTCCCAGGGTCCATGGTCGCCGGAATCGAGGACGGCGAATGGTAGTCGAACTGATGGCCGATGAAGGCGTAGTTCAGGCCCGGCACGCCAGCCTTCATCGACTCGGTAAAGTCGGTGTCATTGGGCATGTGCTTGTAGACGAAGCTGGTCAGCGAGGAGGCCGACGGCCGCGAGGCGGTGCGGGTGAGCAGCGCGATCGCCCCGCCGTTCTGCTCGGTGGTCTGGAACATCTGGACGCGGCCGGCGGCGCCGCGCGCCTCCATGTTGAGGACGAAGCCGATGGACTTGGCCATCGGATCGCGACGGAAGAAGGCGTTGGCGCCCAGCAGGCCCGCCTCTTCGCCGTCGGTGAGCAGCACCACCACGTCGCGGTCGGGGACCCCGCGGGTCTCGATGGCGCGCACCACCTCCAGCGCGGTCGCCACGCCGGCGGCATCGTCGGCGGAGCCGGGCGAGGCCGGAACGCTGTCGTAGTGGGCCATCAGGGCGACGGCGGGCAGGCTGCGGTCGCGGCCGGGCAGGACGCCGACCAGATTGTCCACGAAGGCGCCGGTGATGCGGCCGGGTGCGCGCGCCGGCTGCTGCAGGCCGACGCCCGGATGCACCTTGGGCTGCAGCCCAAGCGCCGTCATGCGGGCCAGCAGGTAGTCGCGCGCGGCGCGGTTGGCGGTCGATCCGATGGGGTGCGGGACCGAGGCGAAGGCTGTGATGTCGGTCATCGCGCGGCCGGCGGAGAAACTCGCCGCCGGGGCCGAGGCCGGTGCGGGACTTGGCGTGCGTTCGCCCGTCCAGGCGATCACGGCCCCAGCGATCAGCGCGACAACAAGCGCTAGCAATCGTCCCAAGACGTCCCTCCGACGCGGTTATGCGCCGAAGCCTAGCCCGTCGTCCCGCAAAACGAAAACGCCCGATGCGGTGAAGCGCGTTAGTCGGCCAGCATCTCGCGGATCGCCGCCGGCAGCTCGCCGCCGAGCAGCGGCTTTTCCAGAATCCGCGCCCCCAGCCGGGCGGCGGCGGCGCGCACTTCCGGTTTGGGCTGGGTGGTGATCAGGATGGCGGGGCAGGCAAGGCCTAGCTCGCGGAAGCGGGCCAGCGCGTCGGCGCCCGGCGTCCCTGGCAGGTGGTGGTCGAGGACCAGGCAGGCCGGCGTCGGCAGGTCTGCCTGCGCCAGCAGAGGCTCGGCGCTCTCATGCACCTCGACCCGGAAGCCGTCGATCGTCAGCGCGAAGGTCAAGGCCTCGCGCACCGAGGCGTCATCCTCGATCAGCAGGATCAGCGGCGCCGGCGTCGGGGTGCGGGTCTCTAGGGCCATCGTCGTCGCCCAGTGGCGTTACCTGTGGTGAAACGCGGGTTTGCGTCCAGCCTGGGGTACCATCCGTCGACTTCGGGCCCCATTTGGGACCGCTACCTAGGGAGACCTACGTAGAGCAGGGTGAAAATCTATGGTTTCACCAATAACAACAGTATCTTCACAGAAGAAATTTGCGCGACGGAGGGCGATTCCGACTCGACAAAACGCCGCAGAGCATTACCCGTGACGGTAGAGGTAGTTCAACCCTGAGGGGAAATAGGCAACTGTCCCGCGTATGATGTGGTCAAGTGGTCAGGATGTGTCGGCCGCTGAGGCGTCCCGGCCGCCGTTTCGGGCTCGCGGGTCGCGGATTCGGCGGTGGCTGGATGAGCGTTTTCCCCAGCCGGCCGTCGCGGAGGGTCGGCATGAGTGACGCCCACCAACGGAGCCGGTTGGCTTCGCAGTTGCTGTTGATACTCGCCGCGGGCCTGTTCCTGTCGGGCGCGGCGATACGGACGCGCACCTGGAACCGCAGTGAAAAGGCGCTGCAATCGGCGATCGTCATCTTCCGGACGATCGACGGGGCGAACCAGCTCAGCCTGACGCTCAGCCAGATGGAGGTCGACCAGCACAATCGGCCGCGCTTCCAGGCCGATGTCGCCAGGATGCGCACGCAGGTCGCGGTCCTGGCGGGCCTGGCCCGCGGCGATGCAGGCCAGGCGGCGCGGGTGGCCAGCGCCCGGGCGCTCGCCGAGGCGGAGGCCGCCGACCTGGCCCGCGGCGCCCCGGACGCCACCACCGAAGGCGCGAGTCAGCAGGTGTTCGCGGTGATCGCCGCCGAGCGGACCAAGGGCGCCGCCTACAATGAGCTCTTCCGCGGCCAATGGCGCCAGACGCTCGCCGCCCTGGCCCTGGTGCTGGGCAGCGTCGCCGCGGCGGTCGGGGCCTTCGTGCTGTTCGTGCGGCGCATCCGCCGGTCGGACGCGGCGCTCGCGCAAGCGGCGCTGGAACTTGGGGCCGCCGAGATCGAGGCGCGGCGCAACGCGGCCTTCGTGGAGGGCGTCGGGGCCGCGACGCCGAACATCATCTACGCCAAGGACCGCGACCTGCGCTTCGTCTACGCCAACCCCGCGACGGTGGCGGCGCTGGGGCGGCCGCTGGAGGCGATCCTTGGCCGGCGCAGCGAGGACCTGGGGGTCGATCCGGCCGAGCTGGAGGAACATGAGAGCGCCGACCGCGAGGTGCTGCAGACCGGCAAGACCCGCACCGTGGAAAGCCGGTTCACCTCGCCGGACGGGACCTGGCGGATCGTGCGTTCGACCAAGTTCGCCCTGCGCGACCGCGACGACGCCGTCGTCGGTGTGGCGGGCCTCAGCATCGACGTCACCGAATTCTACGCCATCCGCGAGGCGCTGACCGAGTCCGAGGTCAAGTACCGCTCGATCGCCAACGCCATGCCGGCGCTGGTCTGGTCGGCCGACGCCGAGGGCCAGCGCGACTTTTACAACGACCGCTGGCGCCAGTTCATGGGCGAGGCCAACGGCGCCTGCGACGGGTGGGGCTGGCTGGAGAAGGTGCATCCCGAAGACCGCGCCCGCGTCGAGGCCTACGCCCGGCGCAACATCACCACCGGCGAGCCCTATGGGATCGAGTACCGCCTGGTGGGCCACAAGGAATCCCGCTGGTTCCTGGAGCGCGCGGTGCCGGTGCGCAACGAGGAAGGCCGCATCCACCGCTGGGAAGGCGCCTGCACCGACATCGAAGAGCTAGTCGAGAGCCGCCGCGCCAAGGAGCGGGCCTTCGCCGACCTGGAGGCGCAGGAGGCCCACCTGCGCTCGATCCTCGACGCGGTGCCCGACGCGATGATCGTCATCGACGACAGGGGCCTGGTGCAATCGTTCAGCGCCGCGGCGGAACGGCAATTCGGCTGGACGGCGGAGGAGGCGGTCGGCCGCAACGTCAGCTTCCTGATGCCCAGCCCCTATCGCGAGGGGCATGACGGCTATCTGGCCCGCTACCTTGCGACCGGCGAGCGCAAGGTGATCGGCATCGGCCGCGTCGTGGTCGGCGAACGCCGCGACGGCTCGACCTTCCCGATGGAGCTGTCGGTGGGCGAGATGCGCTCGGGCGACCGGCGGTTCTTCACCGGCTTCGTGCGCGATCTGACCGAGCGCCAGGCGGCGGAGCGCCGGTTCCAGGACGTGCAGGCCGAGCTGGCGCACGTCTCGCGGCTGTCGGCCATGGGCGAGATGGCCTCGGCGCTGGCCCACGAGCTCAACCAGCCGCTGTCGGCCACCGCCAACTACATCCAGGGCTCGTTGCGGCTGCTCAACGAGGAGCCGGTGGACAAAACGGTCATCGCCGAGGCCCTGGCCATCGCCGGCGAACAGATGTTCCGGGCCGGCGACATCATCCGCCGCCTGCGCGACTTCGTCTCCAAGGGCGAGACCGAGCGGCAGATCGAGAGCCTGCCGCAACTGCTGGAGGAGGCCGGCGCGCTCGCCATGGTCGGCGCCAAGGATCGTGGCGTGCGCCTGCTCTACGAGATCGACGCGGAGGTGGGGCTGGTGATGGTCGACAAGGTGCAGATCCAGCAGGTGGTGCTGAACCTGATGCGCAACGGCGTCGAGGCCATGGCTGAGGCGCCCCGCCGCGAGATGACCGTCATCGCCCGCGCCGCGCCGGACGACATGGTGCAGGTCTCGGTGAGCGACACCGGATCAGGCCTCAGTCCCGAGATCGCCGGCCAGCTGTTCCAGCCCTTCATCACCACCAAACAGCACGGGATGGGCGTGGGCTTGTCCATCTCGCGCACCATCGTCGAAGCCCACGGCGGCCGCATCTGGGCCGAGAGCGAACCCGGTCAAGGCACGACCTTCCACTTCACGGTGCGCGCCGTATACGAACAGGAGATGGCCCATGGCGAACTCGTCTGAGGTCTACGTCGTCGACGATGACGAGGCGATCCGAAGGTCTCTGGGATTTCTCCTGCGCACCGCGGGTCTCCCCTCGCGCAGCTTCGACAGCGCCGAGGCCTTCCTGGCCGAAGCCGGCGACCTGGCGCCTGGATGCGTGATCACCGACGTCCGGATGCCAGGCATCGACGGGATCGAACTGGTCCGCCGCGTGGCCGAGGCGCAGTTGCCGCTCACCACCATCGTCATCACCGGCCACGGGGACATCGCCCTGGCGGTGGAGGCGATGAAGGGCGGGGCCGTGGATTTTCTCGAAAAGCCGTTCAAGGACGACGTGCTGCTGGCCGCCGTCCAGCGGGCGCTCGACGCCGACAGCCGCGCCTCGCAGCAGGACGAGGACAAGCAACGCTACCAGGCCGCCTTCGCCGCGCTGTCGAGGCGCGAACGCGAGGTGCTCGAGCAGGTGGTGGTCGGCAAGACCAGCAAGGTGATCGCCTACGACCTGGGCATCAGCCCCCGCACGGTGGAGGTCTATCGCGCCGGCATGATGATGAAGACCGGCGCCAAGAGCCTGTCGGAACTGGTGCGGATGGCGTTGCGCGCCGGGCTCTGAGCGGCCCCCGCCCGACAAGTCGCCCCACGGGGCGCAAAAAAGCCGGGTCGTCACGCGGAAGTGTCGGCCAGGCGACCATTTGGCCTCCTTGTCGTCATCACTCGGACATCTCCGGCGGACATGGCTCTCCTTCGGATACGGGAGAGCAGCGATGACCTTCACGATCTCCATCACCGCGGCGCAGGACGGGTGGTGCGTTCAGGGCGACACCCTCGAGAATGGGATGATGTTCCTGAGCGGGGCGGAGGCGGAGACGGCGGCCAGGCGGCTCGCACGGCGCTATTCCGCCGCCGGCCATCCCACCGAGATCGAGGTCTTCCTGCGCGACGGCGCGCTCGCCGGCCGCTACGTCAGCGTTCCCGACCTCGCGGGGATGGGTGCCTAGACGCCAAAGAAGAAGGGCGCCCCGCTTGCGGCGGGACGCCCCTTTTTATCTTCCGTGATGACGGGGCGCGCTGGCTTCTAGGCCGCGACGACGGCGCCGATTTCCTGCGGGTCGCGCAGCACATAGCCGCGGCCCCAGACGGTTTCGATGTGGTGCTTGCCCTCGGCGGCCGCAGCCAGCTTCTTGCGCAGCTTGCAGATGAACACGTCGATGATCTTCAGCTCGGGCTCGTCCATGCCGCCGTAGAGGTGGTTCAGGAACATTTCCTTGGTGAGCGTCGTGCCCTTCCGAAGGGAGAGCAGCTCGAGCATCTGGTATTCCTTGCCCGTCAGGTGGACGCGCAGGCCGTTAACTTCGACCGTCTTGGCGTCAAGGTTGACGAGGATGTCGCCGGTCTTGATGACCGATTGGGCGTGACCCTTGGAGCGGCGGACCACGGCGTGGATGCGAGCCACCAACTCGTCCTTGTGGAACGGCTTGGTCATGTAGTCGTCGGCGCCGCCGGAGAAGGTCTTCACCTTGGTGTCGATCTCGGCCGAACCCGACAGGATCATGATCGGCGTGTTGATCTTACCGACACGCAGGGTGCGCAGCACGTCCATGCCGCTCATGTCCGGCAGGTTCAGATCGAGGAGGATGAGGTCATAGTCGTAGATCTTCCCAAGATCGACGCCCTCTTCACCCAGGTCGGTCGTATAGACGTTGAACCCCTCGGACTTCAGCATCAGTTCGATGCTTTGTGCCGTGGCGCTGTCGTCTTCGATCAACAGCAGGCGCATTAGACCCTCCCTCGTGTTGCCAGCTATTAGCCTTGTTCAGGGCGGCCGGCGACATGGAATCGGAATTATGGCTGCGGTATTTTCGCTTCCGAATGGTTAATA
>DATAUR010000069.1:0-65403 GCA_036268175.1 Phenylobacterium sp. | reverse complement strand
GGTTGCCGTCGGCGACAGCCGTCACCACCTTCACGATGCCACGGACTTGGTCGGTAAGGTTGGAAGCCATGAAGTTCACGTTGTCGGTGAGGTCCTTCCAGGTGCCGCCGACGCCCTTCACCTGGGCCTGGCCGCCAAGCTTGCCCTCGGTGCCGACTTCACGCGCCACGCGGGTCACTTCCGAGGCGAAGGAGCCAAGCTGGCCGACCATGGTGTTCACCACCTTGCCGATGCGCAGGAACTCGCCGCGCAGGGGGCGTTCCTCGTTCTCAAGGTCCATGGTCTGGCTAAGGTCGCCCTTGGCCACGGCGCCGATCACCCGGGCCATTTCGGCGGTGGGGTGGACCATGTCGGCGATCAGGGTGTTCACCGCGTCCACGCTGGCGGCCCAGGAGCCCTGGGCGGCCGGCAAACGGGCGCGCTGGTTGATCTTGCCCTGGCGGCCGACGGTCTCCCCCAGCCGCTCGAATTCCTTGGTCATGCGGTCGTTGAGCTCGACCACGTCGTTGAAGGCCTCAGCGATCTCGCCGCTCGCGCCACTGCGTCCGCGCGGCAACCGCACCGAGAAATCGCCGCGCCGGAAGGCCCGAAGCGCCGCCAGCAGTTCCGCGGTCTCGACCGACTCCGCCTCCGGATCTTGGGCGCGGGTCCGGCCCTTGGGCTTCCCGTTGACCTTCGACGTCGTGGCGACGGTGGCGGATGCAGTCATCTGTTCCCCCAAGGAACGAGCGTTGGCCTGAACCGGGGTTTTGCGGAGCCGCCGTCCCAAAGCGCCGAGGCGTCGGGCCGAAAGCCGGGCACACCCCGCCCTTCTGTCGAACGAAAGAGCCGGGCTCAAAGTTCCCTGACGCGCAAATTTTTTGGGAATGCCGCGAAGGCCTCAAGAGGCTAGCACGTCTCGCCGCCGCGCGCAGCCGCAATCTCGGTCGCCGGCGGATCGCGTCCGGGTAAACCTAAGTTATTTCAGAAGCTAAGCCGGCAGGCGCCTAGCGCGGAAGCTTCGACGACCCCATCAGCGCCTCGTCGACGGTCCGCGCGCATTGGCGACCTTCCCGGATGGCCCAGACCACCAGCGACTGGCCGCGGCGCATGTCCCCGCAGGCGAAGATGTTGCGGACCGAGGTCTGATAGTTGGCCACGTCGGCCGCGACGTTGCCGCGCGGATCGAGCGCCACGCCGCTGGAGTCGACGACGCCCACCGTGCGGGGGCCAGTGAAGCCCATGGCCAGCAGGACGAGGTCGGCCTTCAGGATGAATTCGGAGCCCTCGACTTCGCGCATGTGCATGCGGCCACCTTCGCCGGCCACCCATTCCAGGCGCACACATTCGAGGCCCGTGACGCGGCCGTCCTGGCCGACGGCGCGGCGGGTGGCGACGGCGAAGTCGCGGTCGCAGCCCTCTTCCTGGCTCGACGAGGTCCTAAGCTTCAGCGGCCAGTCGGGCCAGGTCAGGAACTTGTTCTCCCGCTCCGGCGGCTGCGGCATGATTTCGAGCTGGGTGACGGAGGCCGCGCCATGACGGTTGGAGGTGCCGATGCAGTCGGACCCCGTATCGCCGCCGCCGATCACCACCACGTGCTTGCCGGCCGCCGAGATCGTTCCCCGCGGCGCGGCGATGGCCTCGCTGTCGCCAGCGTTGCGCTTGTTCTGCTGGGTGAGGAACTCCATGGCGTAGTGGACGCCGTCGAGCTCGCGGCCGGGAACCTCCAGATCGCGACCCTGCTCGGCGCCGCCGGCCATCACCAGCACGTCGTAGTCGTCCAGCAGGCGTTGCACCGAAACCGTCACGCCCACCTCGAAGCCGGCGCGGAAGATCACGCCCTCGGCCTCCATCTGCTTGATGCGCCGATCGATCAGATGCTTTTCCATCTTGAAGTCGGGGATGCCGTAGCGGAGCAGGCCGCCGATCCGGTCGGACTTCTCGAACACGGTGGGCGCATGGCCGGCGCGAGCCAGCTGCTGGGCGCAGGCCAGGCCCGCCGGGCCCGACCCCACCACCGCGACCCGCTTGCCAGTGCCGCGCGGCGACATCTGCGGCTTGATCCAGCCCTCTTCCCAGCCGCGATCGACGATCTGGCATTCGATCGTCTTGATGGTCACCGGATTGTCCTGGATGTTCAGGGTGCAGGACGCCTCGCAGGGCGCCGGGCAGACGCGGCCGGTGAACTCCGGGAAGTTGTTGGTCGACTGCAGGTTCTCCAGCGCCGCCTTCCACTGGTCGCGGTAGACCAGGTTGTTGAAGTCGGGGATCTGGTTGTTGACCGGGCAGCCCTGGTGACAGAACGGGATTCCGCAATCCATGCAGCGCGCGGCCTGCTGGCCCACCTGCGGCGCCGGCAGCGGCTGGACGAATTCCTTCCAGGTTTTCAGGCGCGCATCGACCTTGTCGTAGCTGCGGTCGTGGCGCTCGATCTCGAGGAAGCCGGTGGGCTTGCCCATCGGGGTAATCTCCGGAACTAGAAGGGTTATTCCGCGGCGACGGCGGGCGCCGTCGCGCGGGTGGCGGCCAGGTCGGTCAGCGCTTTCTTGTAGTCGGTGGGCATCACCTTGACGAAGGACGCCACCGCCTGATCCCAGTTGGCCAGGATCTCGGCGGCCCGCGCGCTCTTGGTGTGCAGGTGGTGGCGCTCGATCAGGATGCGCAGGCGCTCGGCGTCGAAGCCCAGCATGTCGCCCATGCCGTTGTTCTCGACCGAGACCGGCCGCTGGCTGGGCCGTCCGGACTCATGGCAGCCGCCCGAGGTCACGGGGCCCAGTTCCACCATCGCCTTGTTGCAGAGCGGCTCGAACCTGCGCGCCGGGTCGTAGACATAGGCCACCCCGCCGCTCATGCCGGCGGCGAAGTTTCGGCCGGTATCGCCCAGCACCACCACCACGCCGCCGGTCATGTATTCACAGCCGTGGTCGCCCAGGCCTTCGACCACCGTCACGGCGCCGGAGTTGCGCACGGCGAAGCGTTCGCCCGCCACGCCTTCGAAATAGGCCTCACCGGCGATGGCGCCGTAGAGCACCGTGTTGCCGACGATGATGTTGTGCGTGGGGTCGCGGCGAGATTCGGCGGGCTGGCGCACCACCACGCGGCCGCCGGACAGGCCCTTGCCGACATAGTCGTTAGCGTCGCCGACCAACTCGAGGCTGACGCCCCGCGCGGCGAAGGCGCCAAAGCTCTGGCCGGCGTTGCCCTTGAAGGTCAGGGAGATGGTGTCGTCGGGCAGGCCCGCATGGCCATAGCGCCGGGCCACCTCGCCGGAGAGCATGGCGCCCACCGTGCGGTTGACGTTGCGCACCACATATTGGCCGCGCACCGGCTTGCCGCCCTCAAGGGCGGCCTTGGCGGCCTCGATCAGGGTGTTGTCGAGCGCCTTGCTGAGGCCATGGTCCTGGCTGTCCTGGTTCCAGAGGCCTTTGGCGGCCTCCATCGGAGCGGCGTGCAGGATGCGGCTGAGGTCGATGCCCTGCGTCTTCCAGTGCTCCAGCGCCGGCGCGAGATCGAGACGGTCGACGCGGCCGATCATCTCGTTGACCGTCGCAAAACCCATCTCGGCCATGATCTCCCGCAGCTCTTCGGCCACGAAGAAGAAGAAGTTGATCACGTGCTCGGGCTGGCCGGTGAAGCGCGCGCGCAGCACCGGGTCCTGGGTCGCCACGCCCACCGGGCAGGTGTTCAGGTGGCACTTGCGCATCATGATGCAGCCGGCCGCGATCAAGGGCGCGGTGGCGAAGCCGAACTCGTCGGCGCCCAGTAGCGCGCCGATCGCCACATCGCGGCCGGTGCGCAGGCCGCCGTCCACCTGCACGGCGATCCGGGTGCGCAGGCCGTTCAGCAGCAGGGTCTGCTGAGTCTCGGCTAGACCAATCTCCCAGGGCGAGCCCGCGTGGGTCAGGGAGGTGAGCGGCGAGGCGCCGGTGCCGCCCTCGAAACCGGAGATGGTCACATGGTCGGCGCGCGCCTTGGCGACCCCGGCCGCAACGGTCCCGACACCAACCTCAGAGACCAGTTTCACTGAGATTCTAGCTCTTTGATTGACGTTCTTCAGGTCATGGATGAGCTGCGCCAGGTCCTCGATGGAGTAGATGTCGTGGTGCGGCGGCGGGCTGATCAGCCCGACGCCCGGCGTCGAGTGCCGGACGCGGGCGATGTTGGCGTCGACCTTGTGGCCGGGCAGCTGGCCGCCTTCTCCCGGCTTCGCCCCTTGGGCCATCTTGATCTGGATGTCGTCGGCGTTGACCAGGTATTCGGTGGTCACGCCAAAGCGACCGGACGCCACCTGCTTGATGGCCGAGCGCATGGAATCGCCGTTGGGCAGGGGCTTGAAGCGGTCGCTCTCCTCGCCGCCCTCGCCGGTGTTCGACCGGCCGCCGATGCGGTTCATGGCGATGGCCAGCGTCGTGTGCGCCTCGCGGCTGATCGAGCCGAAACTCATGGCGCCGGTGGAGAAGCGCTTGACGATCTCGGCCGCCGGCTCGACGTCGTCGAGGGGGATCGGACCGCCCTCGCCCGGCTTCAGCCGCATCAAGCCACGCAGCGTCAGCAGACGCTCCGACTGCTCGTTGATGGTCTTGGCAAAGGTCCGGTAGGCGTCGGGCAGGTTGCCGCGCACGGCGTGCTGCAGGTTCGACACCGACTCCGGCGTCCAGGCGTGGGTCTCCCCGCGCAGGCGCCAGGCGTACTGGCCGCCCACGTCGAGCATGGTCTGGTAGATCGGGCTGTCGCCATAGGCGTCGCGGTGGCGTCGCACGGCCTCCCCGGCGATCTCGCCCAGGCCGACGCCCTCGATGGTCGAGGCGGTGCCGGTGAAGTACTTTTCGATCAGCGCCGACGACAGGCCGATGGCGTCGAAGATCTGGGCGCCGCAATAGGACTGGTAGGTGGAGATGCCCATCTTGGACATCACCTTCAACACGCCCTTGCCGATGGCCTTGATGTAGTTCTTGCGGACCTCGTAGGCGCTCTGCGGCAGGCCGTTCTGGATGCGAAGGGCCTCGATGGTCTGGAACGCCAGGTAGGGGTTCACCGCCTCCGCGCCATAGCCGGCGAGCACACAGAAGTGGTGCACCTCGCGCGCCTCACCGGTCTCGATGACCAGGCCGGTCTGCATGCGCAGGCCCTGACGGATCAGGTGGTGGTGCACGGCCGCGGTGGCGAGCGCGGCGGGAATCGGCACCCGGTCCGGCCCCATCGCACGATCCGAGAGGATCAGGATGTTCATGTCGGCCAGCACCGCGTCGGTGGCGGCGCGGCACAGCCGCTCCAGCGCGCCTTCCAGGCCGTTGGCGCCTTCGGTGGCCGGCCAGGTGGTGTCGAGGGTGGCGGTCCGGAAAGCGCCGTCCAGCAGTTCGTTGATCGCGCGGATCTTGGCCAGGTCCTCGTCGGTGAGGATCGGCTGAGCGACTTCCAGGCGCTTGTGAGTGCCGGCCTGGCGGCCGAGCAGGTTCGGCCTGGGCCCGATCATCGAGACCAGGCTCATCACCAGCTCCTCGCGGATCGGGTCGATGGGCGGATTGGTGACCTGGGCGAAGTTCTGCTTGAAGTACTCGTAGAGCAGCTTGGGCCGCCGCGAGAGCACGGCGATGGGCGTATCGAAGCCCATGGAGCCCAACGGGTCGTCGCCGGACCTGGCCATGGGTTCGAGGAAGAACTGCAGGTCCTCCTGGGTGTAGCCAAAGGCCTGCTGGCGATCGAGCAGGGTCGCGGGATCATTGGAGACCGGCGGCGTCTCCGGCTCCTCGGCCAGCGCCAGCTCCTCCAGCTTGAACTGGGTCTCGGAAAGCCATTCTTCGTAGGGCGCGGCTTCGGAGAGCTTCCGCTTGATCTCCTCGTCCTCGATGATGCGGCCTTCTTCCATGTCGATCAGCAGCATCTTGCCAGGCTGCAGACGCCACTTGCGAACGATGCGCTCTTCCGGAACGTCGAGGACGCCGACTTCCGAGGCCATGATCACATGGTCCTGGTCGGTGATGATGAAGCGGGCCGGACGCAGGCCGTTGCGGTCCAGCGTGGCGCCGATCTGGCGGCCGTCGGTGAAGGCCACCGCCGCGGGGCCATCCCAGGGCTCCATGAGCGCGGCGTGGTACTCGTAAAAGGCGCGGCGCTGCGCATCCATCAGCGGGTTGCCGGCCCAGGCCTCCGGCATCAGCATCATCACCGCCTGCGCCAGCGGATAGCCGCCGGCCACCAGGAGCTCCAGAGCGTTGTCCAGCGAGGCGGTGTCCGACTGGCCGTGCGGGATCAGCGGCCACATCTTGTTGAGATCGGGACCCAGGACCTCGCTCTCCAGCGTGCGCCGGCGGGCGTTCATCCAGTTCACATTGCCGCGCACCGTGTTGATCTCGCCGTTGTGGGCGATGAACCGATAGGGGTGCGCCAGGCGCCACGACGGGAAGGTGTTGGTGGAGAACCGCTGGTGGACCAGAGCCAGCGCCGATTCCGTCAGGGGATCGGTCAGATCCTTATAGAAGGTCCCCACCTGGTGGGCGAGCAGCAGGCCCTTGTAGACCACCGTGCGGGTGGACATGGACGGGATGTAGAGCTCGGTCAGCCCAGGCATCTTGCGCTTGGCGGCCAGTTCGCGCAGCGGGTTCTGGGTCTGCTTGCGCACGGCCAGGAGCTTGCGCTCGTGGGCGTCCTGGTCGCGGATGTTGGCGCCGCGTCCGATGATCGCCTGGCGGATCACCGGCATCTGCGCCAGCACCGCCTCGCCCAGGCCCGTGGTGTCCACCGGCACGTCGCGCCAGCCGACCAGCGGCTGCTTCTCGACGGTCAGGAAGTGTTCCAGTTGGCCCATGGCCACTTCGCGGGCCAGTTCGTCCTGTGGCAGGAAGCACATGGCGACCGCGTACTCGCCGGCCGGCGGCAGGGTCAGACCCTCGGCTTCGGCCCAGGCGGCCAGCAGGCCATGCGGAATCTGGATCAGGCAGCCGGCGCCATCGCCCACCAGCGGGTCGGCGCCCACCGCGCCCCTGTGATCGAGGTTCACCAGGATCTGCAGGCCACACTGGATCACCTCGTGCGATTTGCGGCCTTTGATATTGGCCACAAAGCCCACGCCGCACGAGTCATGCTCGTTCGTCGGATCGTACAGTCCCTGCTTCTCGGGGAACCCCATCTCGTCCTCGTAAAACCCAAACCCAATACGCACGCCGAAACGCGGCCGAACCTCACGTTGTTGAGAGGCCGGTCGTGTTCGGGGGCATTTACCCGGCAAGATCGCCCCTTGTCGATGGGCGGAAAGCTGGGGTCGGGGAAGATTTTTCTAATGCCCCGCGCCACGGCGCCCCGCGACATCCTTCAACCTCAGGGCATGGTCACGGTCTGCTTGCCCGCGCAACCGATCCAGCCGCCGCCTGCGCGCCTGTAGACCCACGGCGTATAGACGCCAGGCGCCAGCCGTTTGAGGAAGAAGGTCCCGACGAAGCCGCTCTCCCGGGCGTGGGGATCCTTGAAATAGGCCGCGACGTCAGGCCGCGCCTTGTCCATCGGCAGAGACGCGGCGAAGGTCCCACCGGGCCCCTTCAGCGCCATCAGGCCCTTGGGCGAGGTGATCTGGTGGCTGAGCTCCGACAGCCAGCCGGACCCCATGAAGGTCGCCTCCCCGTCCAGGCCGGGAGTCAGCTTGACGATCTCGATGTTGCAGTTCGCGGTTGACGCGGCGCGGGCAATGATCGCCGCCGTTCCGGCGTCCGGTGGCGTCAGCATCGGCATGAGCGGCGCCTGGGGGCTCTGGCGGACCGGCATGGCGGTCGCCAGCACCCTGTCGATCCGGGCGACGGCCTCGTTCGACGGCGCGGGCCCGTCGCCCATGCCGACCCGAAGACCCGGTTCAATGACCTCCAGCAGCACGATATCCGGCTTGAAGCGGTCGATCAGGTCGGGCCGCCAGAAGCCGTCCTGGTCGTGCGCCAGAACGATACGGCTGAAGTGCGAATAGAGCAGCGGCAGCAGTTCGTTGGAGAACGAATCCCGGGTCATCAGCAGGGTGGGTTTGCCAACCTCGCCGGTATCGATCACCTGCGGCGCGGTCCAGTCGGTCTTGGGACCCAGGAAGCTCCGGTTGATCTTCGCCTCGGCGGCCGGGTCGTCGATATGCGGGAAGTCGAGATCGACGAAGCTGGAGACGCCGAGCATCAGCGCGAGGTCCCGCGGTCCGACGCCGCTGCGCAGGTCCATCATCTGGAAATCGGAGCGGGGCCTTGGCCCCTCGGTCAGGCCCATGGCGTGCAGCTGGCTCATCAGGCCGACATAGCCCGCATAGGCGCCGTAGCCGCTCCAGTGGGTGTCGTGCAGGCTATAGGTCTTCTCGCCGGCCCGCGTCGCGGCGGCGATCTGCGAATGCAGGTAGAGCACCTCGCCGGCGCCGCTGGCCTGCGCGAGCTTGGGGAGGGTCAGGGCCACGCGAGCAGGGCTCGGACCGTGGTACCACGGCGGCCCATTTTGCGGATAGATCGTCTCCTTCACCGGCGCCGCGACGACGAGATAGGGGACGCCGCGCGCCCGCAGCATCTCGGTGCGGCCGGCCAGGGCCATCAGCCAGGCGCGGGTTTCCGGACCGTTCATCGGCGGATCGCCCCGCGCCGCCCCCAGGTGGGTGTCGTCGTCGTAGAATAGCCAGCCGTGGCGCCCGACGATCACCCGGTTGGAGCCGCTGACGCCGACCAGCATCCGCAGACGGTTCAGGGCCCCGATCAACTGCGGCCGCACGGGAAAATGGTCGGCGACATAGGCGTCGGCCGCCTTGCGGAAATCGTCCAGGTCCGAGAGCCGCTTGGGCCACTCCGGCCGCGCCGCCAACACCCGGTTTTCCTGGATGTCGGGCGCTGGAATCCACCGGGGCGCGAGCCACGCCGCCGCCATCAGGACCAGGATGGTCCCGATCAGCAGCCGCCAGTGGAGACGAGAGGCAAGCACCGGGTCAGAACCTGAAATAGAGGAAGGGATTGAGCGTCGACCCCACCAGGAGCGCGATGGACAGCACAAAGCCCGCCGCCAGCATCGGGATCGGCAGGGCATGCACGCTGCGGGTCTCCAGCCGCCCTGGCAGGTCCGGCCGTGGCGGCTCGGCGCGCGGCGCGCTCAGGCGCTGCATCACGGCCGGCAGCAGGGGCGCGGCAAGCAAGGAGCCGGCCACCAGGGCGGCGATCGTCTGGGCGTTCAGCAGGATCGAGAGCGCCGCATCCGGCGACAGGAACCGCCCGGGCTGGGCCATCTGGCCAAGATAGGCCAGCGCCTGCGGGAGGCTGTCGGCGCGGAAGAACACCCAGCCGACCATCACCACCAGCACCGCGTAGAGGTGGCGCAGCGGCCGGGGCGCGCGCTCCAGCAAACGGCCCAGGCCGAAGCGTTCCAGCATCAGGAACGCCCCGTGATAGAGGCCCCAGACGATGAACCGCCAGGCCGCACCGTGCCAAAGGCCGGTGAGGAAGAAGACGATCAAGAGGTTGCGCACGGTCTGCGCCAGACCGTGCCGGTTGCCGCCCAGCGGAATGTAGACGTAGTCGCGGAACCACGACGACAGGCTCATGTGCCAGCGCCGCCAGAACTCGGTGATCGACTGGGCGATGTAGGGGTAGTCGAAGTTCTTCGGGAAGGTGAAGCCCAGCAGGAAGGCGAGCCCGATCGCCATGTTCGAATAACCGCAGAAGTCGAAGTAGATCTGCAGGGTGTAGGCCCAGACACCGAGCCACGCGGTGGTGGCGTCCAGGCGCGCCAGGTCGGTGGCGAAGGCATGGTCGGCCAGGGGCGCCACGATGTTGGCCACCAGCACCTTCTGGCAGAGGCCGACGATGAAGTACTGTACGCCCAGGCCCAGGTGCGCGGTCTTGCGCCGGTCGGCGTGCATCTCGTCGCGGATGTCGGCGTAGCGGACGATAGGCCCGGCGATCAGGTGCGGGAACATCAGGATGTAGGCGGCGAACCGGGTGAGGTCGCGCTCCACCTTGACCGCGCCGCGGTGCACGTCGACGGCGTAGCTGACCAATTGGAAGGTGAAGAAGGAGATACCCAGCGGCAGACGCTGGCGCACCTCCGGCAAGGGCGCGCCCGGCAGGATGAGGTTCAGGTTGTGCGCCAGGAACTCGGAATATTTGAAGAAGCCCAGCACCGCGAAGTCGGCGATCACCAGCCCGGCGAGGATCGCCAGCCGCCGCTGCTTGTCAGGGATGGAGTCGAGCCAGCGGGAGCCGGCGTAGTTGAGCCCGATCAGGCCTAGCAGCAGGAAGACGTAAGCGCCCTCGCCCCAGACGTAGAAGACCGCGCTGCCCGTCAGGAGCGCGCCCGCTCGCCAGCCCGAGACATAGTAGCCGAGCAGGAAGAACGGCAGGAAATAGAAGATGAAGATGACCGAACTGAAGACCACGCCCTAAAAACCCCCGGGGTCGCTGTCGGTCAGGATTTTGGCGCGGGCGCGGGCGCGGCCGGAGGTGGCGCGGCGGCGGGCGGCGCGATCAGCGCGGTGGGATCTGGGTTCTGCGCGATGGCGATCTGCCGGATCACGAAGCCGCCGCCGGCCTTGTCTTCGATGTCGAAGCGAATCTGATCAATCGTCGACTGCATCCAGTCCGGGCCGCCCATCGTCTGATGGTTCATGTCGTAGATCAGGGTGGTGGTCTCGCCCACATGCGGGTCGGCGCCCGAGATCGGCTTGCCCAGATCGTTGATGGTCTCGCCGTGCCCCGAAGTCGAATAGTAGAGCGCCCCGTCCCAGGCGGACGCCGCCGCCGTGCGGGTCAGCCGCACCAGCACCAACGGGTACTGGCCGCCCGGCACGTTGAGGCCCTTGGGCGAGCGGATCGTAGGATCGACGATACTGACCGCGATGCCCGCGCCCGGCGCGGGCGTGATCTTGCTGCCCACCGCGGTGAAGCCCTCGGTCGAGCCGTCGAAGGTCCATAGCTTGGCGGTCTTGAGCGGCTTGCCGTCGAGTTCGAAAGCGCCGGTGGCGGCGTTCCAATGCACCGCGCTCGCCCGCTCCGTCCCGATGGGCGTCGGCGCCGCGGCGGTCTGGGAGGTTTCGGTCGGCCGGTGACAGGACGCCAGCAGCGCCGCGGCCGCGGCAAGTCCGATCCAAGGCAGGCGCTTCACCGGGCAGTCTCCTCTGGCGGCGGCCGCTGCCGCAGCCGGATTCGGCATGCGGTTTAGCATGGGCGAACGCCCGGTCGACACCGCGCCTGCGAAAAAGCCGAGACCACGAGAGGAAGGCGCCGCGACGGCGCCGTTGACAGGCCCCAAGGTGCGCTCATCCTCGCGGCGACAAGAGCGTGGGGGGAATGCGCGGGATGCCGGTCACCACCAAGGGCGGGGAAGCCGAGCGCTTCGTCTCCATCGACGCCGTCCGGGGCTTCGCGATCCTGGGCATCCTGTTGATGAACATCGTCGGCATGGGCCTGCCGGCCTTCGCCTACCTCGACCCGACCTATGCCGGCGGCTCGACCGGCGCGGATCTCTGGACCTGGGCGGTCAACAATGTGCTGACCGACGGCAAGATGCGGGCGCTTTTCACCATGCTATTCGGGGCCAGCGCCGTCCTGATCGCCGAGCGCGCGGAGGGCGGCAATCCGGGGCCGGCCCAGACCCACTATCGCCGCATGTTCTGGCTGTTCGTGATCGGCATGGTCCACGCCTACTTCCTGTGGTGGGGCGACATCCTGGTGACCTATTCCCTGGCCGGGCTGGTGATCTTCCCGTTCCGCAAGCTGGCGGTGCGGACCCAGGTGATCGTCGGCGTGCTGGTCCTGTCCGCCCTTCTGGCCGTCAACCTGTTCGTCGCCCATCAATTGCAGGGGCTCTACGCCGCGGCCATGGCGCCGGGCGCGACGCCGGCAGCCTTGAATGCCTGGCAGGACGCCTCGCAGCTCGTGGCGCCGTCGCAGGCCTTGAAGCTGCAGGAGATCGCCGGCTACCGCGGCGGCTTCCTGGACGCCTTGCGGGTGCGCGCGCTGGCCGCCCGGCTGCTGCAGACCTACATGATGCCCACCGACGAGATCCCCGAGGCGATCGGCCAGATGTTCCTGGGGATGGCGCTGTTCCGCAGCGGCTTCTTCACCCTGAAGTGGTCGAGCCGCGCCTACGGGGTCGCCGTGGCGGTGGGCTATCTGCTGGCCGCGCCGGCGACCGCCTGGCTCACCTGGGGGATCGAGCAGTCGCACTTCGATCCCCTGGTGCTCAATCGCCTGGAAGCGTGGCAGCAGATTTCCCGCCCGCTGATCGCCCTGGCCGACGCCAGCATCCTGCTGCTGATCATCCGGGCCGGTTGGGCGCAGGCGGTGGTGGACCGGCTGGCGGCGGCCGGGCGGATGGCGTTCAGCAACTACCTGATGACCTCGATCGTCACGACGGTGCTGTTCTGCGGCTTCGGCTTTGGCCTCTACGCCCGCCTGTCGCGCTTCCAGGAATTGGCGGTGGTGGCCGGCGTCTGGGTGTTCATCCTGGCGTGGAGCAAGCCGTGGCTGGCGAGCTTCCACTACGGCCCGTTCGAGTGGCTCTGGCGCTCGCTGGTCCGCTGGCGCCCACAGCCGTTCCTGCGCCGGGGGCCCAAGCCCGCGCCGGCGGCGGCCTAGCCGAGCTAAGGCTTCGCCGGCGCCGGAGTGGCCGGCGGCGCGGGCAGCGCTTTCGGCGGCGGCGCGGGTTTCGGCGGCGAGGCGGCCGGGGATTTCTCGCCGGGCTGCAGGTAGAGCGAACTCTTCGGGCTGCAGGCCGTCGTGGCGCATGCCGCCGCCGCCAGGGCGATCAGCCAGGTCCGCATCGTTGTCCCTTCGTCCCTCTTCCCGACCCCTATTTAGGCGCCAGATTCGAGGCAGGAAGTCCGCGGCGCGGAAAAATGCGCGCAAGCTCGGTGGACCGCGATGCTGGAGCCTTCGCCATCCGGCGCAGGCTGAGACGGTGCGCGGCGGCGCGACGCGCGTTATGTGAGGGCGACACCGCGCTTTGGCGCCCCACCGCTCCATCCGGAGGCCGAGCCCTTGCCGATGACCCTACGCCCGGTGCGGTCCGCCGTCCGGCTGGGCGCCGACCATCCCTGGGCCACCCTGGCCGCCGCCCTGGCGCTGTGCGCCGCGGCGTTATGGTTCGTGGTCGGTCATTTCGACATGACCAGCGACACCGCCAAGCTGATTTCCGACAAGGTCGCCTGGCGGCAGCGCGAAATCGTCATGGACACCGCCTTCCCTCAGAACGGTGACAGCACCATCGTGGTGATCGACGGTGCGACGCCGGAGCTGGCGGAGGCGGCGGCGGCGGCCCTGACCGCCAAGCTCGCGCCGGATACCCGCTTGTTCCTCAGCGTCCGGCGGCCGGACGGCGGGCCGTTTTTCGATCGTGAGGGCCTGCTCTTCCTGCCGACCAAGGCGGTGCAGGACACCGTCAATCAACTGGTGTCGGCCCAGCCCTTCCTCGGCCCGATGGCTGGCGACCCCAGCCTGCGCGGGGTGATGTCGGCGATCGGGACCCTGGCTGACGGCGTGAAGGCCGGCCAGGCGCCCATCGCCTCGGTCGAGAAGCCGCTGACCGCCCTGACGGGCGCTCTCGAGGCCGCCGCGGCCGGACGGCCGGCCTTCTTCTCCTGGCAGGCGCTGGTGGGCGCCGGCGGGGCGATGGGCGCGCCCACCCGCCGCTTCGTGGTCATCCGGCCGAAGCTCGACTACGGCGACCTGACCCCCGGGGTTCCGGCCAGCGACGCCATCCGCGCCGCGGCCCGCAGCCTCGACCTCGACGCGGCCCACGGGGTGCGGCTGCGCCTGACGGGCTCGGTGCCGCTGTCCGACGAGGAATTCGCCTCGCTGGCCGACCGCGCCTGGCTGGTCGCCGGGACCATGGTGCTGGCGGTTCTGGGGATGCTCTGGCTGGCGGTGAAATCCTTCAAGCTGGTGGCCGCCATCCTCACCACCACCTTCGCCGGCCTTTTGTTGACCACCGCGGCAGGCCTGCTGACGGTGGGCCGCTTCAACCTGATCTCGGTCGCCTTCATCCCGCTCTTCGTCGGCCTGGGCGTGGACTTCGGCATCCAGCTCAGCGTGCGCTACCGGGCCGAGCGCCTGACCGAGCCCGATCCACGCGCCGCGTTGCAGGCCGCCGCCGCCGGCATCGGCGGGGCCCTGGTGCTGGCCGCCGCGGCGATCACCCTGGGCTTCCTTGCGTTCCTGCCCACCCAATACATCGGGGTCTCCGAGCTGGGCGTCATCGCCGGCGTCGGCATGGTCCTTGGCCTGATCCTCAACGTCACCCTGCTGCCCGCCCTGATCATCCTGTTCCGGGTCAAGCGGCAGATGGAGCCGGTCGGCGACCCGCGACTCGCGCCCCTGGACCGCTTCCTGGTGGAGCGGCGCAAACTGGTCCTTTGGGCCTTTGCGATCTTCATGGCGATCAGCGTCGCGCTGCTGCCGCTGGTCCGCTTCGACTTCAATCCGCTGCATCTGCGCAATATCCACGGCGAGGCCATGTCGACGCTGGCCGACATCATGACCGACCCCAACCGCACCCCGAACACCATCGACGTGCTGGCGCCCTCGCTTGCGGCGGCCAACAGGCTGGCCGACCGCCTGGGCGCCCTGCCTGAGGTCTCGCAGACCGTGACCCTGTCGAGCTTCGTGCCGGACGATCAGGCGCCGAAGCTGGCGGCGATCAGCGACGCCCAACTGCTGCTCGATCCCACTCTCAACCCGTTCGAGACGCCGCCTCCGCCAAGCGACGTGGACGTGGTCACGGCCCTGCGCGCCACGGCGGACAAGCTGCGGGCCGCGGCGCCGACCGACGTCGGGGCGAGCCGCCTCGCCAAGGTGCTGGAAGCCCTGGCCGCCGGGCCGCCGGACGGTCGGGCCCGCGCCACGGCCGCCCTGATCCCGCCACTGCACACCCTGCTCGACCAGCTGCGCAATCTGCTCTCGGCCCAGCCGGTCACCCTGGACAGCCTGCCCGCCGACCTGAAGGAGGACTGGATCACCACCGATGGCCGCGCCCGGATTCAGGTGTCGCCGCGCGGCGATTCCAACGACAACCGCGTCCTGCAGAAATTCTCCAAGGCGGTGCAGAAGCTGGCGCCGGAGGCGTCCGGACCGCCGATCTCCATCCAGGAGGCCGGCAAAACGGTCAGCGGCGCCTTCATCGAGGCCGGCCTGCTCTCGCTGGTCACCATCACCCTGCTGCTGCTGGCGGTCTTGCGCAGCCTGCGGGAGGTGGCCTTCACCCTGGCGCCGATCGTGCTGGCGGGTTTCCTGACGCTGGGCACCTGCGTGGTGATCGGCCAGCCGATCAACTTCGCCAATGTGATCGCCTTCCCGCTGCTGTTCGGGGTCGGCGTGGCCTTCCACATCTATTTCGTAATGGCCTGGCGCAATGGCATGACCAACCTCCTGCAATCGAGCCTAGCGCGAGGCGTGTTCTTCAGCGCGCTCACCACCGGCACGGCGTTTGGCAGCCTGATGTTCTCCCGCCATCCGGGAACCGCCAGCATGGGCAAGATTCTGATGATCTCACTGATCTGGACCCTGGTGGCGGCGCTGATCTTCGAGCCGGCGCTGCTGGGCCCGCCGAAGCCGGAGGCGGAGGCTTAAGGGCTAGGGCGCGGCGCGCAGGCGACGGGCGGCGGCGGTCGCCTCCAGGGCCTGCCAGGCGATCAGCACCGGCGCGCCCACCACGATGTCGCGGCCCCGCTTCACCAACGACAGCGCCAGCATGTCAGGGGCCGGCAGGCCGAACAGCGGGCCCATCAGCACATAGGCGCCTTCCTGCACGCCCAGCGCGGCGGGGATCATGAAGCCGGCGCTGCGCAGCACATACATCAGGCTCTCCGCCGCCAGCACGGCCCAGAGCGGCGCGTGGACGTCCATCAGCTGCAGGCCGAACCAGGAGACCGTGCTGGAGCCTATCCAGGCGCTGCAATGCAGTGCGACGGCGAGGGTCATGCGGGCGGGCCGGCGGTAGATGTCGTCCAGCGCGATCTTCAGCGAATCGGCCTGGGCCACGGCGCTGGGCGCCCAGCGGCTCATCAGGCCACCGATCCAGGCCACGCCGCGCCGCTGCAGCGCGATGAAGGCGCCGGCCGCCGCGATCAGCACCAGCACGCCGCCCGCCGCGCCCCAGAGGATCGGTCGGGAGCCCTCGGTCCCGAACCGGGTGACCACCAGGGCGGCGACTCCGCCCAGGCTGTAGAGCACCTGGGCCGCGATCTCCGCGGTCATGTCCACCAGCGTCGAGGCGTAGACCAGGGGTTCGGCGACCCCCCGCGCGATCACCGCCCGGCACCCGATCAAAAGGCCGCCGATCTGCGAAAAGGGCAGCAGGTCCGATGCGCCCTCGCGCACGAACCGGCCCCAGACGTAGGTTCCCGCCCGCGAGGCCGGCAGGCCCGGCGCGGCGGTGAACCAGGCCAGGCCCAGGGTGATCACCACGGTCAGCCAGGCCAGCAGGAACAGCGCGAAGCCCTGCAGCCCGATGCGCTCGATGGCGCTCCCCACCGGCTTCACGCCCACCCAAACGACTACCAGGGTGAGCAGCAACAGGCCTAAGGCCGAGGCCACGATGACACCGGGTTTCACGCGCGCCGGCGCAGGCTTGGAAGCGCTATCGGTCAAGGGCGTTCAATCCACTGAGATCGCAAAATCCGCCGAGCCTCGCGCCGCTTTCCGCGACCGCGGCCTTCACCCGCGGCGAGATGAGCGCCGCCAGTTCTCCCGCATAGTCGTAGCTGGACGCCGCGCCTTCGAAGCCGCCGGAGGTCGCGGGGTGCAGATAGAGTTCGCTCAGGCCCGGCGGCAGACGCCGGACGATACCCTCCACGCGGTCGGCGGTCATGGCGCCCGACCAGGCGAGGCCGAACACTTGGTCGGCCATGGCGACGCCGGCGCTTCGATAGCGGGCGCGCATCAGCCTCGCCCAGGGCTCGGTGATCCAGGCGGGCGCAGGCGCAGCGGCGGGTTCCACGGCGGCCAGCACCGCACGCGGCTCTATGGGCGCACGGCTGGCTTGGAAGCCATGGCGCCTGCCGATGCCCAGGATCAGGCCCGCGACGGTCGGGTGCAGGTGATAGTGCTTGTGGGTGTTCACATGGTCCAGCGGCAGGCCGGTGGCGGTGAAAGCCTCGAACTGCGCCTCGATCTCGGCGGCGAGCTGAGCACGGACCTTGGGCCGGAAGAAGATGTCGGCCCCCATGGCCGCCATGTCGGTGCGGAACAGGCCGTCGGCGGTCGTCAGGTCCGGCAGCGCCGAGCGCGGCAACGCTGGGCGGCCTTCCACCATCACCAGATGTAGACCGACCCGAAGGCCGGGCATCCGTTTGGCCCGCGCCACGGCGTCGGCGCAGCCGGGCGCAGCGACCATCAGGCTCGCGGCGGCCAGGACCCCCTCGCGATGGGCGATCTCCACCGCCTCATTGACCTGCGGCGCGGCGCCGAAGTCGTCGGCGGTGATAATCAGTCGCCTCAGGCCCAAGGGGGGCGTCAGGAGACGATCATGTCTTCGCGGGTGCGCAGGAACTGGAAGAATTCCACGCCCTCGCGCAGGCGCCGTTTCATCATGTCGAAGTCGCGCAGCATCTCGCCCACGATCTCGGCGATCTTCGAGGGGCGGAAGTAGAACTTCTTGTAGAAGTCCTCGACCGAATTGAAGATTTCCGTGTGGCTGAGGTGCGGATAGTCCAGCGGCGCGATCTGGGTGCCGTCGTCGGTGAGCAGGTCCACGTCGGAGGCGAACCAGCCGTTCTCCTTGGCCTGGTTGTACAGGAAGGTGCCCGGATAGGGCGCGGCCAGCGACACCTGCAGGGTGCGCGGGTTCACCTCCTTGGCGAAGGCCAGCGTCTCCTGGATCGTCTCGCGGGTCTCGCCCGGCAGGCCCAGGATAAAGGTGCCGTGCACGACGATGCCCAGGTCATGGCAGTCCTTGGCGAACCGCTTGGCCACCTCGACCAAGAGGCCCTTCTTGATGTTGTGCAGGATCTTCTGGTTGCCGGACTCGTAGCCGACCAGCAGCAGGCGCAAGCCGTTCGCCTTCATGACCTCCAGGGTCTTGCGCGGCACGTTGGCCTTGGCGTTGCACGACCAGGTGACGCCCAGCGGACCGAGCGCCCGGGCCAGATCCTCCACGCGGGCGTGGTCGTCGGTGAGCGTGTCGTCGTCGAAGAAGATCTCGCGGACCTGCGGGAATTCCTTCTGGACGTACTTCACGTCCTCCACGACCCGCTCGATGGACTGGTAGCGGTACTTGTGGCCGCCGATGGTCTGGGGCCACAGGCAGAAGGTGCAGCGGGATTTGCAGCCGCGGCCGGTGTACCAGCTCATGTAGGGGTGCAGCAGGTAGCCGCCGAAATAATTCTCGACTTTCAACTGCTTGTAGAGCGGCAGGACCGAGGGCAGTTGGTCCATGTCCATCAGGATCTCGCGCTCCGGGTTCGAGACCAACTCGCCCTTGTCGTTGCGCCAGGTGATGCCGCGAATGCTCTTCCAGGGGCGGCCCTCGGCCAGCTCCTGGATGGCGAATTCGTATTCGTTGCGGGCCACGAAATCGAGCTCGGGGCAGGCCTCCAGGCTCTCCTTGGGCTCGACGGCGACCTTGGCGCCGATGAAGCCGATCTTCGCGGTGGGATTGATCTCGCGAATCATCCGCACCGTGCGGCAGTCGGACTTGAACGACGGCGTGGAGGTGTGGACCACGATCAGCTCGTGGCTTTTCAAGTCCGCCTCGATCTCCTTGAAGGAGGTCTTGTGCGGCGGGGCGTCGATCAGCTTCGAGCCGGGCACCATGGCCGCCGCCTGCGCCAGCCAGGTGGGAAACCAGAAGGATTTCACCTCGCGCTTCATCTGATAGCGCGCGCCGGCTCCGCCGTCGTAGCCGTCGAAGGACGGAGCTTGGAGGAACAGGGTCTGCATCATCTCAGCCTCATATGCGCGTCAGCGCCCCCTTGTCGTCAACCTGGAAGCGGTCGCCACGCCAATCCACGGCGCGGACGAAGAACGACCCCAGGAACACGGCGAACGAAAGGCCGTCGCGCAAGGGCAACCACCACCACGGCCCCGTCGACGCCGTCGCGGCGCGGTCGACCTCACGCCACACCCAGAGCCTGCAGATAAGCGCAGCCGCGAGCGCCGCCAAGGCCAAGGGCGCTCCGACGGTCAAGAGAACGCTCAGGATCGCTAGCGGCGTCGGATAGGTGACCACGCTGCCCGCGAAGCCCGCAGGGTCGACCGCGCGCACGGTCCGGGCCCAGCGCAGCTCGTGCCGCACGACCTCTGACAGGCTCGTTTCGACGGAATTGTGCGCCACCAGGACCGGCGCGACGACGCTTTGCAGGCCCGCCTGGCGCACGGCCGCGCCGATGGCGTAGTCGTCGGCGAGCACGTCGGCGAAGGCCTCGAACCCACCGATCCGGTCGAGCGTCTCCGCGCGAAGCGCGATGGTCGAGCCCATGCAGGGCCGGGCCATGCCCAGGCCGACGCCGGCCGCGACGCTCGGCAGGAACTGGTAGCTGAGGCCCATGGCCGCCAACCGCGACCAGCCGCCGGCCTCCCCGCGCCCGCGATAGGGGCAGGTCACCACGCCGACACCCGGCGGCTTCAGCGCCGCCGCCACGCCGCGCAGATAGCCGGGCGCTACGACGATATCGCTGTCGGCGAGGATCAGCACCTCATGCCGGGCCCGGCCGCGCATGTTGATCAGGTTGGCGATCTTGCGGTTGGCGCCGTGCGGCGTCGGATCGACCACCAGGGTCATATCGCGGTCGGGGAAGGCGCGGCGCAGTTCGCCCACCGCCGCCTGGGCCGGATCGGTCGGGTCCTGCACACCAAACACCACCTGCAGCGGACCCGGATAGTCCTGGCCCAGCAGGCTCTCCAGCGCCGCCCGCAACCCCGGCTCCGCCCCATGCAGAGGCTTGAGCACGGTTAAGCCCGGCGCAGCATCCGCCTCATCCCGGGCGGGCGGCGTCAGCAGGCGGCGGAGCAGGACGGCTGACAGCAGTTGATAGGCGGCGCCCGCCAGGGCCAAAACCGCGAACAATCCGCCGATCCATCCGAAAACGAACCCCATGCCACCACTTCGCATTGAAGAGACGCGGCCTATATGGTGCACAGCCGCCCAACCTTGGCCCTCCATATAGGGAAAGTGACGCGATGCGACCGAGACAAAGGCGCTTGCCGCTCGCTTGGCCTCTGATTGTGGCGGCGGCCTTCGTCGGCCCCTGCCGCGCGGCGACGCCGGGCGATCCCTTCGAGGGCTTCAATCGGAAGATGTTCGGGATCGAGGAGTCCCTGGACCAGCATGTGTTCGGACCGGTGTCCAAGGGTTATCGATCGGCGCCCTCGACGATCCGCACCGCGCTGCGCAACTGGGCCCGCAACGTCGGCGAGCCGGTAGTGTTCGTGAACGACCTGCTGCAAGGCCGGATCGGAACAGCCGCGGGCACCCTCACCCGCTTCGTGGTCAACAGCACCTTCGGGGTCGCGGGCTTCATCGACGTGGCCAAGAAGAATCACCTGCCCCGCCACGACAACAGCTTCGGCACGACCCTGGGGCGCTGGGGCGTCGGGCCGGGCCCCTATCTCTTCCTACCGCTGATCGGGCCGACCACTGTGCGCGATGGCTTTGGAAACATCGCCGACATCGGCCTCGATCCCTTCAACTACGTCCGCTTCAATGGCCGGACGGAGATCGAGGTCGCTTCGACGGTGGTCGAGGGGCTTTCGGACCGCGTGGAGGGCGCCGAAGACCTGGAGCGTATCCGCCAGACCTCGACCGACCCCTACGCCACGCTGCGCTCCTACTTCTTGCAGAATCGCCAGGCGGAGGTCACCGGCAAGCCCGTGGATATCGACACCCTGCCCGACTTCGACACCGCGCCGCCCAAGGCCGCCCCGCAGCCGGCGCCGGCCACGGCGGCTCCGCCCGCGACTCCGCCGTCGGCGTCGGACTCTTCCGCCGCCGACGATGCCGATGCCAATGCCGATGCCTCTGCGACAGCCGATGGGGCGCCCGACGCCGCTCCCGACTATTCGGCCGGCGAGGACCCCGCCGCGTGAGCGAGGCGGCGAGCGCCACGGCGTCCGCGAAGGACGTGGCCTCGCTGCTGCGCGGCGCGTCCGTGCTGGTGACTGGCGCCTCGGGGTTCGTGGGCTCGGCCGTGGCGCACGCGGTCCAGGGCCACGGCGCCCAGTTGCGACTGCTGGTGCGCCGCGAGAGCCCGCGGACCAACCTGAAGGGCCTGGAGGCGCAGGTGGTGACCGGCGACGTCCGCGACCCCGCCGCCATGGCCGAGGCCCTGGCGGGCGTGCGGTTCTTCTTCCACGTGGCGGCCGATTACCGCCTCTGGGCGCGGGACCCCGAGGAGATCGTCCGCAACAATCTGGCCGGGGCCGGCGCGACCATGGAAGCGGCCCTGGCGGCGGGCGTCGAGCGGGTGGTCTACACCAGCAGCGTCGCCACCTTGCGGCTGCGTCCGGACGGCGCGCCCGCCGACGAGAGCCGATCGCTCAGCGAAGCCGAGGCGCCCGGGGCCTACAAGCGATCTAAGGTCGCCGCCGAAGGACTGGTGCTGCGTCTGGTGCGCGAACGCGGCCTGCCAGCGGTGATCGTCAGCCCCTCGACGCCGATCGGCCCGCGCGACGTCCGCCCAACGCCCACCGGCCGCATCCTGGTGGAGGCGGCGACCGGCCGCATGCCGGCCTTCGTCGAAACCGGCCTGAACCTGGTGCATGTGGACGACGTCGCCCAGGGGCACCTCCTGGCGCTGGCCCGGGGGCGGATCGGCGAGCGCTACATCCTGGGCGGCCAGGACGTCAGCCTGCAGGCCCTGCTCGCGCAGATCGCCGCCTTCTCCGGGCGCCGTCCGCCCCGCGTGAAGCTGCCCATCGGCCCGCTCCAGCCGCTGGCGGAAGTCGCCGAACTGATCGGGCGGATCACCGGGCGCGAGCCCTTCCTAACTCGCGATTCCCTGAAAATGGCGCGGCGCCACATGTACTTCACCTCCGCCAAGGCCGAGGTGGAGTTGGGCTACGCCGCGCGGCCGTACCGCGAGGCGGTGGCTGACGCGCTCACCTGGTTCCAGGCCGCGGGCTATCTGTCGTGATCCTGGCGCTGGGCCTGATCGCGGTGGCGCTTTGGCTCTATCTGCTGGCCGCGCGGGGCGGCTTCTGGCGCACGGACCAGAACGACGGGAAGAATCTTCCCGCGCCAGCCCAATGGCCGGCGGTAACCGCGGTGGTCCCGGCCCGCAACGAGGCTGACGTGATCGCCACGTGCCTGGGCAGCCTGCTGGCCCAGGACTATCCCGGACGCTTCGAAATCCTGCTGGTGGATGACGACAGTGACGATGGGACGGGCGACATCGCCCGCGGCGTGGCGGCCGCCGCGTCGCCGCACCGGCTGCAGGTCCTCTCCGGCGAGCCCCTGCCGACGGGATGGACCGGCAAGCTCTGGGCGGTGTCCCAGGGCGTCGCCGCCGCCGGCGAGGCGCCGCAGTATCTCTGGCTGACCGACGCCGATATCTCGCACGCGCCGGACAATCTGCGCCGGCTGGTGGCCCGCGCGGAAGCCGGCGGCAGCGTGCTCACCTCGCTGATGGCGCAACTGCACTGCCGCACGCCCGCCGAGCGGCTGTTGATCCCGGCGTTCGTGTTCTTTTTCCAGATGGTCTACCCATTCCGCTGGGTGAACCAGCCGCAGCATCCGGTGGCCGGCGCGGCTGGTGGCTGCATGCTGGCCGACCGGGCGGCCCTGGCGCGGGCCGGCGGCATCGCCGCCATCCGCACGGCGGTGATCGACGACTGCGCGCTCGCGGCTGTCATGAAGCGCCAGGGGCCGATCTGGCTGGGCCTGACGCACCGCTCCCAAAGCATCCGTCCCTACGAGACCCTAGGATCCATCGGCCGGATGGTCTCGCGCTCGGCCTATGCCCAACTCGGCTACTCGCCCTGGCAGTTGGCCGGCGCTCTGATGGGCCTGGCGGTGACCTACCTGCTGCCCCCAGCTCTGGCGTTATTCGGTCACGGCGCCGCGCGGCTCTGCGGGGTGGCGGCCTGGGCGCTGATGGCGCTGTCGTTCCAGCCGATGCTGCGTTTCTATCGGCGCTCACCGGCCTGGGGCCTGGCCTTGCCGCTGATCGCCACCCTCTACGCAATCTTCACCTGGCAGTCGGCGGTGCAGGTCTGGCGCGGCGGCGGTGGCCAGTGGAAGGGCCGCGCGCAGGCCTTGGCGCGCACCGCATGACTCTAGCCGAAGCAGACGTCCGCACCGGCAAGGGCGCCGGCGACGAGAACTTCCCCGTCGCCTCGCACCTGATCGCGCCAAAATACCGGCCGGCGATCCTGGCGTTCTACGCCTATGCCCGCACGGCCGACGACGTCGCCGACCACGAGACCCTGACGCCGGAGGCCAAGCTCGCCCATCTGGAGACCCTGCGCGGCGCCCTGGTCGGGGAGCACGACAACGCGCCCGTCGCCGTGACCCTGCGCGGGGTCCTGGCGGCGCGCGGCCTCAGCACGATCCACGCCGAGGACCTGCTCGTCGCCTTCCGGCAGGACGCGGTGCAGGCGCGCTATCCCAGCTGGGACGCGCTGATGGACTACTGCCGCTATTCCGCGGCGCCGGTCGGCCGGTTGGTGCTGGCGATCCACGGCGAGGCGGAGGCGACGTGGCCGGCCTCGGATGCGCTTTGCGCCGCCTTGCAGGTGATCAACCACTTGCAGGACTGCGGCGAGGACTTCCAACGACTCAATCGGGTCTACCTACCGCAGGACCTGATGGCCTGCGAAGGCGTCACCGAGGCCGACCTCGCGGCGCCGGCGGCCTCGCCCGGGCTCCGCCGGTTGATCGCCGAGCTGGCGCGGCGCACCCAGGCGCTGCTAGCGGCCGGCCGGCCCCTGGCGGCCCAGGTGCGCGACCCGCGTCTGCGGCTGGAAGTGGCGGTGATACAACGGCTGGCGGAAGACCTTGCGGCCAAGCTGATCGCGCGTGACCCGCTGAGCGAGCGGGTGCATCATTCCAAGCTCGAACTCGCCGCCCTGGCGGGATCGGCCGTGCTCCGCGCCGCCTGGCCGGGGCCCAAGGCCGGCCGCCCGACGACCGCGGAGTAGCCAGCATGACGCTGACCGCCAGCCATCCCGCCCCAACTCCGGCCATAACCACCACCGCCGCCAACGCACAGGCGGCGAGCGGCAGTTCGTTCTCGGCTGGGATGAAGGTGCTGCCAAAGCCCGAGCGAACGGCGATGTACGCGGTCTATGGCTTCTGCCGCATCGTCGACGACATCGCCGACGAGGAAGGCCCGCCGGTCGCCGAACGGCAAGCGGCCCTCGACGCCTGGCGCGGCCACATCCATGCGCTCTACGCCGGTGGCGACCAGGGCCCCGCCGACATGCTGGCGCCGCACGTGGCCCGCTACGATCTGCTGGAGGCCGACTTCCAGGCGGTGATCGACGGCATGGAGATGGACTTCGTCGGCCTGAAGGGGCCCGATATGGCCACCCTGGACCTCTATTGCGACCGCGCCGCCTCGGCGGTGGGCCGGCTGTCGGTGCGGGTGTTCGGCATGGACGAGGCGCCCGGCCGCGAGCTCGCCTACAACCTAGGCCGCGCCCTGCAGCTCACCAACATCCTGCGCGACATCGATGAAGACGCCGCCATGGGCCGGCTCTACCTGCCCGACGAACTGCTGACCGCGGCTGGGATCACCAGCCGCGACCCGCAAGCGGTGGCGGCCGATCCCCGGCTTAGCGCCGTTTGCGATAAGCTCGCCGCGCAAGCCGACGACTACTACGCCAAGGCGTCCGCGGTGCTGGCGAGCCGCCCGCGCGGCCACCTGGCGCCCTCGCGGCTGATGGCGGCGGCGTACGGCGGCGTGTTGGCGGGCCTGCGGCGGCGTGGCTGGACCGCGCCCCGGTCGGCGGTGCGGGTCAACAAGCCGGCGCTGCTATGGCGCATGGCGCGGGAGACCCTGTTCGGATGACGGCCTATGTGGTGGGGGCCGGTCTCGCGGGCCTCGGGGCGGCGACGGCGCTGGCGGCCGAGCGCGCGCCGGTGGAGCTGTCGGAGGCCGCCGCCCAGGCGGGCGGACGCTGCCGCTCCTATTTCGACGCCCAGGTCGGCCTGACCATCGACAACGGCAATCACCTGGTGCTGTCGGGCAACCCCGCGGTGCGGCAATACCTGGAGCGAATCGACGCCCAGCCGCTGACGGGACCGGCGGCGGCCAAGTTCCCGTTCGTCGACCTGGCGACCCATCAGACCTGGACGGTCAGACCCAACCCAGGCGCGGTGCCGTGGTGGATTCTGAGCGCCGAGCGCGGCGTGCCGGGCGCCCGGTTCGGCGATTTCCTGGCCATGGCGGGGCTGCTACGCGCCCGGTCCGACCAGCGGGTGGATCAGGCGATCCGCTGCAGCGGCCCGGTCTGGGATAAGCTGATGCGGCCGTTTCTTTTGGCCGCGTTGAACACTGAGCCGGAGGCGGCCTCCGCCGAACTGGCCAGCCAGGTGATCCGCGAGACCCTGGCGCGCGGCGGGGCGGCCTATGCGCCCAGATTGCCCGCGCAGGGCCTGGCCGCCACCTTCATCAACCCGGCGCTGGACTACCTGGAGGCGCAGGGTGCACGGATCCGCCTGAAGCGCCGGCTGCTGCGGATCGAGACGCAGGGTGACCGCGTCACCGCCCTGGTCTTCGCCGACGACCGCCAGCCGCTGGGCGCCGACGACCGGGTGGTGCTGGCCGTGCCGCCGACCGTGGCGGTGGAACTCCTGCCAGGCCTGCAGGCGCCCGATCGGTTCGAAGCCATCCTCAACGGCCACTTCCGCCGCCGCGCCCCGGCCGGCGCGCCGGCGATCCTTGGGGTGCTCAACGGCCTCGTCGAATGGATCTTCTGTTTCGACGACCGCATCTCTGTCACCGTGAGCGGCGCGAGCCGCTGGATGGACACGCCGCGCGAAGAACTGGCCCGGCGGTTGTGGGCGGACGTCGCCCAGGCGCTTGACCTTTCCGACGAGCTGCCGCCCTGGCAGGTGGTCAAGGAAAAGCGCGCCACCTTCCGCGCCGACGTCGAGCAAAACGCCCGCCGCCCTGCCGCGCAAACCCCGCTGCGCAACCTGGTGCTGGCCGGCGACTGGATCGACACCGGGCTTCCCGCCACCATCGAAGGCGCGCTGCGGTCCGGGGCCGCCGCGGCGCGGCTGGTGAGGGACGCCGTCGCATGAACAGCATCGACGCCGTCGCGTCTGAGGACCTGAAACTCGACCTTCGCCTCGATGCGCGGATCGAACGCGCGGCCGACGCCCTGCTCTCGCGCCAGAACGCCGATGGCCATTGGGTCTTCGAGCTGGAGGCCGACGCCACCATCCCGGCCGAGTACATCCTGCTCCGCCAGTTCCTGGGCGAACCGGACACCCTGGAGCTCGAACGCAAGATCGGCGTCTATCTGCGGCGCATCCAGGGGGAGCACCACGGCTGGCCCCTGGTGCATGGCGGCCCGTTCGACGTCAGCGCCAGCATCAAGGCCTACTATGCCCTGAGGATGATCGGCGACGATCCCGACGCACCGCACATGGCTGCGGCGCGCGCGGCGATCCGCGCGCACGGCGGGCCCAACGCCGCCAACGTCTTCACCCGTATCCAGCTCGCCCTGTTCGGCCAGATGGACTGGGAGCGGATCCCCACCATGCCGGTGGAGTTGATCCTGCTGCCCGGCTGGTTCCCGATCCACCTCAACAAGATGTCCTATTGGGCGCGCACCGTGATCGTGCCGCTGCTGGTCCTGCAGACCCGCAAGCCGGTGGCGCGCAACCCGCGCGGCGTGGGGATCGGCGAGCTCTACGAAGGCGCCGCCGAGATCAAGGCCGGCTCCAAGGCCGCCAACACCAGGCGCCTGTGGACCTGGGGCTTCGGCGCCCTGGATGTGGTGCTGAAGACGGTCGAGCCCTTCTGGCCGAAAGGGCTGCGCGCCCGGGCCATCGCCGCCTGCCGCGCCTTTGTCGTCGAGCGGCTGAATGGCCAGGACGGCCTGGGCGCGATCTATCCGGCCATGGCTAACAGCGTGATGATGTTCGATGCGCTAGGCACGCCACCGGACGACCCGGATCGCGCCGTCGCCCGGGAGTCCGTCGAGCGGCTGTTGGTGGTCAAGGATGACGAGGCCTACTGCCAGCCCTGCGTCTCGCCGGTCTGGGACACCGCGCTGATCGCCCACGCCTTGCTGGAGCTCGGCGACGCGCCGGCCGTGGCGGCGGCCGGGCGCGGCCTGGCATGGCTGAAGCCGCTGCAGGTGCTGGACGTGAAAGGCGATTGGGCCGAACGGCGGCCGAACGTGCGGCCGGGCGGCTGGGCCTTCCAGTACGCCAACCCGCACTACCCCGACCTCGACGACACCGCCGTGGTGGTCATGGCCATGGACCGGGCTCAGAAGGAGCATGACCATGCCGCGGGCGTCCCGGTGTCGGACGAGGCGATCGCGCGGGGCCGCGAGTGGGTCGAAGGGCTGCAGAGTCGCGATGGCGGCTGGGGCGCCTTCGATGCCGACAACAGCTATCACTACCTGAACAACATCCCGTTCGCGGACCACGGCGCCCTGCTCGACCCGCCGACCGACGACGTCACCGCCCGCTGCGTCAGCATGCTGGCCCAGCTCGGCGTGCCGCGCAGCGACCCGCGGATGGTCGAGGCGCTGACGTTCCTGGAGCGCAGCCAGCTCGCCGACGGCAGTTGGTTCGGGCGCTGGGGCGTGAATTACATCTACGGAACCTGGTCGGTGCTCTGCGCCCTGAACGCCGTCGGCCTGACCGCCGAGGACCCGATGGTCCGTCGCGCCGTCGACTGGCTGGTCGCCATCCAGAATGCGGACGGCGGCTGGGGCGAAGGCTGCGAGAGCTACGACCTCGACTATTCGGGCCATCGGCCGGCGGCCTCGGCCGCCTCCCAGACCGCCTGGGCGACGATGGGGCTGATGGCGGCGGGCCAGGTCGACCATCCGGCGGTGGCGCGCGGGATCGCCTGGCTGACGCGCACCGAGGACAGCGAGGGTTTCTGGCCGGAGCCCGGCTACACCGGCGGCGGTTTTCCACGGGTCTTCTACCTGCGCTATCACGGCTATTCGAAGTACTTCCCGCTCTGGGCCCTGGCGCGCTATCGCCGCCTGACCCGCACCAACAGCCGCCAGGTCGGCGTCGGCATGTGAGCCTGCTGGCGGTCTGCGGCCTGCAGCGCGAGGCGGCGCTGATCGCGAGCCCCGAGGTGACTGCGGCGGTGGGCGGCGGCGGCCGTGCGCGCCTGGAGTCGATCCTGAGCCAAGTCGGGCCGGCGGAGGCGGTGATCAGCATCGGTCTCGCCGGCGCGCTGGACCCGACGCTGTCGCCCGGCGACTGGGTGGTGGCGAGCGAGGTCGTGGGCGACGGCGGGACCTGGCCCACCGATCCGCGCTGGACCGAGGCGCTGGCGGCGCGCCTGACGCCGCGGGGCCTGGGCCGCATCCTGGGCGGCGACGCCATGCTGCTGGGCGCCGCGGAGAAGCAGACCGCTCGCGCCCGCTGGAACGCGCTTAGCGTCGATATGGAATCCCACCTCGCCGCCCGTGCGGCGGCGCGGCTGGGCGCGCCCTTCGCGGCGATCCGGGTGATCTCCGATGGCGCGCAGCGCAACCTGCCCGCCGCGGTCCGCGTCGGCCTCAAGCCCGATGGGACGATGGCGCTGGGGGCCATATTGGCGACGCTGGCGCGCGATCCGCGGCAGCTCCCTGGCCTTATCCGCACCGGCCGCGAAGCCGGGCGCGCCTTCCAGGCCCTAGGCGACGGGCGTCGTCTTCTTGGCCCGCGGATTGGCCTGCCGGATCTCGGTCAGCTTCCGCTCGACGTGGCCTGAGAACACGAAGTCCGCCGGGCGCTGGTTGTCGATCGGGATGTCCTTGGCCATGGCGCCGGAGGTCTTGATCCCGGCCACTGCCAGCTTGGCGAGCTTCCAGGGCTTGGTCACCGACTCCTTCACCGCCGTGCCTTCGAAGCCGCAGTGGACCATGCAGTCGGCGCACTTCTCGTACTTGCCGACCCCATAGTTGTCCCAGTTGGTGTCTTCCATCAGCTCCTTGAAGGTCTTCACATAGCCTTCGCCCAGCAGGTAGCAGGGCTTTTGCCAGCCGAAGACCGTGCGCGCCGGCATGCTCCAGGGCGTGCATTCGAAGGCCTGGTTGCCGGCCAGGAAATCGAGGAACAGGTCGGACTGGGTGAAGGACCAGCCCTTGCCCTTGCCGCGCCGGAAGATGTCGCGGAACAGAGTCTTGGTCTTGGTGCGGTTCAGGAAATGCTCCTGATCCGGCGCGCGCTCGTAGGAATAGCCCGGCGAGACGGTGATGCCGTCCAGCCCGATCATGGTCATCTCGTCGAAGAAGTCGGCCACCCGCTCCGCGTCGGCGCCGTCGAACAGGGTGCAGTTGATCTGCACCCGGAAGCCCTTGGCCTTGGCCAGTTTGATGGCCTCCACCGCCTTGTCGTAGACGCCGGTCTGGCAGACCGACTTGTCGTGCATCACCTGGTCGCCATCGAGGTGGATCGACCAGGAGAGGAATGGCGAGGGCTTGTACTGGTCGATCTTCTTGGCCAGCAGCAGGGCGTTGGTGCAGAGGATCACAAACTTCTTCTTGGCGATGAAGCCCTCGACGATCCGCGGCATGTCCCGATGCAGCAGCGGCTCGCCGCCGGCGATCGAGACCGCCGGCGCGCCGCATTCGTCGATCGCGGCCATGCAGTCGTCGTAGCTGAGACGCTGGTTAAGGATCTCGTCGGGGTAGTCGATCTTCCCACAGCCGGCGCAGGCCAGGTTACAGCGGAACAAGGGCTCCAGCATCATCACCAGGGGGTAGCGCTTGCGCCCCATCAGGTGCTGCTTCACCACATAGGCGCCGATGCGCGACGCCTGCTGAAACGGAATTCCCACAGACACTGTCCTCCGTCCTAGGCTTCGGCGCCGACCAGCTGGTCGTCCGGGTGACGCAACTCCGGCGGCAATCGAAACGAGATATTCTCTTCGACCCCGTCCATCTGGGTCACCTCGACGTCGGCGACCTGGCGCAGGGCGTCGATCACCTCGAGCACCACCGTTTCAGGCGCCGAAGCGCCGGCTGTCAGGCCCACCGTCGCCTTGTCCCGCACCCAGTCCAGATCGAGGGATTGGGCGTCGGCGATCAGATAGCTCGGCAGGCCGAATTCCACGCCGATCTCCCGCAGGCGATTCGAATTGGAGCTGTTGGCGGCGCCGACCACCAGCAGCACATCGACGGATTCGCACAGCTTGCGCACCGCCTGCTGGCGGAATTGCGTCGCATAGCAGATATCCGAGAGGTTCGGCCCCACCAGATCGTCGAAGCGCGCCTTCAGGCTGGCGATCACCTCGCGGGTCTCGTCGACGCTGAGCGTCGTCTGGGTGACATAGGCGACCGGCGTGTCGCGCGGCAGGTCGAGCAACGCGACATCCTCCGGCGTCGAAATCAACCGCACCGGCGCGTCCACTTGGCCTAGCGTGCCTTCGACCTCCGGATGGCCGGCATGGCCGATCAGGATCAGGGTCCGGCCCTGCTCCACATAGTGGCGGCTCTGCGAATGGACCTTGGAGACCAGGGGGCAGGTGGCGTCGAGCACCGGCAGGCCGCGGCCCCGCGCGGCCTCGACCACGGCCCGGGACACGCCGTGGGCGCTGAAGATGGTCACCGCGCCGTCTGGGATCTGGTCGAGCTCGTCGACGAAGTGGGCGCCCTTGGCCTCGAGGCCGGAAACCACCGTGCGGTTATGGACGATCTCGTGGCGCACATAGACCGGCGCGCCGAACTTCTCGATCGACTTTTCCACGATGTCGATGGCGCGCACCACGCCCGCACAGAAGCCGCGGGGTTGGGCCAAGACCACTCGCATCAATACCTCCGCCTGCCATTCGAACAACCGCCCGCAGGCGCCGCACACCGTGTTCAGACCGTCCGCCGACTGCGCAATCAGCTAGGCCGGATGGGGTTTACAACGGCACGCGCTATACCATCTGACTGCGTAGTTGGATACGAAGGGTCGTCATGCAAGTGCAGGGTCGAAAGATCATATGGCGGTCCGCCGCTGGCGCTCGAACCCGTGGCGTAACCGCCACAAGACCCACCTCCCAGGTGGTCTCATCTGCAGCGATGGTCGGTGGAGGCCTGCATTGAGCGAGGAGGTCACGACCGAGCCCCGCGACCTTTCCGCCGCCATCGCCGCGGCCGATTCTACGCGTCCCGACGCGGCGGCCCACGCCCGGCTGAACGCCGGACTGGAGGCGGCCGCCCGCGACGTCGAGGCGACCCTGGACGCCCTGCTGCCCCGCCCCGCCGGACGGCACGCGCGGGTGCAGGAAGCGATGCGCTACGCCGTCTTCGCCGGCGGCAAGCGGCTGCGGCCGTTCCTGGTGCTCGAAGGCGCACGCCTGTTCGGCGCACCGCAGGCCTACGCCCTTCGGGCGGCGGCGGCGATCGAGGTGCTGCACACCTATTCCCTGGTGCATGACGACCTGCCGGCGATGGACGACGACGACCTGCGCCGTGGCCGGCCGACCACCCACCGGCAGTTCGACGAGGCGACCGCCATCCTTGCAGGCGACGCCCTGCTGACTTTCGCCTTCGAAGTGCTGGCCGATCCCGCCACCCACGATCGCGCCGAAGCGCGCAGCGAACTGGTGAGCCTGCTGGCCCAGGCGGCCGGCAGCGACGGGATGATCGGCGGCCAGATGATCGACATCGCCGCGCCGGATCTGCAGCTCGGACCCGAGGAGGTGATCGATCTGCAGGCCCGCAAGACCGGCGCCCTCTTCACCTTCGCCTGCCTGGCCGGCGCCGTCGTGGGCGGCGCCTCCGAGCGCGAGCGCGAGGCGCTGCTCAGCTATTCGCGCGACTTCGGCGTGGCCTTCCAGATCAGCGACGACCTGATCGACGCCGAGGGCTCCGCCGAGCTCGCCGGCAAGCAGGTCGGCAAGGACGCCGACCTGGGCAAGGCCACCCTGGTTTCGCTCTGGGGGATCGCCGCGGCGCGGGCGGAGGCGGCGCGCCTGGCCGAGCGGGCGCGTGACGCCATGTCCGGTTTCGGCCCGCAAGCCGACCGTCTGAGGACCCTGCCCTTCTACCTGCTGGACCGCCAGTCCTGAGCGCGCGCCGGACGGCCAACCGGTGGCCAAGTCGAAAGAGGTTGTGATGAGTGTGGTCAGCCCGCTGCTCGACCAGATCAATGTCCCGGCGGACTTGCGGCGCCTGCCCCGGGAGGAACTCGCGACTGTCGCCGACGAGTTGCGGCGCGAAACCATCGACGCGGTTTCGGTGACCGGAGGCCACCTGGGCGCGGGCCTGGGCGTGGTCGAGTTGACCGTCGCCCTGCACTATGTGTTCGATACGCCCCGCGATCGCCTGATCTGGGACGTCGGCCACCAGGCCTATCCGCACAAGATCCTCACCGGCCGCCGCAGCCGCATTCGCACCCTGCGCCAAGGCGGCGGGCTCTCTGGCTTCACCAAGCGCCTGGAGAGCGAATACGACCCGTTCGGCGCAGCCCACTCCTCGACCTCGATCTCGGCGGGCCTGGGCATGGCGGTGGCGCGTGACCTAGCGGGTGGCGACAACCACATCGTCTCGGTGATCGGCGACGGGGCGATGAGCGCCGGCATGGCCTATGAGGCGCTGAACAACGCCGGCGCCCGCAAGGGCCAGTTGCTGGTTATCCTCAACGACAACGACATGTCCATCGCGCCCCCGACCGGGGCGCTGCGTGGCCACCTCGGGCGCCTTAACGCCGACGCCGATGGCGCGCCGCATGCTCCGGGCGCCTCCGGCGCCCTCTTCGAGAAGCTGGGCTTCCGCTACCTCGGTCCGTTCGACGGCCATGACCTCGCCCAGCTCGTGCCAGCGCTGGAGGCGATTCGCGACGGCGACGCCGGCCCGGTGCTGTTGCACGTGGTCACCGAGAAGGGCCATGGCTATGCGCCGGCCGCCAGTTCGACGGACAAGCTGCACGCGGTCAGCAAGTTCGACGTGACCACCGGCGTCCAGACCAAGCCAAAGGCCGCCGCGCCGTCCTACACCAGGGTCTTCGCCGACGCCCTGGTCCGTGAGGCGACGGCTGACGAGCGAGTGGTGGCGATCACCGGGGCCATGCCCTCCGGCACCGGCCTAGACGTCTTCGCGCGGCAGTTCCCGGACCGCATGTTCGATGTGGGCATAGCAGAGCAGCACGCCGTCACCTTCGCCGCCGGCCTGGCCGCGGAGGGCTACAAGCCGTTCTGCGCCATCTACTCGACCTTCCTGCAGCGGGCCTACGACCAGGTGGTGCACGATGTCGCCTTGCAGGCGCTGCCGGTGCGTTTCGCCATCGACCGCGCCGGTCTGGTGGGCGCCGATGGGGCCACCCACGCCGGGGCCTTCGACATGGCCTACCTGGGCTGCCTGCCGAACTTCGTGATCATGGCGGCGGCCGACGAGGCCGAGCTCTCGCACATGGTGGCCACGGCGGCGGCCTATGACGAGGGGCCCATCGCCTTCCGCTACCCGCGTGGCGACGGTGTCGGGGTGGCGTTGCCCGAGACGCCGCAAATCCTGCCGATCGGCAGGGGCCGCGTGCTACGCGAGGGCAAGGATGTCGCCATCCTGAGCGTCGGCACGCGCCTGCAGTCCGCCCTGGCCGCCGCCGACCATCTGGCCGCGCGTGGCGTGTCCTGCACCGTCGCCGACGCCCGCTTCGTCAAGCCGTTCGACCGTGACCTGGTGCGCCGTCTGGCCCAGAGCCATTCCCTGCTGATCACCCTGGAGGAAGGCTCGATCGGCGGCTTCGGCAGCCACGTCCTCGACGACCTGGTCAACAACGACCTGATGCGTTCCGGCCTCTCTGTGCGCACCCTGATCCTGCCCGATGAGTTCCAGGACCACGACGACATGATCCAGCAATACGCCCGCGCGCGACTGAACGCCGCCGACCTCGTCCGCGTTGTCGAGTCGAACCTCGCCAAGACCGCCTGATCCGATGCGCCGCACGCCGATCCTTGCCCTCGCCGCCGCCCTCGCCATGTCCATGGGAGCGCCCAGCGTGCGCGCCCAGGCCAACGATCCGGCGGCTGTCCAGATCAACACCTTCGACCACGCCCTGATCGACGTGATGAAGCGGGCCAAGGCGCTGGGCCCCAAGGGGCGTTACGAAGCCCTGCGTCCGGCCATTGAGGAGGCGTTCGACCTGCCGGCCATGACCCGGTTCGCGATCGGCACGGCCTGGAGCGGCCTGTCAGCCGAACAGCAGGCGACGTTGGTCAAGGCGTTCACCCGGATGACGGTCGCCACCTACGCCCATAACTTCGACGGGTTCGACGGCGAGACCTTCAGCCTGGAGAAGGTGGACACGCGCGGGCCGGACAAGCTGGTGCATAGCCGCTTGCACAGTAGCGGCTCGGCGACCGAGCTCACCTACCGCATGCGCCAATCTGGAGGCGCCTGGAAGGTGATCGACGTCTACTACAACGGCGCGGTGAGCTCGCTCCTGGGGCAGCGATCGGAATTCGCCACCACCCTGGCCTCCGGCGGCCCTGCAGCGCTCGCCAAATCCCTCGACCGCCGGGCCGAGACCCTTCTGCAGGGCAAGTAGCGGGGTTTGCGCCCGGAGGGAGCCTGCGATTTCAGGGGGAAATTCGCGATGGTACCAGCTCTCGGGCTCGAACCGAGGACCTCTAGATCCACAATCTAGCGCTCTAACCAACTGAGCTAAGCCGGCCCATCGCGAGGGGCGTTTCTAGTCGCGCGGCGCGGCCCGATCAAGTCAATCGGCGCGTCAATCGGCGAGCAGTGGATGACGATAGCGCCGGCTGCCGGCCAGTTCCCGCCCATCGCGCAGCCGCACCGTGAAGTCGCCGGTGGTTTTCGACTCCACCGCCGCCACCGCCCCGCGTCGCACCAGCCGCGAGCGGTGGATGCGGACAAAGCCCGCGCCCTGCAACCGGCGCTCCATTTCCGAGAGCGACGCGCGGTGCAGCAAGCCCGCGCCGTCGCGATGCAGTTCCACATAGTTGCCGGCCGCTTCCACCCAGGCGACATCGGCGAGTGGCACGAAATGGCGGCGCGCGCCGTCCCGCACCTCCAGCACCTCGAAAGAGTCCTCCCGGCTGGGTTCCGCACGACGAATGTAGCGCCAGCCGACATAGGTGGCCGCGACGGAGGCATAGACGAGCACGTCCTTGCGGAATTCGTAGGGCCAGTCCCCCAGGGGCGCGAGCGGCGCATAGTAGTCTCCGACCACCCGATAAACGCCCCATCGTATCGCGCCGATGGCCAGGACGTGGACCAGCGAGACGACGATCGCCGCCAGCAGATGGAAAGCGAGTTTCGGCAGATAGGGTCGCCCGACCGGCCAGACGCGCCGGGTCAACGCCGTGATCACAGGGAGCGCCACCAGGAAGACCAAGCCGCTGGACGCCTCCCAGACCACGGGTTCCCAGAAGCCCAGGCGCCGGCCGTCCCTGAGGGTCTCGTGATAGACGTTGAAGACGTTGAAGGTGATGAAGATCGCCATCACCGCTGCGGTGATGGCCAGGAATAGCAGCTCGTCGCCTGACTTGCCCGATGGCGGCCCGGATCGCGCCTCTCGGCCGTCGACCCCGCTCACCGCCGTCCGTCCCCGCAAACCGAACCGTCCATGGCGTACAGCATGGGTCGCACGGACGCCGCTGTGAAGGCGCCTTCCGGACAAAGAAAAGGCCCCGGGGCTGACGCCGCCGGGGCCTGATCAGGTCGTTTCGAGAAGGGTCAGCCCTTCGGCAGCCTGAAGCCGATCGGAATATTGATCTGGCCCCCGTCAACCGGCGCGCCGTCCTTGGTCTGCGGCCGCATCTTGAAGAGCTTCGAGAGCTTCAGGGCCGCGTTTCCGAAGTCCTGGTTCTCGGGTTCCTCGGACACGATGTTGCAGTTGTTGAGGTTGCCGCGCGCGTCCACCGTACAGTGGAGCATCGCCCGCCCTTCAACGTTCATCCGCTGCGCTCGTTCAGGATAGTACTTCGCGATGTCCTCGCCGGACGGCTTGTGGGACCAGTCCGGGTTGGTGATCACCGACGGACGCGGCGGCTCAGGCGGCGGCGGGGCCGGCGGCTTCGGCTCCTCGATCCGGTGCTCCACCGGCGGGACCGGCAGCGGCGGGATCGTGGGGACGTCGGGCACGGCGACCGGAGGCCTGGGCTGCAGCTTCGGCGGCGGCGGCGGCGGCGTATTCGGCGGAGGCGGCGGAGGCGGAGGCGGAGGCGGCGGTGGCACCGGCTTGATGATCGCCACATCCGTTACGTCGTCCGAGTACTCCTTGAAGTTCGGCTCGAACTTACTCTTCCACAGATAGACGGCCAGGGCGGCGTGCACGACGATCGCGATAGTCATCGCAATCAGCATGCCCTTGTTCCGCTTCGGCCGCGGATCGTCGAAGGGGTTGTGGCTGCCGGTCAGCGGTGCGGCACCACGCGATGAGGTATCAGTCATGCGTCAGCGCCTCACTTGCTCTTGTCTTCGCCGACGAGTGCCACGCTGTAGAACTGGTTGTCCTGCAGCATGTTCATCACGCTCATGAAGTCGCCGTACATGACGTCCTTGTCACCGCGGATGAAAATCCGCTCGTGGGCCGGGTCACGTTTCGCCCCGACTTGCCGCCGGAGATCGTCGCCGAGGTTGGCGAGATCGGTGGGGAAGTCCTGGATGAAGATGCGACCGTTGGCTTGCAGCGAGATATAGACCGGCTTGGGCGGGTTAGTGCCCGGCTTGGCGACCGCGGGTGGGAGCTGCACCTTCACCGTGACGGCCGCCAAGGGCGCCGCCACCATGAAGATGATCAACAGGACCAACATAACGTCCACGAAGGGCGTGACGTTGATCGTGCTGTTCATCTCCTCGCCACCGCCAGAGCCTGAAAGCTTGGCTCCCATCTGGCTTACGCTCCTTTGTCGAGCTGCCGGGAGATCGCGTTCATCAGCTCAGCCACAAAGCCTTCCGTGCGGGCGCCATAGGCGGAGATCCGCGTCTGGAAGACGTTGTAGAAGATAACCGACGGAATGGCGGCGAACAGGCCAAGGCCCGTGGCCAGCAGGGCTTCGGCGATGCCGGGCGCCACGACCGCGAGGTTGGTGGTGTTGGTGTTCGCGATCCCGATGAACGAGTCCATGATCCCGTAAACGGTGCCGAACAGACCGATGAACGGGCCGTTGGAACCGATGGAGGCGAGGAAGGACATGCCGCTGGAAAGCCGGCGGGTCAGCGAGGCCTGAACGGCGGACACGGCGTGCTCGGCGCGGTTAAGCGTCGTTTCACGGTGCTCGCCACCCACATGCAGACCGGCCTGGCGGCTGAGTTCGATTTCTTGGGCGGCCGCGGCGGCCATGTCGGCCAGCGGGTTGCCGTCGAATTCTTCAGCCACCGCGATGCGGCCCATGTCGCTGATCGACTTCGCGCCGCGGAAGGCTTCGAGGAAGCTGTCCGAAACGCGGTTCAGGGAGCGGAACTCGAAGCTCTTCGTGATCAGGATCGTCCACGAGAAGATCGAGGAGAGAAGGAGGATCAGCATGACCACCTTCACTTCGGGCTTGGCGTCCATGAACATGGTGCCGATGCCCATCTTGCCCGCGTGCTTCATTTGCGGGGGTTCAGCCGGGGCGCCGGCGTCCGGAGCAGCGGCGGCGGGCGCAGCGGCCGGAGCGGCGGCGGCGTCAGCAGCCGCGGGAGCGGGCGCGGCGGGGGCCTGCGCGAACGCAGGAGCGCTCGCCATCAGCGCCATGGCGCCGACGAGAGCAATGAAAGGGGTCTTCAGTTTGTTGTCGAACATCTGTCGCCAGTTCCTGGTTGGTCTAGCACGAGTGGCCAAAGGGTCGTCGCGCGAGAGCGTCTCCACCCTAGTTGAAACAATCCCGACCTCCAGAACCGATTGCCCGGCTCGGGACGTCAGGCCGCTGTCGCTGCGCCGCGACCCGTAACGCCTGCTCCTCACCTGGATGAAGGGGCAACGTTTCGAAGGCGCGAGGCGAACTCTTCTGCCCCGAGGGGCGTCTGAGGTCTTGCCGCTATCTTAGACTTGCGGCTCGGGTCCTTTGGCAACCCCTTAATGAGGCGTCAAGAGGGCACACGATAACGGGGTCTTGCGAAAGTTCCATGGCGCCCTACGGCACATTGCAGTGCACAAATTCTCGTCGAAGAGGGTGGAGCTCGATTTCTACCCTTACGGGAATTTAATGTTGCGATGCGGTATGTATTTCACATTTGTAATCTGGACACTTTGTCCATCAAACGGGCAGGCGGCGGCGAGGATATAGTCGACTGCGGTTCGATCGCTCTGGCCTCGATGTCTCGAAACAAGGCGTCGATCAGCCTCTGCGGGCGGACCAGCGCTTCTGCCGGACGGAACGGTGGTGCCTGGGGGCGGATTCGAACCACCGACACGCGGATTTTCATCGCCAGCTTTTGCTTAGAAAATCAAGCGTTGGTCGCCGAGACAACGGAAAATGGCGCCCGACATTGCCGAGGGGCCACTTCAGATTGGAAAGCGCCTGAATTTCGGCAATCGCCGGCCGGAAATCTCCCGGTGCAATATGGCGCGTCTGGTGTTCCCCTTCAAGTTCCCGACGGCGACTGGCTCGCGTTGCTCTGAGAGGGGCGCGCGCTTCAGGACATGCCCGCGCCCGACGCCGATGCTGGCGCCGGACTGGATTCGGAGGCAGCGCCACCGCCGATAGACAGCGAAGCGGTATGGCCGGACGACAACCCGGAATCCATCCCGCCTACCCAGGATGCGACGCTGCCGGTCTCCTCGGCTCCCGCGCCTGACCTGACGCTTCAACCGGGCGCACTACCCTTCGATGAGCAGTTCCTGCCGCCCCTGGCATTCAATTCTATTCCTGCGGCTGCAAGAGGCGCTGGCCCCTCGGGTTCACCCGGCGGTTTGCACACGCAGCCTTCCGCGTTTGGCTTCAGCACGCCCGCGGCGGCAGGGTCGCCGCCCGCAGCAGGTCAGACGATCGCCTACGGCGCGTTGCGCGGGCCCACACAAACGGAAGCAGAACTGGCTGATCTCAGAAGGAAGCAAGCGGCCTTTTGGCTTGAGGAGCGGCTCGCAGGAAAACCCGGATGGGAGTACGAACCGGACGTGCCGAGGCCAGGTGCCAAGCCTCTAAAGCCTGACGTAGGAACTCCGCAGCGTACCCCGGAGGACCTCGACAAGCGCTACTACCTCGAACTGAAGCCCAACACGCCCAGCGGGCGCGCTGCGGCAGCCCGGGCAGTCAAGAAGTACATGGACGCGACAGAGCAAAAGGTGCGGGCCATCTTCTACGACCCAAAGGATTTCATGTGATGAGGAAGTCCTACGTGAGCGCGCTTGACGAGGCTTTGAGGCCGATGGGTTTCACGCGCCAGGGAAAGGAATGGTCTCGCCGGATGGGGACCGTGATCGAACATATTGGCCTTCAGGCAAGTTCGATCGCCGGCACAACGGCCAACCTCTGGTCGTACGATTCGGCGACGAACGATCTCCTGAAGGAGGCCATTCCGTGGAAACCCGATGTCGGCATGGTGCTTTCAGCAAAGCGCATTGGCACGTTGATGAACGGCCGTGACCGTTGGTGGAAGAACGACCCCAACGGACCGACTGAGCTCGCCGAGGCCATCCGAACCCACGCGCCACCATTCTTTGAGGCGCGGCGAAGTCTGGAGGATCAGGCGCGGTGCTTTGGGAGAGCCGAACCCAGATGGAAGCCGGGTGGCACAACTAGCCGCATCTATCTCGCCTTGACCCTCTACCGAATGGGCGAGTTGGAAGAAGCGTGTGCGGCATTACGGAATCCACCGAAGACCACGCCCGAATCCTGGCTGGCGCAGGCCGAGAGCGTGCGGAAATGGCTCGAATGCCAGCCATCGAGGTTCTGCAGAGAGTGACCCGCGACTTCGACGAGAGGAATAGCCCCGGACTTTACCTCCTGTCAGCTTGTCGCCGAAGAACCTAGACCCGATTTAGGTTCTATGAGATAGTGTGCCATGGCGACGGTGTTCCAGAGCCGGCGGCGCTACCGCGTGGCGGTCAACTCCAACGATCATCCGCCGCCGCACGTTCACGCGTTCGGCAAGGGTTGCGAGGCCCGCTTTAAACTCAACTGCCCAGACGGACCGGTGGAGCTGTGGGACTATGTCGGCGACTGGACCTTGGCGCGGCTGAATGAACTGGGCGGCGAGATCGCCGCCAACCTGACCGCCTGCTGCAAGACTTGGGATGAAATCCATGGCTGAGTTCAAGATGATCGATGCGGCGGCGTTCAAGTCCGCAGGTGTCCGCGGCCGGTTCGCCCATGCGACGCCTCGAGCGGTGAAGGCTCGATTTGATCGACGCGCAGAGCGGGTCGTGGTGGGGCTGGATACGGGGATCGAATTCGCATTCGACCCTCGCCTTGCTCCCGGCCTGGCCGAGGCCGCGGCAGAGGATCTCATCGGCGTCACCGTAGAAGGCGTTGGCAGCACGCTGTACTTTCCTCGACTGGATGCGGATTTCACGGTGTCGCGCCTACTCGAGGGCTTTCTCGGCCCAATGGACTGGACCCGACGCGAAGCACGCGCGCTCGCCTCTCGTGAAAATGGAAAGCGTGGGGGCCGGCCGAGGCGAAGCGCAGGCTAGCGTGGAGCCGATGAAGGAACCATCGCCCTCTGATCGACCACGCAAAGCACGAAGTCCGCCGAACAGATAACTTAGCGCTCCGCCAGCGTCCTTTGACGCCACCAGCCTAGCAACTCCAGGTCGGTTTGTGGCCAAGCTGTTTTCCAATGCGGAATATCGCACATCATGTTGAAATTTATGACCATTTCCTCGAATCTAGACTCTCGGAGACTAGACACAAAAGACACACCTTCCGGTGCCCCAAGTTCTCTATAAGTCTTTGAATTTACGCGAGGAATGGTGCCTGGGGGCGGATTCGAACCACCGACACGCGGATTTTCAATCCGCTGCTCTACCAACTGAGCTACCCAGGCGAAGGCCGCCGTCGCGAGGAGCCGCGTCTATAGAAGAGGCTCTTTCGGAAGTCCAGCGAGGGCGGATCATTCCTCGTCACCCAGCTCAGGGTGGTCCTCGGCGTCCTCGTCGCCCGGAACGGCGTAGTGTCCAGTGAGCCAACGGTGCAGGTCCACATCGGCGCATCGCCCCGAACAGAACGGCCGGAATTCCGGAACCGTCGGCCGCTGGCAGATCGGGCATTTCGCCGCAGTCACGCCAAGCGCCCCACATCCAAGCGGTCGCGTGAGCGCTGCGGATCGGGCGTGATCGAAAATCGAGCGCCGATCTGCTCGGCCAGCAGGCTCGCCAGTGGCGCCGCGGCCTGAGCCACCTCTGGCGCGCAGACCGCCTGCAGGCGCGCCCCGGGCTGAGCGGCGGCCTCGGTCTGCAGGCGACGGATCAGCCGCTGGGCCAGCGTGCGGTCGCTCAAGGCGCCGTCGTCGCGGCACAGGCGCTCGGCCAAGGGCCGGGTTCGGCGCGGTAGGGAAAGCTCCATGGTCCCGAACCGGCCCACCGGCCCGATGGCGACGCCGGGATTATCCGGCGCGAAGGCGGCGCGGGCGGCGGCCATCAGGGCGGCGCCGTCATGCCCTCGCCCCACCAGGTCGACCACCACGATGCCGCCGATCCCCTTCAGGCGCAGCAGGCGCGCCGCCATGCCCAGGGCGGCGAGATTGGCCTGGCGCGTGACCCGCTTGGCCTCCCCGCCCTTGCGGTCGGCCAGATCGACATCGATGGCGGTGAGCGCTCGGGTCGGTTCGATGGCGATCTCGCCGCCGCCCGGCAGCGGATGAAGGATTTCCAGGGCTTCGGCTTCGGCCTCGTCGGCGACCTGCCGGGCGGCGGCCCCTTCGACCAGGGTTGCGCCGTGGGACAAGGCGTCGAGATCGACGGTGAGGTCGGGCGCCCCGGCGACCAGGCACGGCGCGCCCTCCGCCGCCGCGATGAACCGCGCTACCGCCAGCTTGCCACGCCGCGGCTCGCCGCGAATCTCGATCTCGACGGCTTGGCCGCGCACTGGTCGGGCGTCGGGCTTGAAGGGCAGGATCGCCTCCGCCCCGCCGCCCAGATCCAGGAAGGCCGTGCCGAGCGCCGGCTCCAGGCTGGCCACTCGGGCCACCAGGCGCGCGCCCAGCAGCAACCGCGGCTCGTCGTCATCGCGGCGGATCAGCAAGCGTTCCGGACGGCCATCGAGGGTGACGACGCCCCGCGTCTCGCCAAGCCCACGATCCAGATAGGCGCGCCGCTCGCTCATGGCGCCCGATACCCGAGCCCGCCCAGCAGGTTGGCGGTCTCGTAGAGCGGCAGGCCCACGACGCCGGAGTAGGAGCCTTGCAGGGCGGTGACAAAGGCCCCTGCCCGACCCTGGACGCCATAGCCGCCCGCCTTACCCAGGCCCTCGCCGGTGTTGAGGTATCGTTCGATGTCGGCAGGGGTCAGGCGCTTGAAATGCACGCGGCTCTCCACCAGCCGCCGCGCGCGGCGCCCGCCGGGCGCGATCACGCAAAGGCCGGTGAGCACGCGATGGGCCCGGCCGGAGAGCAGCTGCAAGCAGGCGCCCACCTGATCGGCGCTTTCGGCTTTGGGCAGGACGCGGCGGCCCAGCGCCACCACCGTGTCGGCGGCCAGGACGTAGCTTTCGCCATGCCGGGCGGCCACTGCCTCGGCCTTGTCAGCCGCCAGGCGCTGGGCCAGCCGGCGCGGCGTCTCGTCTTTCAAGGGAGATTCATCGACGTCCGCGGCGTCGACCTCGTTCGGCTCAAGGCCGATCTGGCGCAACAGTTCGAACCGCCGGGGACTTGCGGAGGCCAGCACCAGGCGCGGCGGCGATTGCGGCACGGCGGCCGAACGCGCGTCTAACGCACGCGGAAGGTGATGCGGCCCTTGGTCAGGTCGTAGGGCGTCATCTCCACGAGCACCTTGTCGCCGGCCGACACGCGGATGCGGTTCTTGCGCATCTTGCCGGCGGTGTGGGCGATGATCTCGTGATCGTTCTCGAGCTTCACACGGAAGGTCGCGTTGGGCAGGACTTCGCTGACCGTGCCCGGAAATTCCAAAAGTTCTTCTTTCGCCATGCAGGCTCCAAACCGAGAATAAAATGACGGCCCGCGCCTTACCCCAGGTCGCGAGCCGCAGATAGCCCGGCAATTATAGCGCACCGTCCGGGGCAAGGTCGATGGGCGAGCGCCCAAGACCCACAAACCGCTCGGATATCCGCCTGGCGAGGGTGTCGCGCACCGCCCTATAGGCCTCCAGCCGCGCCTCGCGGGAGCCGTCCGTGAGCGTCGGATCGTGGGTCGGCCAGTACTCGATGTCGGCCGCCCGGCTGCGGGCCAACTCTACTGCCCGGTGTTGCGCCTCCGGTGTCAGCGAGATGACCAAGTCGAACGAGAAATCCTCCAGATCGTCGAAGATCTTGGGCCGGTGCCGGGCGAGATCGCACCCCAGCTCGGCCATCACCACCCGGGCGAACGGATCGACGCCGGCGGGAACGTCCTCGTCGCGCAGGTCGTCATGCACCAGGGCGGCGCGCTTCAGGCCGCAACTGTCCACATAGACCCGGTCGCCCACCAATCGCTTCAACAGCGCCTCGGCCATGGGCGAGCGCACCTGGTTGAAGTTGCAGGCGAACAGGACCGCGCCCGGCGCTGGCGGCGGAGCATCAGCCGGCATCTGGCCTTAACCCCGCCAATGCAGGGCGCAGATCAGGGTGAACAGGCGGCGCGACGTGTCGACGTCGGTCTCGACCTTGCCGGCCAGCCGGGTCCGCAGCAGTTCGGAAGCCTCGTTGTGCAGGCCACGCCGGCCCATATCCAGCGCTTCGATCTGGGTCGGGGTCGAGCTGCGGATCGCCTGATAATAGCTTTCGCAGATCAGGAAGTAGTCCTTGATCAGGCTGCGGAACGGCGACAGCGACAGGATGTGGCGCTTCTCGTAGCCCGGCCCGCGCACATCGAGCACCAGGCGGTTCTCCACCAGCCCCATCCGCAGGTCATAGGGACCCCGCTCCGCACCCTCTGGATGGAAGTGGTTCTCTTCCAGCAGGTCGAAGATGGCGATCTGGCGTTCCTGCTCCTGGTCGCGCGACACCGCCGCGAGCGACTCTTCATCGAGCTCGACGGTCTGTAGGCGGTGCATCTGGCGGTCGTCGTCGGCCATGGGCGTCCCGAAAGCGTCGCCCACGCTTTATGGCATTCCGCCCCTCCGCGTCATCCCGCACCTGCGAACAAGTGTTGCAGCCATAAAGAAATACGCCCGACGCGGGTGCGCCGGGCGTGCTTGAAATCGAGAGTGCTTGGGTTGTCGTCAGGCGGCGCGACGCGCCTCGCGGAAGGAGACCAGCCGGCCGGCCGCTTCATCCCACAGCGCCAAGCGGGCGCAGCGGAAGCTCTCCCAGAAACCGACGCGGCTCATGGCGTTCAGCTCCGGATGGTCCTTCAGCACCGTCGAGAGTCGATAGAACGGAATCCGGCTCGACAGGTGATGCACGTGGTGGATGCCGATATTGCCGGTGAACCAGCGGAAGGGCTGCGGCAGGTCAAGGTGCGAGCTGCCGGCGAGCGCCGCGTCATCGCGCTTCCACTCGCCGTTGCGCAGCCACACCGCGCCCTCGAACTGATGCTGCACATAGAACAGCCAGACGCCCATGGTCGCGGCGAGCAGCATGGTGACCACGTTGACGATCAGCACCGGCGCGAGGCCGAAGATCCAGATCAGGCCGCCGATGCCGGCCAGCGCCGCGGCGCTGTTGCCCATCACGCTGGCCCACGGCCGCCAGCCCTGGCGCATCATGCCGATCGGCAGGCGCTGGCTGATCAGGAAGACATAGATCGGCCCCACGCCGAACATCACCGCCGGGTGACGATAGAGCCAGTATCCGAACCGCCGCAACGGCGGCAGCGCGCGGTATTCCTCGACCGTCAGGGTCTCAATGACGCCGAGGTTGCCGCGCCGGTCGAGATTGCCGTGGGTGGCGTGGTGCGCCGCATGGCTCTGGCGCCAGTAGTGATAGGGCGTGATCGTGAAGATACCGGCGACCCGGCCGACCCACTCGTTGGCCTGCTTGTTCCGAAAGAACGAGCCATGGCCGCAGTCGTGCTGGATCATGAACAGTCGCACCAGGAACCCAGCGGCCGGAAGGGTCAGTAGCAGCGCCGCCCACCAAAGGCCCCGCGCGTGCAGTTCCCAGGCGACGGCCCAAAGCGCCAGGAGCGGCGCCACGGTGACGGCGATCTCGAAAATACTGCGTCCCGTCCTCGGTTCGCGATAGGGCGCGAGAATCTTGGACCAGGCGCCGGCGGGCGTCTTCTGAACAGGCATGGGAGTTTCGCTGGTGTTGGGGGAAACAGCGGTCATATGCACTCGGAACAAGGTTGGATTGCGGCCAATGGCTCAGCCCTGCCCCATCCGGATCGCCGCCGACCGGGCGTGGGCCGGCAGCCCCTCCGCTTCGGCCAGGACGACGGTCGCAGGCGCGAGGCGCGCGAAGGCAGCTTCGTCGCACTTCACGATCGAGGTCCGCTTGAGGAAGTCATAGAGCGAGAGGCCCGAGGAGAACCGCGCCGCGCGACTGGTCGGCAGCACGTGGTTGGAGCCTGCTACATAGTCCCCAATTGCTTCCGGCGCATGACGACCAAGGAAGATCGCGCCAGCATGCCGCACCCTGTCGGCCAGGCGCTCCGGCGCCTCCACCGCAAATTCCACGTGCTCAGGAGCGATCTGGTCCACCAGCCGCGGCGCCTCGTCGAGGGGGGCGATGACCACCGCGCCGTGGTCGCGCCAAGAGGCGGCGGCGTCCTCACCCGTGGCCAGGGTCGAAAGCTGCTCGGCGACCGCGGCCTCGACCTTGGCCGCGAAGGCCTCGTCGTCGGTGATCAGGATGGATTGCGCGGCGGGGTCGTGCTCGGCCTGCGACAAGAGGTCCGCGGCGATCCAGGCGGGCCGGTTCAAGCCATCAGCCACCACCACGATCTCGGAGGGTCCGGCAAGGGCGTCGATGCCGACGGCGCCATAGACCCGGCGTTTGGCGGCGGTGACGAAGGCGTGGCCCGGCCCGACGATCTTGTCCACCGGCCGGATCGATCCCGCGCCATAGGCCAACGCCGCCACCGCCTGGGCGCCGCCGACCCGCCAGATCTCATGGACGCCAGCCGCCTTGGCCGCCGCCAACACCGCGGGCTGCAGCCGCCCGGGCGGCGTGACCATGGCGATGCGTCCGACCCCTGCGACCGCGGCAGGTACGGCGTTCATCAGAACTGTCGAGGGATAGGCGGCGCGACCGCCCGGCACATAAATTCCGACGGCGTCCAGCGGCGTCCAGCGCCACCCTAGCTCCACACCGGCCTCGTCGGTGAACTTCAGGTCCGCCGGGCGCTGGCGGGCGTGATAGCTGCGAATGCGATCCGCGGCGAAGGCGATGGCGTCGCGCACCGCCGGAAGGCAAGCTGCGGCGCCCGCGTCGATTTCGGCCTCGGTGACGCGGATGGAGGTCTCGTCCAGCTCGACCTTGTCGAACGCCCCGGCGAACCGCAGCAGCGCCGCCATCCCCTCCGCACGGACAGCGGCGATGACGTCGCGGACCACCGCATCGACCTCTTCCGGGGTTTCGCGGCGTTCTTCGATGAAGGCGGTGAAAGCCGTCTCGAAATCGGGATCGGTGAGGCGAAAGCGGCGCATGGCGGGGCTTCTTTAGCGGTGGGCGCCGCGAAGCGCCATGGCGCCGACCTGTTCCTTTCGGAGGCTAGTCTTTGTGGCTTGGCGCTCTGGGCGTCGGCCAGGGCTCGGAGATATCGGCCAGCACGGCATCGACACATTCCACGACCGCGCGCAGATCCCCGCCGCCCGCGCAGCTGATGGTGACGATACCGCCCGGCGCCTCGCCCTCGTCGAAGGTCACCGCCAGCACCTCCAGCACCGCGCTGCGGGCGTTGCGGCGGATCTTGCGCGCCTGCACGTTCATCACGCCGCCGAGTTGCAGGCCGGAACGCACCCGAGCCCCGCCATCGGTTTCCCAGCAATAGCGGTTGAAAGCGATGGTCAGCCGCCGCGCCTTGGCCTCGTAGGTGATGTCGCCCACCTTGGCGACGGCGTCCTGCATGGCGGCCGAAAGGATCGCCAGGTCGTCAGCGTCCTGGGCCAGCAGGCGAAGGGGCGCGATCTTGGCCATGGCCCTAGTCCTCGTCGCCCTCGCCGTCACCCTTGATGCGGCGGATCTGAGCGCCGCAGGCGCCGAGCTTCTCCTCCAGCCGCTCGAAGCCGCGGTCGAGGTGGTAGACGCGGTTGACCATGGTCTCGCCATGCGCCGCCAGGCCCGCGATAACGAGGCAGACCGACGCCCGAAGGTCGGTGGCCATGACCTGAGCGCCTTCCAGGGATTTCACGCCGCGCACCCGAGCTTCGCCGCCCTGCACGATGATATCCGCGCCCATCCGCCGTAATTCCGGCGCGTGCATGAGGCGGTTCTCGAAGATCGTCTCCCTGATAATGCTCTCACCGTCGGCCAAGGTCATCAGCGCCATGAACGGCGCCTGCAGATCGGTGGGAAAGCCGGGATAGACGCTGGTCTCGAACTCGACGGCCTTCAGAAGGGCTCCATTACGCCGGACCGTCAGCCCGTCATTGTGCGGGGTGACCTCGACGCCGGCCTCGACCATCTTGTCGATCATCGCCTGGATGAAATCGCTGCGGGTCCTGGTCAGCCGCACCTCGCCTCCGGCCATGGCGGCGGCGAGCGCGTAGGTGCCGGTTTCGATCCGGTCCGGCATGACGGCATGCGTCGCACCGTGCAGGCGGCTGACGCCTTGGATCCGGATCGTTGGGGTCCCCGCCCCGCTCACCTTGGCGCCCATGGCGGTCAGGCAACCCGCCAGGTCTTCCATCTCCGGCTCACAGGCGGCGTTGGTGATCACCGTCTCGCCGTCCGCCAGCACGGCGGCCAACATCGCGTGTTCCGTCGCGCCGACGGAATTGAAGGGGAAATCTATCCTGCCGCCCTTCAGGCCGCGCGGCGCTTGGGCGTAGACGTAGCCCTCGTGCAGGTCGATCCGCGCGCCAAGCGCCTCCAGCGCCTTCAGATGCAGGTCCACTGGACGTGCGCCGATGGTGCAACCTCCCGGCAGCGACACCTTCGCTTGCCCCGAGCGCGCCAGCAGCGGTCCCAACACGTTGAATGACGCGCGCATCTGGCGGACAAGATCATAGGGGGCGAAACCGCTGGTGATTTCGCGGGTGCGCAGCAGCGTCTCCGGCCCATCCTCGCCATCGGCCTCGACGACTTCGGTTCCCAGCCTCTGCAGGAGCCTGCCCAGAAACCGGGTGTCGGCCAAGCGGGGCATGTTGGTCAGCCGCAGGGGCTCTTCGGTCAAAAGGCTCGCCGCCATCAGCTTGATGGCCGAGTTCTTGGCGCCGCTGATCGGGATTTCGCCCTGCAGCCGCGCGCCGCCGGTAATGGCGATGCGGTCCAATCCCAATCCTTCGAAACAGCCACGCTTTTCTAAGCAGTCGTGGCGACGGCGCGACCCTCGATATCTAGCGTGCGGCAAGGCGGGCGCAAAGGCCCCGCTCAAGCCTCGTCCACGCTTTTCGCGCCGATCTCGATCTCGGCCTTGGGCATTGAGCTGGCCTTGCGCCGGCGCAGGTTCGCCCGCAACGCCTGAGCGAGCTTCGCCTCGCGCCCAGCGGGAGGGTCTTTCGGAGCCTTGTCGGACGGCGTCATCGACCCAGGGGTGCGGCGCTAGGTCCGCCGCGTCAAGATCGCCCGGGACGGATTGGGGCTTCACGCGGCCCCCGGCGTTCGTTATAGCCGCGCCTCGCCATTCGCCGCGATAGCTCAGTGGTAGAGCGCATCCTTGGTAAGGCTGAGGTCCAGGGTTCGAATCCCTGTCGTGGCACCACTATCCCTTGGGGAGTGAGATGGACCCATCTCACTCCCCAAGATTTTCAAGCCCGGACATCTCAGGAAGCGCCGTCGGACTGACCTGCCGCTGGAGTCCCACGGCTGGCGAAGAGCTCTTCAAGCTCCGAGCAGCGCCCGCGCCGTCGCGTTCGCTGGATCGAGCATTAGCGCATAGCGCGCGGGGTCATGGTTTCGCACCGGATTGAGTTCCGGCCAGGGCGGCGATCCAGGCGAACCGCGCTGCAGCATCTTGACGTTGTGCAAAATCCCTCCAGCTCTCAGGGCCGCCGACGGCGGCGAACTCGGCAGCATCGGCACGAGGTCCGCCGCGAAATCTACCAGGGTGTAGGCGGAGACCCGCGCCTGGTAGCCGTCAACGAAATCGGACGATCCGGGCTTCGGAGATGCGAAGAACGCCGGGATGAAGTCGACGCCAAGCGGCGACAGGGCGGCTTGCAGGTCGGCGGCGAGGTAGGTGGCTAAAGCCGCGCCCAAGCTGTGGCCAACGAGATAGACCGGCGCCGGAGCCGCCTTCACCAAGTCCGCAATGGCCTGCGCCGCGGTCCCTGTCAGCCGCCCCCCGTCCATCTGGCGGACCGTCATGGACGCATAGACACCCCAGAACCCGGATCCGACCGCGCCGGGCGCGCCCGGCGCGCTTACCAGCACCTCGGCGCAGGCGTCGTTGGCCCACTCCAGCGGATCCATGGTGCCTCGGACCGTCACCAGATGGTCGCCGGGCCTGAACGGCCCAACGGCCGCCACGCATCGCAGGATCAGGCCATAGTAGACATTCTTGCCCCGCGCGATGAACAGGTCGTCGCAGCGGAGCTGGCCCAGCACCATCCAATGTTCGTCGGTGACATAGGCGATTCCCGGCGCGCCCTTCTTGGGCAGCGCCGGATTGCCGCCCGCCATCACGCCGGCCTCGTACCAGATCTGGTTCGCGTCGGAGGCGCAAAGCACCATGACAGCCAGATCGGCGTCGGAGGGCGTCATGGCGCTGGCCTACCTGGACGCAGCGGCCGAGGGCGTCGGTGCGGGTGCGGCAGATGCGGCGGCCGGCGTGAGGGCCGACGAGCTCAACGGGCAGTTCAGTTGGATATTGCCCGACGGGGGCAGCGGCGGCGACCAGGTGAAGCTGGTGTTGCCAGTGCAGTGTGAGGCGAGCGCGACGTTGAACTGAGTCAGGCTGCTGATCAATTGATCCGCCGAGCCGGCGGAGGCGACCGGCGCGCCGCCCAGCGTGGAGCAGGCGCACAGGTTGACGGCCGCGGCCGCGCATGCGGCCGCGAGGATGTAGGGCTTCATGTTGATCTCCGGAGGTTTGCCCTTGGCGGGCGGATTCAGTTGGCGTCGGTCGTAGAGGACGCTTGCTTGGCGATGGCGTGTGCCTGGGCTGCGATGGTCGCGTTCTTCTGCTGGCTGTCCCGGCTGGCGGTGTAGACTGCGGCCACGACGCCATTGATGAAGGCGGTGATCACAACGGCGCCCGCCAGGGTCTTAAAGAGCTCGCTCGGCTCCTGTCCCTGGGGCGGCGCCAAGACGTAGAGCACCCAGAAACTCATCGCGTAGAGGCCGAAGCCAAGCGTGACTGGCCAGGTTGGCATCCACCACGGAACGCCCTGCCGGGCAGCGGCCGAGGACTTCGCGACCGCGGCGGAGATCATCCTGGCCACGTCCGCGGTAGCAGCGTGTGAGGATGCGGGTGCAGCGTCTGACGCCGGGGCGGACTCGGGGACGATAGCCATCAGTGGCTCCTATTGGTTTTGGAAAGCAGCGCGAATGGCGACAGCCATCGCGGCCTATCGGTTCAGACCGCCAAGGCGAGGGTCGCGCGAGCCGCCTTGGTGAGCTCGACGACCCCGTGCTGGGCGTGGCGCTGCTGGGCCTTCGCCGCCTCATTCACTTCGGAGCCCATGACTTCGTTGCCGAAGTCGAGGACGGGCCCGAAGCCAACTGCGGCGCTGCCGGGCGTGGTGTCCAGGATCTGCTCGCCGGCGGCCCGCGCACTCTCCACGGTCGGGAAGAGTGCGAAGACGGCGTCGGCGTCCCGCTTCACGCGCCGGCCACCGTGCGCCGCGATGATCGGGCGCGCGATCTGTTCGAAATCATGGATCGCGAGCAACTCATGGACGATGCCGAACTGCGCCGTATCGCGGGTGAAGTTGGCCATATCGACGACCAGGATTGCGGCGGTGATCCCGAAGAAGCGGTGCAGGAAGGCCTTGAGTTCGTCCTCAAGGCCGCGCTCCTTGGCCACCGCGAACGCTCGCGTCAGATTCACGCGAGTTCAACACGCGATCGCCGCGCCGACCTGGAAGGGCACGACGCAGCGGCGAACAGGAAGGCCCGGCTCGTAGGTGTTGCCGCCGTAGGCTGTGGAATTGTCGTTGGCGTAGAGGAACTCGCCAAGGTCGTTCAGGTCGGAGCCCTCGGTCCCGATGGTGAGCATCACCGCGCCGCCCGTTCCCGAGCCCATGCCAGAGAGCGTCACAGGCTGAGGATTGGTGCAGCCCGCGCCGATCGTCCCCGACCCTCCGGCCGTGTTGACATAGGCGTCGTCGATGGCGCCGCCGGCCGACACGTGCACGAAGACCTTCGGGGAGTTGCCCGAGGTGCAGGACGATGCGGAGGTAGTGAAGTTGTAGGTTCCGGGCGTGTAGCCGGAGCCGGCGGTGATCGAGATCCCGGTGACCATTCCGGACATACCGGCAGGCCCTTCGGCCCCATAGCTCACAAAGACCACCCCGCCGGCCCAGGACCAGGTGCCGGTATTGGTCAGCCGCACGGTGTTCGCGCTGGTGACTGTGCAACTGAAGGTGTTCGACGAGCCCGCCACGCCGGTCGCGGCCATGATCGCGTTGTAGGAGGACGAGGTCTTGTCGCCCTCGTCCACGCCATAGCCGTTGAACATCACCGAGTTGGAGAGCCCGACCCGGAAGCCCTGGCAGGGCGGCGTGCCGGAGGACGTCGTCACCGAACACGTGCTCGCGCCGCCGTCGATCGCGCCCGGCGGTGGGGTGCTGATGCCGCCGGAAAGGTTCGCCCCGCAGGTGGCCAGCGATGCGCCGCTCAGTGCTGACGGCATGGTGAAGGTGATGTCGACATTGACGTTGCTCGTGCCGCTGAAGGCGCTGGAGGTGATCGTTGGGCTCGGCAAGCTCTGGCCGCCGGCGGCATAGTTGGCCGCGACCGCCATGCGCCGCCCAAAGCGCGCGCCGCCCAGTGGCCCGAAGGTCGGGTGCGGGCTTTGGTAGAGCGCGCCGGACTGCTGCACGGCGTAGTCGGGATACTCGCCGCCCCAATAGATCGGCGCGGAGAAGGTCGGGTGCGAGCGCACCGCATAGTCTTGCAGCGCCCAGACGCAGGGAGCGATCGCTCCAACCGTGCCGCCGGTCGTGGTGTCGCGCTGGTAGCCGATCACCACGACCGGCGTCAGGGGATCCCAGTTGGCGAGCCTGGGGAGCTGCGTCGAGATCACATAGTCTGTCTTGGCGAAGTAGGAGGCCAGACCCGTGGTATTGCCCGAGCCCGTCAGGCTGCTGATCTCGGCGGCGTTGGCGTTGCACTGGCTGATCAACAGCATCGAGAGCGGCGACTGAACCTGGCTCCAGGCCTGGGTAACGAAGCCGCTGGCGGGGTTCACCCCGTCGCCGAAGGTGCCATAGCCGACGTAAGGCTTGTGCTGGCCATAGGTCGCCTGAAGGGTATCCTCGATGTTGGTCCAGGTCGCCTTGAGGGGGGTCGATGGCGCAGACGAGAAGGTCGCCGTGAAGGTATCGCTGGTGTAGTTCACCGAGCCCGACGAGATCGTGGCGCCGGTCAGGCCGCCATAGTTGGTGAACTCCATCAGAACGTTGGACCCGGTGGAGTTGGTGGCCTGCGAGAGGTTCACCGTCAGGCCGCTGACGCTGCTGACCGTGGTCACCGAGCCGGAGTTGGGAGCCGTCGCGCCCAGCACGTTCACCGTGCCCGTCGCGCCGGCGATGCCGGTGGTGTTGTTGCAGGTCATCGAGGTCGCGCCCGACGACCAGGAACACACGGTGTTCAGATGAAAGGGCGTGGCGACCGCATCGGTGGCGATCAGGTTGTTTCCGCTGTCGAAAATCCGCAGCGTGCCTTCCTTCACCGACCCGAAGAAGATCGAGACGAAGCCGGCGCTGGGGATCACCGAACTGGCGCTGAAGCTGAGCGCCTGACCGGTCCAGGTGGTCTGGCCGCCCGTGCCGGAGATCGAGGACTGAACCGCGACGTTGTCGAAGGCGAAGCTGTCGACCGGCTGGCCGTCCTTGGCCATCCACACCGCTTCCACGGGCATGCCTGAGGCCGCCGCCAGCGCATTGAGGAACGCCAGGCAGCCATCGCCGCAGGGGACGAAGGACGAACCCGTGGTGTCGGAGCCGGGCTGGTTGTTGGCGTCCAGCGTCACCAGGCCGATGTGCCCGGTCCCGTAGTTGGTGACATAGGGCGAGGTCGACGACGAGAGGTCCGCCAGGTTCATCGCCACGGTCCCGATGGAGCCCGAGGCCTGCAGGTTCGCGCCGACGCCTGCGGTGGCCGTGGACTGCGCCGCGGGCAGCACGGCGAGTTCGGATTGCGCCGGCGGACCGATGCCCACCAGCAGCCCGACACGCACCGAATAGGCGCCCTGAAAGCTGTAGGCGCGGCTGTTGGTGAAGCGACAGGCCCGTGTGTAGCCCACGCCCTGGGTGACGCCGTTCACCTGGCCGGAGAAGAGGCCGGCTGAGGCCGCCATCTTGGTCCAGCCCGAGCCCACCGGGACGCCATTCTTCAGCACCGCGCACTGGATGCCCTTCACGCCGGCCGCCAGCACGCTTGGATTGTAGGTCCCGCTCACAGGGACGGGTCCGGTCGCGGTCGGGCCGGTCAGGCCAGGCGTGACCCGGAAGAGCTGGCCCTCGGCGAGTTCGTTGATCACCAGCGCCGCCGGCGGGACGATCGGGCTCGACGCCACGGGCGGATAGCTGCTGTTCACCGGGGCCAGGGCCGTCTGGTTGAGGCCCGAGGTGTCCTGCCAGGGCGTCGCCGCGCCGGCGTCGTTCAGCCGGTAGAGCGCCTGGGCGGTCAACCCGTTGGCGATCATCCAGGCGGCAGGATCCTGCGCCCCCGTGGCGAGCGCTTGCAGGGCCGAAAGCGTCGGCACGCCGCCGGTGTTCGAGAAGACGCCCGAAGCCATCACGATATTGCCCATGGGGCCGGACGAGCCCCCCTCATAGGTATTGGTCACCGCCCCCATCGTAGTGCCGAAGTTCATGAACAACGGGCCCAGCGCCGACTGGGTGTAGAAATTGAAGGTCGTCGCCGCCCGGTAGAAACCCTGGGCGCCAGAGGTGGCGTTGTTGTTGGTGATGCTGGGCGAGCCGGGCGCGTTCGCCCCACTGCTGTCCAGCGCGTAGATGTAGAGCTCGCCGGAGAAGGCGCTGTCGGTGAGGTATTGGATCAGGCAGATCGTATAGGCCTTGCCGGGCGTCAGCTGGATCCCGGTGTGGGGCGCCGTGAAGCCGTTGTTCGGCTGCGAGAGGTTCGCGCCCGAACCCGTGGTCAGGCCCGAGACCAACAACTCGTTGTTCTGGCTGGCCGTGGTGCTGGTGGCGGGCGACGACACCTCGATGAAGCGCGCGCCGCCGTTGGATGAGCCCGTGCAGGCCGAACTGCTGCAGTTGGCGGCCTGCGCCACGGGCTTGTTGTTGCCCGTCCAGCCCTGGGGGATGTTGTTGTCGTAGACACCCTGGTGGCAATAGACCCAGGAGATCGGGTTCGAACCCGAGAACGGGATATCGAACGCCGCCCTCCCCGCCGTCTGCACCGCCAGGCCGCCGTTGACCGGCGCGCCGCGGTTGTTGTTGGCGAAGCCGAAGAACGCCGTCTGGTTGGGCGAGCACGGCGACGGATTGCCGGTCGGGCCGCAAGGCGGCGGAGCCTGAGCGTCTGGCTGCGCGAAGACCCGCGCCAGGTGCCGCGCAGAGCGCTGGCCATGGTGAAGGGTCGCGTCCGCCGGTGCTACGGCGGCGAAGGCCACGAGAGCGACAGCGACAGCGGCCCAGAGATCGATCGCGAAGCGCTTCATCTCAGAGGCCCGCGCCCGTCGTGATGTACAGGGTGCAGGTCCCGCCGGGCGAGATCATCGCGATGTAGTCGATCGGCGATGAAGGATTGTCATTCAAGGTCAGCACCTCGACCGAACCCGGCGCTTCGGGCAGATCGGTGGCCGATGCCTGGACGGTGCTGTCGACGCCTTTGCGGATGAAGACGTCGGTCGAACAGGAGCTGTAGAGCCGGACTTGCGTGGCGCCGGATGGCACCCGTTTGAGCGCGACGTTGGCGCTGGTGGCGCCGGTGGTGATGCTGACCGTCGAGTCTTCCAGCCAGTGGAAGGCGGCGGTCTGCGCGCTCGCGGCATGAGCGACGGCAAGCATGACGAAAGCCGCCAGAAGGCGGTGAACAAGCTTCATGAGGATCTCCGGAATTCGGCGCTCAGCGGCGCTTTGCTTTGGGGGTCGGCAGAAGGTCGAAAGAACCTGGCCGTGACGCGATCGTACTTTTCGGCGTGGTCGCCGCGTGATATTCACCCGGGTATAATGACCACTTTGGACGAACCAGCGGACTCGCGCGCCTCAACGGGCGTCACGGTTTTCGTCGGCGAGCGCTTGATCGCGCGCGGCGATCTCGCGAGCGCCGTGCGCGCCGGCCATCCGTTTGCCGATGCGCTAACGATCATCGCTTTCGACGACGCCACAGGCCGCGTGGTCGATCTCGACTTGCGAGGCTCGGTCGACGAGGCGGCGGCCCGTGCGTCGTCGCAGGTTCCGCCGCCCAAGCCGGCGCGCGGCCGGCCCAGGCTGGGCGTCACGGCTCGCGAGATTACCTTGCTGCCGCGCCACTGGGCCTGGCTCGCCAACCAACCCGGCGGCGCCTCGGCGGCTCTGCGACTGCTGGTGGACGACGCACGGCGAAAATCCGCTGCGACCGATGCGGCGAGGCAAGCTCAGGAGGCGGCCTATCGGGTGATGACCGTGCTGGCCGGAAACCTGCCCAGCTACGAGGAGGCGGTGCGTGCGCTGTTCGCGGGAGATCGAGATCGCCTCTCCGACCTGATCGCCGCCTGGCCCAAGGATATCGCGGCCTATGTCGGCGAGCTTGCCGACGCTTCGTCAGGCAATCCCAGCCCGTAGCCGCCGCCCGCGCGCTTCATCAGCACCTGGCGCCGCAATCGGGGATCGAAGCTGATGTGGCACCAGGTCCCCTCCTCGATCATCTGGTCAAAGGCGATGTCCGAGGCGGCCAGTCGCCGACAGACCGCCACCGGATCGCCAAATTCATAGCAATTGAAGTCGATGGCATGGCCGGTGAGGTGCGCCGAGGTCGCGGCCCCGCCGACGGCGCGGTTCAACGCACGACAGCGATAGCCACTGGAAACGCTGATCACCCGGTCGCCCAAAATCCGGCGCACCGCCTCCATTCGGGTCGCCGTATCCTTCAAGATATCCACCACCTCGGCCGGCGGCGTGTTGTCGAACTCGCGGTGCTGCGTAACCGACAGTTCTTCCAGCGCGAAGTGCGCGGTGAGTTGATTGGTCATGGCGCGATCCTTGTCGTCCAAGCCCAGGAGTCAGCCGGGGCGGCGTGGCGCGCGACCACCGGAACCCTCGATACCTCCGCGACGGCCGTCGGACGCACCGCCTCCAGGCGACCGATCCGGGTCTGGCTCCCCGCCCAGACCTGGGCCATCGCCCAAGCCAGCAGTGAGAGCGCGATGATCCAGAACCGGTTCTTGAGGCCTTCGATGGCGGCGAGCGTTGTCGCCGCGGCCTGCCGGATTTCGCCGAGGCGCTCTTCACAGCGAGACTCGTGGTCGTCGAGACGTTGTTCCAGCGACGCCAACCGCTCCCGGCCATCGCGCCATTGCGTCAGATTCGTCATTTCTTGGAATATCCAGCGGACACACCCACGCTCGTCTGGGATCCTTGTGTGTTCGTCGATTGCGTCCCGTTGGTCGTCTGGCCCGTGAACAGGTTGATCGGCAAGCCGCTCAGGAGCGCGACGATCTGCTGGGTGCTGGTCACCGGCGCCTGGTCCTGCTGCTCGGTGATGTTGCGCAGATCGTCGCCGGTGGACTGCTGGCTGGCGATATTGGCCCTTTGGTCGCTGTTGTAATCGCCGGCGATGCTGGCGAGTTGGTTCGCCGCGGCCAGTTGCTGTTGCTGCTGCTGCGCTTGCAGCTGCGCCTGCGAGGTCGCGCCAGTCAGCGCGTCCGAATAGCCCTGCGACAGAAGTCCGCCGATGGTGGTGGCCCGCGCCCGGGCGAGTTGCCCCTCGGTCGCCGATTGGGCGAGCGCCGCGCCGGAGCCGCCGAATGCTCCCGAACCCGCCAGGTCCAGGGCCTGCTGCGCCCGGGTGTTGGCGTCGCTGGCGTCCAGGTCCGCGGACGTAGCGTTCACGACGTCGTTCAGATACGGGTTCATGAACTGGTTGATATTGCTGGAAATACTGGGCGTCGTGCTGTTGCCGATCGCGCCGGTCAGATCCTCCGCCCCGTCATAATCCCAGGGCGTGCCCGACAGGTTGGTGGCGTTGGCCGCGGCCTGCTGTTCCAACGGGTTCGCTGGTGCGATCAGACTCTGGGGGTTTTCCTGGGTGAGATTGCCGACCTGCCCGGCGATGTTCTGGGTCAGGCTCGACGCCCAATCCGGGACCACAGGTGTCGTGGTGCTATTGGAGGTGGTGTTGGAGCTGGACGTTTCGTTGGAGTCCGTGGCCGATCCGCCGATTTTAAAGCTCATCTAGAGATCCTTTGCGACAATCCGCGCCAGCGGCGCGTAACCCTTTGATTTCAACGCTCGCTCCCAACCGGCCCGCCCGATCACCAGGGCGCGGCGACAGCCGCTTCCGCGGCCCCAAGCCTCCGCGAGGGGCAGGATTTCGGTTTCGAGCTCTTCCCGGTCGCCGCCCGCCAGCCAGATCAGCAGGCGTCGATCGGCAGGATCGGTCTCGATCACCGCCACCAGGCCGCTGCGGACACCAGGCCAGAACCGCGCCTCACCGCGTGTAACTGCGGCCTTGACGTCGGCCAGCGAATGCGTCCGGCCCGCGTGGGCCAGCGCCGCTTCCAGCCAGGACGCGCAACGCGCCCATTCCGCCTCGAAGCTCACAGCCGTCCGGCCGGCGTCGCGTCGAACACCGGCTGTCCAATGCGGCAGGCGGTCGGCGAACTCGATCCGGCGAAGGTCACCTTGAAGAGCCGTCCGGACACCAGGATGTCCGCCTTGGCGTCTTCTGGCGCCATGGCCGGCGCGGTCACCACCTGCTCGATATCCTGCGGATGCCGGCGCGCCGAGATGCTGACCGTGACGGGCCCCTGCTGTCCCTTGAAGTCGGGCCACACCTCGCGGACCAGCAAGCAGGTGTCCGGGTCGAGATAGCTGTCCGCCGTTTCGACGAACCACGCGAACGGCTGACCGTCGGCCGAGTGGCCCTTTTCGTGGTGATAGACCTGTCCTTCGAAGGTCGCGCCCAGCGGATAGAGCGACGGCCCCGCATCCACGAACGCCGTGCGGGCCATCTGGCCCCGGTGCCAGGCGCCGGCGTCCTGGCCGGACAGCGCCAAGGCCACATAGCGGCTGTTCTCAAAGCCGTCGCGGCTGTCGGGATAGTCGAACCGCACCTCGGAATATTCGCCGTTCGACGAGGCCATCACCTTGTCGCCCTGGCTGGCGGCCAGTTGGTCGGCGAAGTCCTGACGGATCGGGCACGGGACAGGCTGCGGCTGGCCCCCGACGCCATAGCTGTAGAACTGCCGGTCCGGACTGACCCAGAACGCCGTCTGGCCGACAACCACCGCCGCGTTGGGCCCGATCAGGCCGCAGTTGCGCCCCACGCGGTCGAACCTCCAGGGCTCGTCCAGCGCACCCACAAAGGTCCCCAGGAACAGGGCGTCAGCCGTCCAGACCAGCATGTAGGGGCCAGCCATCCGTCCAGCGACGATCCGACCGCCGCCGGTCAGGATATATTCCCGAGCCGTCGAGCCCGGATCGGTGGTGCTCCACTCGGTATTGTCGCGGATCGACGAATGGCGGATGCAAAGCGGATTGAAGACCCCGGACACCTCTTCGTTGCAGCCCAGGGCGAAGACCTGGTAGCCGCCGTTCAAGGGGGCCACCAGCATGTGGGTCACGTTGGCCGGCGCGTTGGCGATCGCCGCGGCCGGGGTCCCGGCGTCATTGGTCCAGGCGAAGATCGTCTGGTTGCGAGGACTGGCCAGCAGGTTCTGGCCCCAGGCGGCGAACGACCAGGTCAGCGGGAAATAATCGGTGTCCGAAGGTTGGCCGTAGCCGCCTATTCCGTAGGCGCCGGTCCCGTAGCCCGCGCTGCCCGCGCCGTCGATGGCGCCCGAGGCAAATCCTGACGTGGGGGTGATGTCGAACAGCTCTCCGCCCTGCCAGAGTTGCAGGTTGGAATGGGTCCCGAAGGCGACGTTCAACACCGCCTTGTTGTCGGTCCAGGGGAACACCGCGCGGCAGACGCCGGTCAGCGGGGTGTCCATCAGGCTTTCCCAGCCGCCGATCGTTTCCGCCCGACCCAGCCGGAACCGAACGTTGGAGCCGTCCGCCCAGCGGCCGTTGCCCGCGAAACTGGTGTCGTCGCCGTCCAGGCCCGGCGGCAGATTGAGCGGAATTCGCATGCTGGTTTCCCGTCGAGAGGATGGCGGCGCGCCGGACGGTCGATCCGCCCGCGCCGGGATAGGTTTTCCTTGTGTGGCCAACGCGGCTAGGAGAGCGGCATGCCCGCCCCTCTCAGCGACGCCGTTATTCGTTTCGAGCCCGATGGCTTTGACCTCAACCGGCCGTGGCTGCTGGGCCGGCAATCCGCTGGCCACAGCTTCCTGCGCGCCGCGGTCGAGGGTCGCGGCGAGGGTCCGGTCTTCGGCTATACGGCGTTCTCCAGTTCGGCCGAGATGTTCCGCGGCATGGTCGGCGGGTTCGACCCCACCGCCGAGCCGACCTGGATCCCGGCCCAGTTCCTCGAACGCGTCGGGGCGAGCCGCGGCGTGCTCTACCTCTCCGATCCGAGCCTCACCGCCTTCGCGCGTCTTCGTCAGCGGGTGGGGCCCGCCAGCTACTCGCTTTGCGGCGTCACCCACACGCTCGCCACGGCTGGGACCCAGCAGATGATCGCCGACCTGCTGTTGGAGGCGGTGATGCCGTGGGACGCCCTGATCTGCACCTCAAACGCGGCGCTGGAGACCGTCCGGCGGGTGCTGGCCGCGCAGATCGACTTCCTGCACTGGCGTTTTGGCCGTGGCGCGCAACTTCGGCTTCCGCAGTTGCCGGTCATTCCGCTGGGCGTTCACTGCCGCGATTTCGCCTTCAGCACTGACGAGAAGGCGGCCGCGCGCCAGGCGCTGGGCCTGGCCCCGGACGAGGTCGCCGCGCTCTACGTCGGCCGGCTGGTCTACGCCGGCAAGGCGCACCCGTTTCCGATGTTCCAAGGCCTGCAGGCCGCCGCGGAGCAGTCGGGCAAAAAGATCGCGCTTATCCTGTGCGGCCGTGCGCCAAACCAGCCGCTGGCGGAGACCTACCTCACCGGCGCCGCCCGCTATGCGCCCGACCTCCGCATCCTCCGCGTGGACAGCACCGCCGACGAAAGCCGCCGCCAGGCGTGGGCCGCCGGCGACATCTTCGTCTCCCTCGCCGAGGGCATCCAGGAGACCTTTGGCCTGACGCCGCTCGAGGCGATGGCCGCCGGCCTGCCTGCCGTCGTCACCGACTGGAACGGCTACCGCGAGACGGTGCGCGACGGGATCGACGGCTTCCGTATCGACACCTGGGCGCCGCAGCCTAGCGCAAGCGGCGCGGCCTACGCCCTGCGGCAAGAGCTGGAGCTCATTGAGTACGACAACTATTGCTGGGCCGCCGCCTCCACGACCTCGGTGGACATCCGCCAACTCGCCGATCGCCTCACTGCCCTGGTGACCCAGCCGGATCTGCGCCGGCGCATGGGTGAAGCCGGTCAGGCCAGGGCGCGCGAGGTGTTCGACTGGCGCCACATCTTCAAACGATACCAGGCCCTGTGGGGTGACCTGAACGCCCGGAGGGCCGCGGCTAATCCCGAAGAACGCGCCTGGGCGCAGGCCGCGCCGAAGATCCCGTCCTCCCGGCTCGATCCCTTCGAAAGCTTCGGCCACTATCCGACCGCGCAGATCCGCCCAGACACCATGGTCACCCTCGCGCCCGGTGCGACGTTGGAGATCTGCCGCGAGCGTCTCGCCGATCCCCTCTTTCCCTACATCAACGCGCCGGACGCCCTCACCGCCCCCGCCTGGGCCGTACTGGAAGCCGGCCCCGCCACCGTGGTGACCCTGGCGAGAGCCACCGACCTCTCCACCGGTTGGGTCCTCGTCCTCATCGGCGCCCTGGCGAAGATGGGGCTTGTGCGGCTGGACGCTGCGGCGGGTTGGGCGTGATCGCTGGAGAATCTTTTTCACACACATGGTTCCGACCGGCATCGCGTCTCGTGTTCGGTCGACGCGACGTTTCGGTGCTCGGCACGCTCGATGCTTTAGGGTAGGGTAGAGGAGTGGACGCGCTCATTGAACAGACTGCGGCGCAGGCCCTAGCGAGAAGTTCCTACGCGGCGGAGAGCCCTTTGAGGGGCGATATGGCCAAGCTCTGGCGGGCTTGGCCAGAGGAAGATCAGTACCTTGCAGGCGCGGATCCGATTCCTGGTCGGGAAGCCTTTCGAAGAGAGGCCTGGAACGAATTGTTCACGCTCGTCGAGGATCAGTGAGCGCGAACGAAAAGAATCAAGACGCGGCCGTCTCCACCGGATCCGCTGGGGCTACCCCCTCCAGCGGCCCCCGATCCCGCACCATAGTCCCCGCCGTTCGGCGGCGTCACGCTGGTCGAGCCGGGTGATCCGTTCCCGCCTTGGACGGCCCCACCGCCTTGATCGCCAAATCCCGCACCTCCGCCTCCTCCGCCCTGATTGCTGTTGGGAGCGCCACCCGTGCCTCCACCGGGGCCACCGCTCAAACCTGCGAGCGTTGTAGCGCCTCCGGCACCGCCGCCGCGGTTGAGGTCACCACCTGTTGCCACGCCGCCAGCACCGCCGCCGCCAGCGATCAGCCCCGGACCACCGCCACCGGCTACGAGGACCGACCCGTCGGGCAGCGTCACACTCGATGGCGCTCCGGCGTTTCCGTCTCCGCTAAGCATGCTGGCACCGGGGGCGCCGACCTGGAAGGTGATGACTTGGCGTGGCCCAATCGATGTTCGCTTGAAGAGCGCCGCCCCGCCACCTCCGCCTCCGCCAATGCCGCCGGATGCTCCGGATCCGCCTGGCCCGTGAATATAAATGAGCATCTGGCAGGCAACCGGTGCCGTGATCGATCCCGAGCCAGATGTCGCATCTGCGCTCGCGACGAGATCGAAAACCGCGTCCAAGTATGACTTCTTCGCCGCCATCGACTGACCGACGAACCCCCGGAGCGCTTGGGAACTGCTCACTAGAAGTCACCCCATTCGGCGACCCAGGCGACGGCTTGGCTCTCGCCGGTGGCGACCCAGAGTTGCTCGCCGGGGGCGAGGATCATCGGGTTGTCGTCGGAGTAGCCGAAGTCGGTCTTCGGGGCCTGAGTGGACTGGGTCAGGCTGTAGGTGGCCATCGCCTGGCTGTCGGCGAAGTACTTGGTCGTGCCGGCGTCCAGCGAGCGGAATACCTGGAGCTGGTTGGCGGTGGTCACCGTCGCGGTCGGAATGGCGTGCAGGCGCGTCAGCCTCGAGCCGTTCGCGCCGGCGGTCGCCAGCAGCACCGAATTGGTGGGCGTCGTCGAGTAGGTCGAGTTCGCCGTTGTGGTCGCCACATGCGCCGATTTCGGCATCTGCGGCGTGATGATGGAATTGGCTGTGCCGGCCATGGTCTGGGCTCCTTAGAGAACGACGGCGAGCGCGACGGCCCGCCCGAGAAAGGCTGCGTTGTCGGAAAGGTCGGCGGTGGAGATCGCCTGCCAGCTGGCGGTGACTCCGTCGGTCGTGAGGAACTTTCCCGCGCTGCCGACCTGCCCGGGCAGCACCCCGGCGTTGGCGGTGAACGCGAGCGCGTCGGCATAGGCCTTGGTGGCGGCGTCTTGCGGAGCCACCGGGTCGGCTAGGCCCTGCAGGCGCTGGTCGGTGAAGACCGTCCCCTGCGATCGCACGACATTGGCGCCGTCGCAGACGACTCGGACCACCTCGCCTGGCGCCGCCGTCACCGACGCTCCCGCCCCAGTGGTCAGGGTCACGGCGCCGGTGCAGGCGTTCCAGACATCATAGGTCTTCGAGACGCTGGGAATGGTGACCGTGAAGGGTCCGACGCCGGTGAACTTCACGATCGCCGCGCGAGCCTCGTCGTCACCGGAATTGGCCGTCGTCAGGATATCGTCGGCCGTCAACGCCTTCACCAGACATCCCGCCACCGCGAAGTCGGCGTGGGTCAGGACGGCGTTCAGCTTGTCGCCCCACAGGTTGATGTTTTCGCCGGTGAACTGCAGCTCGAAGCGGAGGGAGGTGGACCACGACGAGGGCATCAGACGATCACCGCGCCGGTGTCTTCGCGGATCCAGTGGACCCCGTCGGAATGGGCCAGCAGGTTGAGATCGCTGACCAGGATCGCGCACTGCCGATAGCTGGCCGCCGGCGGCAGCCCGGCCTGCGCGACCGCGAACACCGGCTGCGGCGCGGCGGGCGTCTGCAGGGCGCGGATCGCGTCCTGCATGGACGTCAGGACGGCGTGGAAGGCGGGCGGAATCCCCGGCCCGATGGGCGTCAGCATGTTCAGGTTCCTCGGGTGATGTCGAAGTCGGCGCGCAGATGGCGCGGGGTGTCGGTGACCAGGCTGCGGGCGGCCCGCGCGCGGGCGTCCTTGGTGTTGATCTCGTCGATCGCGCGGGTCAGCCGCTCTTCGTAGGCCTGGGTCAGCGGGTCATCGCGCAGGAAGGGCCCCGCCTCGCACAGCGTCGCGAACAGATAGGCGTCGGGATAATCGCTGAGCAGCGCGTTGGTCGGCGCGGCGTCCGATAGCGCGAACCTCGTCAGCAGGCGCAGCACGAAGCCATAGGCCTGGTCGCAGGGCCGCTCGAACGCCAGGTTCGCCCCATCGATCGACCAACTCCGCGGCCGACCCACCAGGCTCGAGGCGTCGGTCAGGCTGGGCTCGACGAACCGCAACGGCTCGCGGACGCCGCCCTCGACGATCCACAGGGCCAGGGGCTCGGCGAACCCGGCGGGCAGCGGGATGGTGCGCTGGCCCGGCGTCGCCGTCAGGGAGGCCTCGGTCTCCGCGAGCCTTGCCCGCAGCACGCGGTTCAGCCGCGCCTCGGCGAGCGCGATGAATTCCGGAATCCGCGCGGTCAGGTCGGCGCGCACCAGCCAGTTGGCCGCCGCCGCCTGCAGCTCGGCATAGGTCGTGATCGCCATTGCATGTGCCCATGAAAAAAGCCGCCCCGAAGAGCGGCTTTTGAAGAGAAGAAAACGGCGCGGGAAGCTGCGCCTACCGGCTCCACAAACTCCGGATCGCGCTCCACTTATAGATGGGAACGAACAGGAACCCTATGAGGGTCACCAGGCCAAGAAGCGACCAGACCACAAGCAAGAGCGCGCACTGCCAGGCCGGGATGCGCGCCGGCAGGAACCGGCGAATGGCCCAATGGCACAGGACGGTGAAGGCCAGGGGAAACAGCAGCTCGACGGCCAACGGCGCCTCACGCGGCGCCAGCAGGATCATGGTCCCCGGCAGCCCCCATGGCAGCGAGATGTCGGTGTTCCCAAACGCCTCACACGCGGATTCCAGCGGCGTCCCGGCGCACCCGAAAAACAGTCCGACGCTGATCGGCAAGGCCGACCAGACCCAGACCAGCAAGGCTGACCTGGGCAGCGGCCATCGCAGCAAACTACTGAACCCTGATCTGTCCGGCATCTACAGCTTTCTGATATGCGGCCCTCGCCCGGGTGGCCAGGGCGTCTGAGCCGAGCTTGCCCATGAGGCCGTCGATCGACGCCTTCTGCGCGCTGCTCAGAACGATCGGCGCCCCATCGGCGATACTTCGCAAGATCGCGACATCGTCGGGTCCTGCCGCCGTCAGGGCGCGATCTTCCAGAGCTTTGATATCGCCGGGCTGAAACGTCCCGCCGGTGATCCGTCCAATCGTGCGGTCGAAGGTCTGATCGGCGCCCGTCGCGTGCATCAGCGTCTTCACCCCGGCTTTGGCCAACGGTCCGAGCGCGACCTGAAACGAACCTTGACCGCTGGGATCGCCTGTGGACGTCGCCCCGCCATCTGGGACGGCGGAGCCCGCCGGCGAGGGTTGCGACGGTGGACCGCCAGACGGAACGCCAGAAGCCGCCGCCGTCGAGGGGACAGCGCCCGCCGGCGGCGCGTCGTCGATATCGCCCGCAGGCGCCGCTCCGTCATTCGGTGGAAGGGGCGCCGCCGGTGGGAGCTGCGGCGGCTGACCTCCAGACGGAGCGTCCGAC